>NZ_CP019420.1:305136-610272 GCF_001984215.1 Mycobacterium sp. MS1601
GCATCCGGGCCGCCCTGCTGACCTACGAGCAGGCGGCACTCGCCGAATGGGAGGTGCAGCAGCGAGGTGCGAGCGCCCGCGCCGATACCGCCCTGGCCGACCTGTACGTGGCCTACGAGCAGGTTCAGCCCGGCACCGACGTGCAGACCAGATTCCTGAACACGTCCTTCACCAATCTCGACAAGGTGAGCCAAGCCCGCACCGAGCGACTGCTACAGGCGCGCACGGACACCGGTCCGCCCTGGCCGCTGTGGGCCGTCATCTTCATCACCAGCGCCATGGTGCTCGGTACCGCGATCATCTACGGGGTCGAGAAGGCGACCATGCACTATCCGATGACCGCGGTCATCGGCGCGCTGGTGGCCACCAACCTGTTCCTCGTGGTGCAGCTGTCACACCCGTTCCTGGGCGATCTGTCCACCTCGTCGGAGCCGCTGCGGGAAGTGATCGCCGTCCTGCAATGACTTTAGTTGGGCACAAACGCATTTCGGCGCACCCGACCGCGGGCCACCAGTTCAGCGGTCAGAGCCACGGCACAGCTCTGTGACAACAACAGCGCCACCAGAACCAACACCTGCACAGCAGCGGCCTGCGCGGCAGAGCCGGTACTCAGGAGCACGCCGATGAAGGCGCCGGGCAGGGTCACCAGACCCGCGGTACGGGCCTGGTCGACGTTGGGAATCAGGGCGTCGGCGGCATCGCGGCGGATGACCTCCATGCGAGCATCCCGTTCCATCAGACCGAGACTCAGGGCAGCCTCGACCTCACCGATACGATCCACCTGCGAGTCCAGCGCGCGCCGCGACGCCACGGCCACCGCCGTCATGGTGCCGCCGAGGACGATCCCCACCACCGGAACCACGGCCACACCGTCGAGGGGAACCACGCCGCCGAGAATCAGCAGTGGGATGACCGACAGCAGCCCGGCTGCCAATGGCACCGCCAACCAACAAGATCCGTGACTGGCTTGCGCTCGGCGGGCGGCGGTCACCGCGGCGATCACGAACATCCCCATGAGCACCAGCACCGACGACCACAGTTGCGTCACGGCCACGGTCAGGATGGAGGCCACCGCGGCCAGTTGCGCCGCCGAGCGCAGTGCCGCACCGGGCACCACCCACCAGCGGCCCAGCAGCGCGAGCCGGTAGACGGCAGCCGCGGCAGCGGCCATCACGATGCAGACGATGACCAGGTTCGGGCCGAGCACGGTGGACGTCACTCGAACCAGTGTCGGCCATCGACGGATCTCAGTCGCCTGCGTGCACCGATTCCACGGTGTACAGGTGTGGGTCGAAGCTGTCCGCCAGCGCGGCCGCCCGGCCCATGTGCTCACGGGCTACGGGGTCAGCGAGCATGTCCTGGTAGGCCTGCACACTGTCCCACTGCGCGTAGTTCAGAACGCGGGTGCCGTCAGTGCTGACGTGGATGTTGGCCGCACGAAATCCTTCGTAGTGCCGCATGACGCTCTCGGTGGCGGCGGCGAGCACCTCGGCGAGTTCGGCGGCCTTGCCGGGGTCGACGGTGAAGACGTTGATCAGCGTGGCGTAGGGGGCGTGGGGCTGGATGGTGGTCATGACTCCCTCTCATGTCAGGTTCCTTACATTGCCGACCGTAGCACTACCGATGTAAGGTTCCTGTCATGGAGGTTCCCGCCGTCGAGCATGCGCCGGGCTATCTGGTCAAACGCGTGCAGCAGGCATTCCGCAGGCGCAGCGATGCCGCCCTGCGCGCCACCGGGCTGTCGATGTCGCAGTACGCCCTACTGCGGGCACTGGCAGATCACCCCGACGCCTCGGCGGCCGAACTGGCCCGGCTGTGCTTCGTCACGCGACAGTCGCTGCAGGACGTGCTGACCGCGTTGCGTACCGACAATCTGGTGGATGACGCAGGGCTTCCCCCTCGAGGACGCTCCCGCGCCCTGACGCTCACACCCGAGGGTCGACGACGACTCGCCGGCGCCGACGACGCTGTCATGCAGATCGATGCGCTGATGGTGCAGGGGCTGTCCGGCGCCGAGCAACAGCGCCTAAGCCAACTGTTGCTGTGCTGCGCGCAGAATCTCGAAGATCAACCGCGGCCGAAATAGGGCATGGCCCTTGCCATCACCGTCAACGACGGGACAGACACATCCAGCGGCAGTTCGATCACGTGCGCGATGGAGCGGGCCACGTGGTCGGCGTCAATCGTGGGTTCGGCGGCCACAGTTCCATTGGCCTGCAACGCTTTCGAGAATCCGGCGGTGATGGCGGTGGCCGCATTGCCGATGTCGATCTGGGTGACGCAGATATCGAGATCGCGCAGATCCAACAACATCGATGCGGTCAGACCGCTGATCGCGTGTTTCGTCACGGCGTAGGCCAGCGTGGCGGGTCGCGGCCGGTGCGCAGCCAGCGACCCGTTGTTGATGATCCGTCCACCTCGGGGCAGTTGTGCCGCCATCACCCGGGCTGCCTCACGCGCGCAGAACACCGACCCGTCGACGTTGGTGCGCCACGTCTGATGCCACTGCGCGTCATCGATCTCGGCGATAGACGCCGACGGTCCGAACACCCCGGCATTGTTGAACAGCACGTCGACGCGGCCGAACACCGATACGGTTTCCTCGAACAGCGTCCGCACCGCCGCGGAATCCGTGACGTCGGTGACGCGGACTCGGGCATTGGGATGACCACCTGCCGCTTCGGTCAGCGCGTCGGGGCGCCGGCCCGCCAACACCACCCGGTGCCCCGCCTCCACAAGCACCCGGGCGGTGGCGCGCCCCAACCCGCTGCCCGCCCCGGTGATCACCACAACCTTGCTCACAGATCAACCCCGGTACCGCTGTACGGCCGCGGCGTAGTCGTCGAGCACACGCAGCGCCTCGTCCTTGGGCACCGATGGCAGCAGCAGCCCTACCTGGCCGAAGCCCAACTGCTCGACGGCCTGCCAATAGTCGGCGTCCACCGGGGTGCCGAACATGGCCAGCGGCACGTCGTGGCCCGCACCCTCACGCAATTGGCTGATGCGCTTGGACAGATCCTCCACCGCCAGCGGATTGGAGATCCATCCGGCGCCGTGGCGCAGCGCCCGCTTGACCGTGGCATCGGAGTTGCCGCCGATGAAGATCGGCGGGTGCGGCTTCTGAACCGGCTTGGGCCGACTGAACGTCGGCTCGAAATCGACGAACGTGCCGTGGTACTCGGCGGGGTCTTCGGTCCACAGCGCTTTGATGGCCTCGATGCGCTCATCGAGCAGGGCACCACGCGTCTTCGGGTCCGTGCCGTGGGCGCGCATCTCCTCGAGGTTCCAGCCCGCCCCGACACCGAAGACGAAGCGTCCGCCGGAGATCAGGTCCACGCTGGCGGCTTCCTTCGCGGTGTGGATGGGATCGCGCTGGATCAGCAACGCGACGCCGGTGACCAGTTGGATGGTCTCCGTCACCGCCGCAGCAGCGGCCAGCGTGACAAACGGGTCAAGAGTCTTGTAGTAGACCGAGGGCAGCTCGCCGCCGCCCGGATACGCCGATTCACGGCTGACCGGGATGTGTGAATGCTCGGCCACGATCAGCGAATGGAAACCGCGCTCCTCGATGGCGCGACCCAGGGACACGGGGTCGATTCCGTCGTCGGTGACGAACGTCGAAATACCGAATTTCATGTTGCGCTCCTCACAGTCTGGACTCCCCCACGACAATGCCTACGTGCTCGACCGTATTCCCCCGATCGATCTCCTCGGATCGGGCTCCCGGGCAATCGCTGCGACGCTAGGGTGCTGTCCGTGAGCAAACGGGTGTTGACCAGCGCCCGAGGGCGCTGGTTGGCCATCGCGGCCTCGATCGCCGTGTCGGCGGGAATGTTCTATGCCCAGAGTTCCGACCACCACCTGCAGACGCCGACCGTTGCGCCTGCCGGCCACAACCACGTCCTCGCCGACGCGCCGACGGCCGCCGCGCCTGCCGAGGCGGCACCCCTGCTGGCCAGCGTCCCCGCCGGGGCCGCCGACATCGCGTTCGCACTTCCCCGGGGAGTGACCCCCGAAGGCGGACTACAGGTCAGGACCATCTGGGTAGCCCGCGCCATCAGCGTCCTGTTCCCCGAGGTGACGACCATCGGCGGCTACCGCCAGGACCCCTTGAAGTGGCATCCCAACGGTCTGGCCATCGACGTGATGATCCCCGACCACAACACCGAAGAGGGCATCGAACTCGGCAATCAGATCGCGGGGCTGGCGCTGGCCAACGCGCAGCGCTGGGGGGTGCTGCACGTCATCTGGCGCCAGGGCTACTACCCGGGCGTCGGCGCTCCGAGTTGGACTGCGGACTACGGCAACGAGACCGCCAACCACTTCGATCACGTGCACATCGCCACCTCCGGCGGGGGCTACCCCACCGGCAAGGAGACGTACTTCATCGGCTCGATGAGTAAAAGCTGAGCCACCCTCGCAGTGAGTTATTGACGCGCAGAACGCAAATCGATCCGCCAGGTCGCACCGGCTTGTAACGTCTGCGTCAACTTCGAGCCCGCCGTGATGGGAGTGCCTTGTGTCGACGGTCAAACAGGTCTGTCTTGGTGTTGCTGCCGCGGGTGTGATCGCCGGCGCGGGCACCGTGTTGGCTACCGGCGTCGCCTACGCCGACACCACCACCGATAGCGGGTCGTCCGCGTCGGCAAGCGCCGATTCCCCCGGCGGTGAGAGCTCCTCGGAACGCAGCGCCACCCGCACGGAGAAGAAAGAGAACGAGGAAAAGAACGACGACGACGACACATCGGCCTCCGACGATGTGTCGAAGTCGAGCACCACGTCGCCGGAGCCCGACGACGACTCCGACGACACGCCGTCGAGGACCTTCGGTTCCACCAACACCTCCGATGACGACCAGGGCGCCGACGACGACTCCGATGCATCGACGTCGGAGGACCTGACGAACGAGGACACCGCCGCTATCGAGGACACCGCAGCTGAGCCTGTGCAGCCGGCGGTGCTCACGCGCGAGGAGATCAAGGCCGCCCAGGCTCCCCAGCGCAAGCAGCGCGATCTGCCATTGCCGTTGCTGCCCACCACACCCGCCGCCCCGGCTGTCACCACCACCGCGGCCGCTGAGCGCAACCGCGCCGCCACCACCGCTGACGTCACCGCGACCGCCGTGGATCCCACCAAGCAACGTGTCCTGGTGATCGGTGTGGACGGCACCAACCTGAGCCGGGTGTTGGACAATCCGGCCAACACGAACTTCTGGGAGTTGATGCAGACCGGCACCACCGGCGCGGCCTCCATCGTCGGACACACGACGATCTCCAACCCGTCCTGGACCGCCATCCTGACCGGCGTCTGGGACAACAAGAGTGGCGTGATCAACAACGTCTTCACCCCCTCGACCTACAACCGCTGGCCCACGGTGTTCAACCAGCTCGAGGAGTACAACCCGAACATCAAGACCAAGGCAATCGCGGATTGGAAAGTGGTCGCCGACATCGCCGGGGCAGGTTCCACCCCGGCCGACGAGGTGATCTACATCCCGCAAGGCCCCAACGACCCGGTGTACGCAGCGGCCGACGCCGCCGTCACCGCCGAGACGGTGAAGTCCATCCTGGGCACCGATCCTGGCTACGAGAACGTCCCGAACTTCATGTTCACCTACATGACCGGGGTCGACGAGGCCGGACATCTGTACGGCGGGGCCTCGACGCAGTACGCGCAGGCCATCGAAAGGGCCAACGTCAACGTCGGGCTGATCCTCGACGCGGTCGCCGCACGTGAAGCCGCGACCTGCGCCGCCGGTCCGAGCACGTGCGAGGACTGGACCATCATCATGGTGACCGACCATGGTCACCAGCCGCAGCAGGGTTTCGGCCACGGCTTCCAATCCCCCGACGAGACATCGACGTTCGTGATCGTCGACGGCCCGGACTTCGATGACGCGAAGATGAACCTGAAGTACTCGATTGTCGACGTCACCCCCACGGTGGTGAGCCTGTTCGGGCTCGGCCCCCGCGGCGACGCCGACGGTGTGCCGCTGACCGATCTGACGGGCAGCCAAGTCGACCCGGTGAATCTGCGTCAGGCCCTACAGGACGCCATCGACATGTACGGATGGCCGGATATCCAGACGAACGTGGCGTTGAGCCTGCGCACTGTCTTCGCCACCATCCCTTACTACGTGGACACCTTCACCGCCGACATCACGTCACAGTTGCAGGCCATCGCCGGACAGGGGATCTTCCTGGTCAGTGATGTCGCCGCCATCGCGGTGTTCCCCGTGGAGCTGATCGGCGACGCGCTGTACGCGGTGACCAACGCGATCGCCCAGGTGGTGGCACGACTGACCGGGATCGACGGGGCTGGGCCGTTGCTGCCGTCGAGCGCTGACCGCGACGGTCAGCCGTACCCGTGGATCGTCGTGTAGATCCTGCTACCACCCGTTATGGGTGGCGGTTGGCCCAGCCGTCGTCGTTGTAGGTCAGCAGCCGTATCTCGCGGTCCCAGGCGCGGACCCGCAGACGGTCGAGTCCCCTGCGCACGCCCATGGCACCGATACCGCCGAACAGGACGATGGTGGTCCAGCCGACCCAGGCGATGCCCAGCGCGCTGAGTTCGGCGTCCAGGGGTTGCAGTGGAGCGCTGACCACCTCGTTGTCGGTGTCCAACCAGATGGTCAGTGGCGCACCGGTTTCGACGGTGGCGGGGCTGATGATCTGCTCGGTGCGAACCTTGTTGCCGTCCGCCCACTGAACGGTGACAGACGCCGCGGAGTCGAAGTCGGTGGGGAACCCGGTGCTGCCGCGTACCACCGTCGCCTGCACCGAATGCCGCGTCTGTGCCTGCTCGGTAACAGCATGCATGCGCTCCGTGTAGGTCTGGTGGTGCAGCTGCATGGCAAGTGGTATCGCCATGAGCGCGATGGCTGCCACGGCGAGGACCGAAAACGCCTCGATCCGATCGGACAACCGCACCAACGGATTGCGCCCCAGCGCGCGCAGATACCACCGACACTGCTTGGGGAACGTTCGCATCAACACGCCTCAGGGTCTGATCTTCTTTACCGACGACCTCTTCGATGCTGACAGCGAATTGCTTAGATCTCCAATTGAAACGGTGTCCACGCGACGGATATCACAGCAGGTCCGGTGGTGTGGCGACCTCAGTCCAGCTGGTCGTCGTCGAGCACCGAGGCCCGGTAGTCGTCGGCGAACTCGTCAATGGCGGCCAGCGCCTCGGCGGTCAGTTCGTCACGGATGCCCGCCTCGGCGTGGGCGAACGGAACATAGGCACGCAGCAGCCGGGGCAGGTCGGCCTGGACCTCTGCGGGGATGAGTTCCGGCGTGACGAACCCTCCCGCCAAGAGGCGAGCAAGTCGTGCGCTACTCCACCGCAGTGGATCGCCGGTGCCTGCGTCGATACTGATGTCGAGCAGCGCGCGGTATCCGGGCCGGTTGAACGGCAGGCCCACCAGCGCGGCGAAGAACCGATCGACGAACTCGCCACGATTCTCCGAAACACGTTGGGGTGCAGCATTTTCCGAGTCCGGAAGCAGGCCCGCCACCCAGCTCAGCAGAGCGCGACTGTTCGGCCAGGTGTCCGACACCTGGCCGGGTATCGCAGGTTCGCGGTTCAGCGCGTCACGCAACCGTGCGGCCGCTTGGTCCAGGGGCAGCTCGACAAAGGAGGTATCCGGGTCGTCGTTGCTCGCCTTGGCCACCGTGAGCACCGTGTTGATGGACTCGGGCACGAAGAAGGCGTCCTTGACCGCAGAGGACTGCAGGTGGTCGATGTGGACCGCACTGCTCATTTCCCGGCCGTCGGCAAACTGGACTCCCAAGATCAGTTCGTCGGCATCGCCCAGCACGTGAGTCATCAACATGGCCTGACGCACGGTGGTCTGCTGCAGCTGGGCGAGCCAGGCCGGCACGGCGTCGTGGCGGGCGACGAGCGCGTGGCGGCAACGGGCCGCCAGCATCCCGTCGTCGAGCAGTTCACTCAGCGCTGCCAGCAGCGCGGTGGTCTCCAGTAACGGGGTCCCGATGAACGCGCCGATGAGCTCGCGCAGGTCAGTCGACTCCGCCTCGGAGTTGTTGGCGGGGTCGGTCGCGAGAATCATCATGCTGACCATCCCCAGCAACTCGATGGGCTCGCCGCTGTCCAGCGCGGCCCGCACCTCGTCGAGCAGTTCTACGGCGCCGTCGAGTTCCGACGGACTCTGCTGCCGGGTCCTGGCCCGCCTGGCTTTCTCCTCGCGGCGTTTCTTCCGGTCGGTCACGGCCGATCCGGCGCCCAGTAGGCCAGCATCTCAGCCAGCGTGTCGAATGCTGCGCGCGATACCCCGTAGGTGGCCTCGAAGTGCAGACTCAGGGGATAGCCGAGGTCGACAACCCCGTCGATCACCCGTTTGTACAGATCCAACAGCAAGCCACGACGCTTGTCGGGGTCAGAACCGGCCAGCGTCGCAACGAACTCCTGCTCCCGGGCGACCGCCTCATTGCCAGGGTCCTGGATCAGCCAGTTTATCAAGCCCACGGACGATTCCATCTTGGGCACGAACCCGAAAGACAGCAGGATCTCCGGACGCAGGTCGGTGGATGCGGCGTGGTGGCGCAGGAATTCGACGATGGCATCGGAGTAGAGCAGTTGGGTCATCCCGAAGTTGGCGCCCTTGTCGCACTTGAACGAGAACCGCCCCAGCTCACCGTCGCGGGTGGGAATCAGGATGGCGCCGCGGTTGCCCACGATGTCGTCGTACATCGACAGCGCGTCCGCCGGGGCGACGCCACCGCCCTCACCGTCGTTGAGGGTGCGGGGAACTCCGACGAAGATCATGCCCTCGAACCCGGCGGCGCCGAGCGTGGCGAGGCGCTGGCGCAGGGTGTCCTGGTCCATGAACGCCGTCACCTGGGTGCACAGCCCGCGCATGTCGGGAAGTTCCGGACGGATGATCGACCAGTAGTCCAGGACGTCGAGCTTCGGCTTCATCTCGATGGGCCGGCCGTCGTCCTCCTCGATCATGCCGGGGATCATCACGTGGCCGATGCGGCCGTCGATGCCGGATTCGGCGGCCAGCCGCAGCACCTTGTGCGCCTCATCACGGGCGTACTGCGCGCCGCGGTCGACGTTCGGCGGCACCAACTCCAGCGCGATGGTGTGCAGCGGCACGATGTCTCTCCCCAGTCATGGCGATCCCCCGAAGGAAACACCGTACCCACGAGGGCGGCGCCGAAGTGAAACCGGTCATTCGGCCCGGACCACTCCGTGGAGCCGGCTGCGAGCTTGGATGTGTATGCCCGGTGCCGTTCGGCGAGCCTACCCTCAGTGATTCTCAGCGATTTCACAGCGCCCGTTCTCCACAGTGTGATGGTGTTGCTTACAGGAGACGTACGGCAACTACACAGTTACTGCACAGCATCCAGGTCGGCCGACGAGCGCCCGAGCTTCACAGAGAACTCGGGCCGGCCTACTGCCTACACACACTGCCTACACACATTCGAGGGAGACGATGGCCAAGTCGAGACTCAGGTTCAGCGCCGCGCTGAGCGCCTGTGCGGCGATGTTCGCACTCACTTCATGCAGTTCCAGCTCGGAACCTGCCGAGGAGACGTCAGCACCTGCCACCGCGGAGGACGCCGCGCAGAAGGTTGTCATCTACTCCGGGCGCAGCGAGGATCTCGTCGCTCCCCTGCTCGAGCAGTTCACCACCGATACCGGCATCGAGGTCGAGGTGCGTTACGCGGGATCGGGCGAACTGGCCGCGCAGATCATCACCGAGGGCGAGAACTCCCCCGCCGACGTGTTCCTGTCGCAGGACGCGGGCGCACTGGGCGCGGTCTCCAAGGCCGGTCTCTTCGCCCCCATCGAGGCTGAGACGCTGGCCGCCGTGCCCGCCGAGTACTCGGCCGCCGACGGCACCTGGGTGGGCGTCTCCGGCCGAGCGCGCACAATCGTCTACAACGCCGATCTGGTTCCCACCCCGCCCGACACCGTCGACGGCCTGCTGGACCCGCAGTGGCGCGGCCAGATCGCCTACGCACCGAGCAACGCGTCCTGGCAGTCGTTCGTGACCGGCCTGCGCGTCTTGCGCGGCGACCAAGGAGCCCAAGAGTGGCTGCAGGCCTTCAAGGCTCAGGACCCACAGCCCTATGAGAGCAACGGACAGATCCGCGATGCGGTTGATGCCGGCCAGATCGGCATGGGGCTGATCAACCACTACTACATGTACGAGCTCATCGACTCCAAGGGCGCCGAGAACGTGGCAGCCCGCCTGCAGTTCATGGCCCCCGGCGATCCCGGCGGCCTGGTGAATGTCGCCGGGGTGGGTGTCCTGGCCACCGCGCCGGATCCCGAAGCGGCCCAGGAGTTCGCGGCCTATCTGGTGGGTGAGTCTGCGCAGCAGTACTTTGCCACCGAGACCGCCGAGTTCCCACTGCTCGACGGCGTGGCCGTGGTGGGCGATGTGCCCGCCCTGGCCGAGCTGGACCCGCCCGCAGTCGACCTGTCGCAGCTCGACGACATCGAGGCGACACAGCAGATGCTGGTGGACACCGGTCTGCTCACCAATTGATCACCCTCGGTGCGGTCCGGGTCGGCGCGCGTCGCCGGCCCGGCCGCCCGCCGGTGTTGTTGCTACTGGCGGCAGGCGCCACGGTGGCGGTCACGCTTCTGCCGCTGATCTACCTGGCACAGCGCGCTTTTGAACGCGGTCTCGGATTCGCCGCCGAGGAACTGACCCGGCCGTCCACTGCTGCGCTGGTGGGGCGGTCGCTGTTGCTGGTGGCGGTGGTGACGGCGGCTTGTGTGGTGCTCGGCGTCGGGTTCGCGGTGTTGCTGTCGCGTACAGACCTTCCCGGTGGTCGCTGGTGGGCCGTGGGGCTGACGTTGCCGCTGGCCATGCCGAGCTACCTGCTGGCCTTCCTGTGGGTCTCGATGTTTCCCGCGTTGCACGGATTCTGGGGCGCTGCACTGGTTCTCACGTTGGTGAGCTACCCGTTCGTGTTCTTGACCACCACGGCTGCACTGGCCCGGGTGGACCCGGCCCACGAGGAGGTGGCCCGTTCGCTGGGCCTGGGCAGCGTCGCGGTGCTGTTCCGGGTGACCCTGCGGCAGGTGCGGACCGCCATCGCCGCGGGGGCACTACTGGTGGCGCTGTACGTACTCAGCGATTTCGGTGCGGTGGCCGCCATGCGCTACGAAGTGTTCACCTGGGTGATCTACGGGGCGTACCGATCGGGGTTCAACCCCTCCCGCGCCGCCATCCTGTCACTGGTGCTGCTGGTGTTCGCAGTGACACTGGTGATCGCGGAACGCTGGGCCAGGGGTCTGGCGGCGTCGCGCCTGGGCTCGGGTTCGCCGCGACCACAGGTGCGTGCCCGGTTGGGCCGGTGGCGGTATGCGGCGGCTGCGCCGGGCATGGTCATGTTGGTGCTCGCAGTGGTGATTCCATCGATTGCGTTGGCGGACTGGATGATTGCCGGCGGTCTGCGATGGGATGCCGAGCGGTGGTCGAGCGCGCTGTCGGCCACCGTCTGGTTGTCGGTGATGGCTGCGGTGGTGTGTACCGCCGCGGCCCTGCCGCTGGGGCTGTTGTCCGCTCGCTACCCGACACCGGCCTCCCGCCTCCTGGAGAGCGCCAGTTATGTGGCGCACGGCCTGCCGTCGATCGTGGTGGCGATCTCCATGGTGTCGGTGGGGGTACTGCTGTTGCTGCCCATCTACCAGCGCGAGCCTCTCTTGATCCTGGCCTACGTGGTGCTGTTCGTCCCGTTGGCGGTGGGGTCGATACGCACGGCCATCGAAACGTCCCCGCCGCGTCTGGACGAGGTGGCACAGTCACTCGGGCGATCACCCATCCGGGTGTTCTTCACCGTCACCGGCCGTGCGGCCGCACCCGGAATCGCCTCCGCGGCAGCGCTTGTCCTACTCACCTGTATGAAGGAGTTACCGGTGACGCTGTTACTGCGTCCCACCGGGGTGGACACCCTGGCCACCCGCCTGTGGGGATACAGCTCGGTCAGCGACTACGCCGCCGCTGCCCCGTACGCAGCCGCATTGCTGGTCTTCGCCGCCGTACCGACGGCGGTGCTGGGAATGGCGGTCAGGACCGTCGATGTCTGATGTCCAGATCGACGGGGTGACGATGTCCTTCGGGGCGCGACGAGTCTTGACCGGGGTGAATCTGACGGTGCCCACCGGCAGTGTCACCGCGGTGCTGGGCCCGTCGGGTTGTGGCAAGTCGACCCTGCTGCGGATTCTGGCCGGTTTCCAAAACCCCTCCTCCGGTGTCGTGTCGGTGGACGGTGAGGTGCTGGCCGACGGGTTGTCCTCGGTTCCTGCACATCGGCGGAGGATCGGGCTGATGCCGCAGGAGGGGGCGCTGTTCCCGCACCTGTCGGTGGCGGACAACGTCGCTTTCGGACTCGGCCGGATGCCGCGGTCTGCACGAGCCTCGGTGGTACGCCGGTGGTTGCAGGCGGTGGGTCTCGACGGCCTTGGCGACAGCCTCCCGCACCAGGTGTCCGGAGGCCAGCAGCAGCGGGTGGCACTGGCCCGTGCGCTGGCCGCACAGCCCCGTGTGCTGCTGCTCGACGAACCGTTCGCCGCCCTGGATGCCGGGCTGCGCGTGCAGGTCCGCGAGGACATCACCTCGATCCTGCGCGAAGCCGGGACAACGGCGGTCTTGGTGACCCACGATCAGGCCGAAGCGCTGTCGCTGGCCGACCAGGTGGCGGTCCTGCTCGATGGGTCGATCGCCCAGAGCGGTGCGCCGCACGATCTCTACTGGCGACCCACCTCCCTGGCGGTGTCCCGATTCGTCGGCAGCACAATCGAACTCGCCGGACGCCGGCACGGTGATGTGGTCCGCACCGCTCTGGGCGAACATGCGGTGTCCGGGGGCAGCGGCAGCGGAGACGTCACTGTCGTACTGCGACCCGAACAGGTGAGGATCACCGACGGCGACACCGCGGTGGTGTCGGGGGGACGGTTCTACGGACCGGAGGCAGCGGTCCGCGTCACCCTGGCCGACGGGACATCACTGGATGTCCGCCAGCCCGGCAACGTCGCTCCCCCCGCCGACGGCGCGGCCGTCGGTGTCCACGTCGACGGCGGTGTCCTGGCGTTCGACTGAGGCTTCTCAGCGTGCCTTCAGCGTCCCTCTGGCACGGTGCCTGCATGACGGTCCCGCACCAGCCCGCGGAAGCCCGGCCATCTGGAGAAACGTCCATCGACGTCGGCGAGTTGGCCGAGGAGTTGCACTCACGCCTGTTCGGAATCGTCTCGTCGTTACGACGGCGGGAGCTTCGGCAGGTCGGCGGCCACCCCCTGACCCCGGCTCAGCGCTCATTGCTCTACGTGCTGCGTGATGGGGTGCGCGTTCCGGTCACCCAGTTGGCCGCGCACGAAGGACTGTCGCAGAAAAGCTTCGCCGGCCACATCCGCGCTCTGATGGATCTGGGTCTTGTCCACCGGGTCCGCGATCTGTCGGATCGCCGCAAGATGTGGGTACAGATCACCAGCAAAGGCATGAAAAGCCAACGCGCCGTTGCCGAAACGTCGATGTCCACAGCTGATCTGACCGAATCGGACGTGGCCGCCCTGCGCGCGGCGCTGGCACTGCTGGAAGACCTGGCGCAGCGAGCGGTGACAGCGCCTGGTTAGGCGGCCTCCGGTCGCGCGCCAGGCAGCGTGATGGTGACGTGGGTTCCGCCTGCGGTGCGGTCGGTGATGGCCACGCTGCCCCCATGCCCGGACACCACCTCGGCGACAATAGCCAACCCCAACCCCGCACCACCACCACGACGCGACCGATCCGCACCCACCCGCACAAACCGATCAAACACCCGCACCCGATCCGCCACCGGAACACCCGGACCGTCATCACCGACCCGCACCACAGCGGTAACACCATCAGGGCACACATCGACCCCGACCGACAACTCCACTACCGACACCGCATACCGCACCGCGTTGTCACACACATTGCGCACCGCACGCACCAACGCATCCCGATCACCACACACCGACACCGCCACCAACTGCGTACTCACCGCCACCGACGACACCACCGCCAACCGCCCCGCCTCCGCAGCCACCACCTCATCGAGACGCACCCACTCCCGACGCAACCCCAACCCACGCTCATCCGCACGCGCCAACACCAACAAATCCTCGATCAACACCCGCATCCGCTGCGCCTCAGGCAACACCACCTCCAACGCCAACTCCCGATCCAACAACTGCGGATGCGCCTGCACCACCTCCAACGCCGAAATGATCGTCGTCAACGGCGAACGCAACTCATGCGACGCATCACCGACAAACTGTCGCTGCGCCCGATCCGAGGCCTCCAACCGCGCCAACATCGCATTCATCGTCTGCGCCAACGCCGAAATCTCATCCCGCGACACCGGCACCGGCACCCGCTCATCCAACCGCGACCCCGAAATCTCCGACACCCGCACCCGAATCGCCTCCACCGACCGCAACGACCGACGCACCAACAAAAAACTCGCCCCCGCTGCCACCGGCACCACCAGCAGCGTCGACACGGCAAGGACCAGTGCCACCAGCCGGACCGACTCCCCGACGGCGGCGCTGTCGGTCGCAACCAGCACGGTGTAGGGGCCCGCAGCACCGCTGCTCACCCGGATCCCGGGTGCTGCGGTGATGGGAATGAGAGGAGCATCGGGCGACGTGCGCACCACCTGGCCGCCGGAATCGAGGATCTGGACCGCCGTCACCCGCGGATCGGTGGTCAACAGCCCGTCGTCGATCTCAGCGGGCCCCGCAGACTGCAAAGCGGTGGCCACGTCGGCTTGCCTGGCGCTGGCGGCGACGTCCAGTCCGGCGGTGAGCTGCGCGTTGAACAGCACCAGGAAACCTATGGAGGCCAACAGCCATGCGACCGCCACCACCCCCGCCGAAATGGCAGCCGAGCGTTGCGGGACGCCCCAGTCGCGGGGTGGCCGGAGCCGGCGTCGCTTAGCCACACCTCCATCTTGGCCGACGGCGGGGCGATCTCCACAGCTTCTCGTGGACCGGCACTCAACCCGGGCGGCTGGTTCGAGGTCGGTACGCAGCATTCCAAGGCCCCATCGGGTCGATCCGCTCCTGAGCCGACCGCGCTTCGGTGTCATGCACCAGCTTGAGTTCCGGTGTGCGTGCGCGATGACGCCGAATCTGCTGGGCGAAGCGGAGCACCTGTTCGTGATCGGCCATCGAGAGTTGGTTCAGGACCCGGGTCAATGCCGCGGTGGCACCCGCCGCGGGCAACTCCAGGCCCAGCAGGTAGTCCACCGGACACGCGTAAAGCGTTGCCAATCTTCGCAATACCTGTACCGAAACATCTCTGGAGCCGTCCTCCATCTGGGCCACCGCAGCGGCGTCTGTTACCAGAGCCTCCGCGACCATCGCCAGCGAGATGCCGCGATGCTCACGTACGTCCCGCAGCCGTTGCCCGAGCGCACGTCGGTCGTGATCGCCGTTACCGACCAGCTCCATGGCAGCGTCCCCTCTCGGTTCGGGCCGATGGTATTGACGCCCCGCTGAGAGACCGCTGAGAAGCCCATGGGGTAGCGCTTGGCCAGATCAGCCTCCACTGCCACCATGGATGGCGTGTCGGCCAGGGCGTTTCATCCCACCCAGTGGGGCATTCCGGCACGCTCGGCGGCAGTATCGGCGGCGGTGATGCTGCTGGCGTTGACGCTGGCCGGGCTCGGGGTGGCGTTCAGCGTGCTGTTCACTTCGTTCCTGTCTATCGACGGCAGCTCCAAGAGTCGGGTGAACCACATCGTCGCCGAGCTCCGCCAGGAGGGACTGGCCGGACTCGACCGCACGTTGTTGGCGACCAACGACCATGTCTCAGCAGTGCAGGTGATCGACGCCGGTGGGAACGTGGTGGCACGATCGACCGGTGCGCCCGACGAGCCGTTGGCGTCACCGTCGCTGTTCGGTCCTGATGCGCCGACAACGATCCGAGACGACTACACCCCCGACGACAACATGCGGCTCAGCGGACAGGTGATCGACACCGCCGCAGGGCGTTTCACCGTGATGGTGGGCGGTGACAGCAACGCCGTGGAGGCCACGGTGATCGGCGTTGCGGTGCTGATGACCGTCGCCGGGCTGTTGGTCACCATCGTGGCGACACTGGCGAGTTTTTTGTTGGTGCGTCGGTCGTTGCGGTCGGTGGAGGCGATTCGGGTGCGGGTGTCGGAGATTTCGGGGTCGCGGTTGGATGAGCGGGTGCCGGTGCCGGTGTCGCGGGATGAGATTTCGGCGTTGGCGCAGACGATGAATGCGATGTTGGCGCGGTTGGAGGCCTCGGATCGGGCGCAGCGACAGTTTGTCGGTGATGCGTCGCATGAGTTGCGTTCGCCGTTGACGACGATCATTTCGGCGTTGGAGGTGGTGCAGGCGCATCCGCAGTTGTTGGATCGGGAGTTGGCGTTGGAGGTGGTGTTGCCTGAGGCGCAGCGGATGCGGGTGTTGATCGAGGATTTGTTGGTGTTGGCGCGTGCGGATGAGCGTGGGTTGGGGTTGCGTCGGGAGTGGGTGCGTCTCGATGAGGTGGTGGCTGCGGAGGCGGGGCGGTTGGCGGTGGTGTCGTCGGTGGCGGTGAGTACGCAGTTGGTGGCGGTGTCGGTGTGTGGTGATCGGGATGCGTTGGTGCGTGCGGTGCGCAATGTGTGTGACAACGCGGTGCGGTATGCGGTGTCGGTAGTGGAGTTGTCGGTCGGGGTCGATGTGTGCCCTGATGGTGTTACCGCTGTGGTGCGGGTCGGTGATGACGGTCCGGGTGTTCCGGTGGCGGATCGGGTGCGGGTGTTTGATCGGTTTGTGCGGGTGGGTGCGGATCGGTCGCGTCGTGGTGGTGGTGCGGGGTTGGGGTTGGCTATTGTCGCCGAGGTGGTGTCCGGGCATGGGGGCAGCGTGGCCATCACCGACCGCACCGCAGGCGGAACCCACGTCACACTGCGGTTACCCGCTACGGCAGCAACCGGTAACCCACTCCCCTGATGGTCTCGATTGTGTTGGTGTCGAACGGAATATCGATCTTGCGTCGCAGGTATCCCACGTACACCTCCACGACGTTGGCCGGACCCTTGTAGTGTGCGTCCCACACGTTGACCAGGATGTCGTTCTTGGTCACCACGATGTCCTTGTTGCGCATCATGTACTCGAGGACACCGAACTCCCTAGGGGTCAACGTGATCGGTTGCTCACCGCGCGACACCATCCGTCGTCCCGGGTCCAGTGACAGCGTTCCCGCCGTCAGCACCACCGGCCTCTCCGGCGCTCCACGCCGCATCAACGCACGCAATCGGGCCACCAGGATCTTGAAGGAGAACGGCTTGGTCAGGTAATCGTCGGCACCGAGATCGAAGGCGTCGGTCTGGTCGTACTCGCCGTCTTTGGCGGTGAGCATGATCACCGGTGTCCACTGCTGCGCCGAACGCATCCGCCGCAGCACCTCGTAGCCACTGAGCTCGGGGATCATGATGTCGAGCACCACCACGTCGTAGCTGTTCTCCATGACCTCGTGCAGCCCCTCGAGGCCGGTGGCGGCCGTGACCACGACGAACCCCTCGGCACGCAGTCCCATCTCCAGCGCCCTGGCCAATCGCTCCTCGTCCTCGATGAGCAACACCCGCATGGCCTACAGGCTAGGACAACGGGTGATCCTTGGCGAAATTCCACACCAGAGCACTGGTGTCCGGGCCGGCGCGATCGACGAACAGACCCTGAGCGGCCGGCCCCGAATAGGCGTGACCCATCCCTTCGACGAGGAAAAGCTCGATGGCCGAAGCGCTTTCGCCCTCGTGGGTGTACACGGTGTGGGTGTATCGGTGTCCGCCCGGGACCTCGTTGGTGGACACCGTGTCGTTCCACACTCGGCTGTTGTTGAGCAGCCCGTCGTCAACCAGATCGTGGACCGCCGACCAATGCTCGACCAGCCGGGTGGCCACCAGCGGGGGAACCGCTTCGTCGAGGTCTCCTTGAACGACCAGCAGTGGCACCGCACGCGCGTGCTCCCCCATCTGCGCCCACGCCTGGCGGGCGGTGTAATCCGGTGGGGTGGCGTCCGGATTCTCGGGATCCACCTGGTTCAACCCGTACTCACCGCCGGCCACCGAGGTGGCCGTGGCGAAGATTTCTGGGTAGGTGGCGGCAAGGATGACGGCGGTGCCCGCCCCGGAGGACGCGCCCACCACGTGGACCTGCCGCGGGTCGGCGTGGTAGTCCTCGATGACCTGACGCGCCACGCCGGCCAGGAGCAAAGGCTCGCCGGATGAGCGTTGTTGGTGGCGTGGGTCGTTGGATCGCCAGCAATTGAGCTTGTCGCGGAACATCTGCTGGGTCGGATAGACGACGATGAATCCTTCACGATCGGCGAGGTCATTGAACTGCGTGGTGGATTTCATGGAGTTCCAACCGAATCCGGTCATTCCACAGCCGTGGATCGCCATGATCACCGGAAGTTCGGCTTCACCGTCGAAGTGCGGGGGCAGATGCACCTGATACCGCAGGCCGTCGAACTCGTGGTTGTGGTCGCGGTCACCATGCCACCACGGCAGACCGTACTGCGCGACGGCGGTGAGCGCCCCCACAATCATGACCAGCACCGCACCGATGCCCGAGAAAATCCATGGCCAGCGACGCCTTGACTGTCCGACGGCGTCTTCGTCCCGTGTACCCATGTGAACCGACCGTACCGCCTGTACCGATCGGTACAGAATTCAACGGCCGCCCCCGTGTCAGGGTGAGTTCTCGGCGGGCACAATCGGCAGTGGCGGCAGGCTCACACCCGATACCGGAGCAGGCACCTCAGCAGGAGGCGGGCCCACTGGAACGATCGGTCCGGTAGCGGCTTCACCGTCGGGCACCAAGGGCGGCCATCCGATCGAGATCGGCGGCCACATCGCGACGTCGCTACCCGACGTCGAACTCGAACTGCGCGACCAGCTGTCGTCATCGTCGTCGTCATCACCATCAGCGGCATGGGCTGTGCCGCACACCACTACCGTCAACATCGTGAGCACGCCGAGCGCCGGCACCAGCGCACGCAGGTACCGCCGGCAGATGTCCGAACTTTCCCCGCTCACAGCGCCGCCGCCGCCCCGTAGGCGTTCAGGCTGTCATCTGATGAGTCGGTGCTGATCTTGGCCGAGGCAAACACCCGAATCGTCACCGGGCCTGCGCATTCGGAGACCTCCACATGGGCATCGCGCACGGCGATCGTCGCGGTGCTCGACTTCATCGACTTCGCGCCCAACCCGACCACGGTGATGTTGCCCGCCTTCAGCTTGGTGCCGATCTCGGGAAAGATGTTCAAATCGATGATGTCGTTCGAGTTGAAGTCGAAGGTGTCGAGATCAGGATCGATACCGAGTTCCAGTCCTTCGCTCACATCGGTCTGGCAGCCCAACTGCACACCCATCACGAGGTAGCCGGAGTTCACCGACAAGTCACCGCCGCCTTCGACGGTGGCGGTGGCCTTCGCTGTGACGAAACCTTCCTTGCTGAATTGTGAAGTGGCAAGGTTGGGTACGGCATCCACGCTCAACTCGGTCAGGGTCACGGTGAAGTGCCAGCCGTCGACGGTGTCACTGAACTGTGTGACGTCCGGTAAAAGAACACGTTCGGCCTGTGCGACTCCCGTGCCGGTGGTCGCGATGAGGCCGGCCGTCATGGCAGTGGCCAACAAGCCTCGGGCATATGAGGTGGTGATTGTTCTTCTCCCTGGCACATGCGGGCTGCGATCGCCCGTGATCGATGCCGGAGCGACATCAGCGTCCACGATCGGATCAGCACTGCGCTGACGTCTCGATCTCCGGCACAGCATCATTGATGCTCTCCGCCGGACCTTGGTGGACACTGTGAAGAACTTTTGCTCAAGATGTGCCCGCGTGCACATTCGCTCCCCATGGTCGTGACATCGAGGGCACAGCGTCGATACCGCGCTGATACCTCAGTCACACGAGTTCCATAGCCACGCCTGTTTCCATCATGAACGGCAGATGAATCAAACAGAAAGGAACGGCGAACGCTCATGGGTCTCTTCACGCGGCTGGCAAAAGCGGCTCCGGGCCCTCAGGACCTGCATGACGACGTGCCCACCCGTCCCACCGGCTATCAGCAAACCGCGAGTCGTCTGCACGCATTCAACCGCTACGAGATCAAGTACCTCCTCGACGAGATGAAGATCCCCGCCCTGCGCGACGCTCTCGCAGCCAGGATGAGCACCGACCCGTTCTCACCTCGCGGTGGCTATCCCGTGACCTCGTTGTACTACGACACCGCCGGTCTGCGGTTCTACTGGGAGAAGATCGAAGGACTGCGCTTTCGGCGCAAACTGCGAATGCGCCTCTACGGCAATCCCGCTGAGTGCACCGATGAGACCCAGGTCCAGGTCGAGATCAAGCAGCGCGTCAACCGGGTGACGCAGAAGCGCCGTGTCGCAATGCCATACGGCACCGCTCGGCAGTGGCTCGACGGCCGCCGGGAGATCGCCTGTGAGCCACACCAGCGCGCGTTCGTCCACGAGGTGACGGCCCTGGTCGGCAACCTCGATCTGCGCCCGATCGTCACCACCGGATATCTGCGTGAGGCGTTTGTCGGGCATGACGCCGACCTGGGCCTGCGGGTGACGATCGATCACAAGGTGCACGGCCGCGACCGCGATTTCCACTTCGCCTCGGGCGCCGAGAACCGCTTCATCATCCCGCCGAAGCTCGCCATCGTGGAGATCAAAGCCAATGAGCGCGTGCCGTATTGGGTCACCGATCTCGCGGCCAGCAGCGAGATGTCGGTGGTGCGGATCTCCAAGTACTGCCAGTCGGTACAGGCAGTAGATCTGGCGCCGCGATCCACCATGGGTTCCCCGGAACTCGACGCGTACCTGGCCGCCGATTCACCACCCGCCGGTGGTCTGAGCACCGCCACAGCCTGATTCGCCCGACTGTCCACCGGTTCACAAGACAAGGGAAACAACGTGACAATAGACCTGCAGGACCTCAGCGGAACCTTCACCGTGTTCGACGTCTGCATGTCGCTGGCGCTGTCCTTCGTGCTGGCCTCGATCATCGGCTGGGTCTACCGCTACACCCACAAGAACGTCTCCTACAGTCAGTCCTACGTCCAGACACTGGTCATGGTTTGCATGGTCATCTCGGTGATCATGCTGGTGGTCGGGTCCAACATCGCGCGAGCGTTCGCCCTCGTCGGCGCGCTGTCGGTGATCCGATTCCGCAACGCCATCAAAGAGACTCGCGACGTCGGGTTCATCTTCCTGGCGATGGCCGTGGGAATGACCACCGGCACACGCTTCTACACGCTGGCCATTGCCGCCACCGTGGTGATCTGCCTGGTCATGTTGATCATGTACCGCTTCAACTGGTTCAAGCTCGACGTCCAGCGTCAAGTGGTCAAGGTTCAAGTTCCACCCGAACCCGAGTACACCAAGCGAGTCGAGGACGTCCTCATCGACTACTGCTCCGAATTCGAGTTGGTTTCCACCGAATCGGCCCGCGCCGGTGCTCTCAACGAGCTCTACTACACAGCCCAGCTCAAGAAGAAGCGTACGTCCGGAGACCTCATCGCCGCATTGGCAGAGGTCAACACCGGACAGCGCGTGACGGTGCTGACGGGCTACGACCAGACCGATATCTGATGCCGGACGAACACTGCCCGTCGCCCCGTCTTCGCTTCGCCCACCGGATTCCGGTGCGGCTGCGGCAGTACTGGAAACTGCTGGCCCTGTTCCTGATTGCCATCGTCGGTATGGTGGTCCTCTTCGGGCCCAGTCGTATCCATCCGTACATCACCGGCGATGCGACCATCATGGCGGCGGAGATCACCGACAACATCGCAGGCACCGTCGACCTGTTCGACACCGGTGTCACCCACTCGTTGACCATCGAACTCACCCCCTCCGAGTACAAGGACATGATCACGGCCTACGAGAAGGACGGGGAGAAGAAGTGGGTCACCGCTGACGTCACGATCGACAAGACCCCGATCAGCGACGTGGCAGTGCGGTTGAAAGGCAACTCCACCCTGATGGGCTTGCGACCTGATGATGCGCGCCCGGGAGGAGCACCCGCAGGCATCGGCGGGCCCACCGAGCCCGCCGCCGACAACGGAGCTGCGCCGCAGTCCGACGGAGGCGGGATGGGAGCGGTGGCCACGGCGTCCGCCGAGGATCCCACGACGCTGCCGCTGCTCATCAAGTTCAACGAGAATGCCGAGGGACGCGGATATCAAGGTATGACCGAGCTCTCGGTGCGGCCGGGAACGCCGATGCTCAACGAAGCGCTCGCACTGTCGCTGACGGCCGAGACGGGCCAGCCCACGCAGCGGTACACCTACGCCGCGTACACCATCAACGGCGAGACCACCACGCGACTGTTGCTGGAGCACCCCGACGACACCTATGCCAACACGCTCTTCGATTCCGACGGCTATCTCTACAAGGCAGATGCCAACTCCCGGTTGGAGTACCGCGGTACCGATCAGTCGGAGTACGCCGACCAGTTCAAACAGATCAACTCCGTGGACAATGGCAATCTCGCACCCATCATCAACTTCTTGAAATGGCTGGCGGGGGCCGATCAGACCGAGTTCGACGAGAAGCTTGCCGATTGGGTGGACGTCGATTCGCTGGCACGGTACCTGGCCACCCAGAATCTGTTGGTGAATGCCGACGACATGGGCGGCCCCGGCCAGAACTACTACCTCTGGTACGACCTGGACTCCGAGAGGATCACGGTGGTGTCGTGGGATCTCAACCTCGCCATGCAGAGCAACGCCACCATCGGTCCTGACGACGAGGTTCGGATGGGGCCTCTACCGGGACAGACCGGTGCGATGCCCGCGGACATGACGCCAGGCGGCGAGGGCGGCGGCCCCAGGATCGAAAACCCGCTCAAGACACGTTTTCTCGAATCGGACGCATTCGTCGAGACCTACCTCGCGGCCTACTGGGATCTCTACGACCAGATGTACGGAGACGGCCGGGCCGACTCTCTGCTCGAGGAGATCTCCGGCTCCATCCCGGTGACCGACGGGCTGACGCAGGACGATCTGGATGCCGCAACCGAGTCCATGCGGCAATGGCTCGACGAACGCGTGACTACGCTGGACAACCTCCGCACCGAGTGATGCACGTCTGATATGTCGGGCCCCTTGCAGAGAGCGAGGGTCAACCCGCGGCCTTGAGGATGTAGCCCGCGCCGCGGCGCGTGTGAATCATCGGTTCGCGACCCACGTCGATCTTCTTGCGCAGATACGAGATGTAGAGCTCGACGACATTGGAGCGCCCACCGAAGTCGTAACCCCAGATCTTGTCGAGCAACTCCGCCTTGCTCACCACCCGCCGGGCGTTGCGCATCAGCAGCCTCAGCAATTCGAATTCGGTGGCGGTCAACACGATCGGCGTTCCTGCGCGGCTGGCTTCAAGAGTGTCCTCGTCCAGTACCAGATCTCCGACCAGGATCTTCGAGGCGTCGTCGGCCACCACCCCACTTCGCCGCAGAAGGGCTCGGAGGCGCAGCACCAGTTCCTCGAGACTGAAGGGTTTGGTGACGTAATCGTCACTGCCGGCGCTGAGGCCTGCGATGCGGTCCTCCACCGAGTCGTTGGCTGTCAACAGGATCACCGGCAGGTCCGGTTTCGATGACCGCAGCCTCTCCAACACGGTCAGACCGGACATGTCCGGCAGCATCACGTCGAGCACCACGATGTCCGGGCGGTCGTTGCGGGCACTCTTGATGGCGGTGGCCCCATCACCGGCGGTGGTGACCTGCCAGCCCTCATAGCGCAGCGTCATCGCCACCATCTCCGCCAGAACGGGCTCATCGTCGACCACCAGGACACGGATGGCGTCACCGTCGGCCCGATTCATCGGTGGCCGGGTGGGCGGCGGCGCGGCATGCACGGATGAGACGAAGTACTGCGGCGCTGACATCAGGCGATGGTGTCGAATGCAGATTTGGATCGACTATGGCGACGCTATGACCAGGTTATGAGGTGCCGCCACGTGCCCTTCCCGCGCGACGATGCGTGTCAGGCAACCCTCTGCGGGGTTGTCGCCACGGCCGCGGCCGGCGTCACACGGGGCACCTCCGCGTGATCGCCGAAGTCCCCGCTTCAGAGGACCAACGACCCTGGTTCGGCCACCGCGGTTGCGACATCGTGTGAGAGCTTCGGCATCCGCCGACCAGGTGAAGGAGACGTGGTTTGAGTATCGACACCCCACCCGTTCCCGCACTCGAGGCCAGTCGCCCGTTCCCAGAGCGGGTCGGCCCCAAGGGCAACCTGATCTACAAGCTCATCACCACCACCGATCACAAGCTGATCGGCATCATGTACTGCGTCGTGTGCTTCGCGTTCTTCCTGATCGGCGGACTCATGGCGCTGTTCATGCGAGCCGAACTCGCGGTGCCGGGGCTGCAGTTCTTGAGCAATGAGCAGTTCAACCAGTTGTTCACCATGCACGGCACCGCAATGCTGCTGTTCTACGCAACCCCGATCGTGTTCGGCTTCGCCAACCTCGTGATGCCGCTGCAGATCGGCGCGCCAGACGTGGCGTTCCCCAGGCTCAACGCACTGTCGTTCTGGCTGTTCTTGTTCGGTGCCTGCATTGCGATGGGCGGCTTCCTGACGCCCAACGGCGCGGCCGACTTCGGTTGGACCGCCTACTCGCCGCTGACCGACGCCATCCACTCCCCGGGTGCCGGCGCAGACCTGTGGATCCTGGGCCTCGCGGTGGGCGGTCTGGGGACCATTCTCGGCGCGGTCAACATGATCACCACCGTCGTCTGCATGCGTGCTCCCGGCATGACGATGTTCCGGATGCCGATCTTCACCTGGAACATCCTGGTGACCTCGATCCTGGCGCTACTGGTGTTCCCGCTGCTGGCCGCCGCGTTGTTCGGCCTGGCCGCCGACCGCCACCTCGGTGCCCACGTCTACGACCCCGCCAACGGTGGCGTCATGTTGTGGCAGCACCTGTTCTGGTTCTTCGGCCACCCCGAGGTCTATATCCTGGCCTTGCCGTTCTTCGGTGTGGTGTCGGAAATCTTCCCGGTGTTCAGCCGTAAACCCCTGTTCGGTTACACCACACTGGTGTACGCCACGTTGTCCATCGCGGCGCTGTCCGTGGCGGTGTGGGCGCACCACATGTACGCCACCGGCGCGGTGCTGCTGCCGTTCTTCTCCTTCATGACCTTCCTGATCGCGGTGCCCACCGGGATCAAGTTCTTCAACTGGATAGGCACGATGTGGAAGGGACAGTTGACCTTTGAATCGCCGATGCTGTTCTCCGTCGGCTTCATCGTCACCTTCCTGCTCGGTGGCCTGTCCGGCGTGCTGCTGGCCAGCCCGCCGCTGGACTTCCACGTCACCGACAGCTACTTCGTCATCGCGCACTTCCACTACGTGCTCTTCGGCACCATCGTGTTCGCCACCTACGCCGGCATCTACTTCTGGTTCCCGAAGATGACGGGTCGCCTGCTCGACGAGCGCCTCGGCAAGCTGCACTTCTGGCTGACGTTCATCGGCTTCCACACCACGTTCCTGGTGCAGCACTGGCTCGGTGACGAGGGCATGCCGCGCCGCTACGCGGACTACCTGCCCACCGATGGGTTCACCACACTGAACATCGTCTCCACCGTGGGTGCATTCATCTTGGGTGTCTCGACGCTGCCGTTCCTGTGGAATGTGTTCAAGAGCTGGCGCTACGGCGAGATTGTCACCGTCGACGACCCGTGGGGTTACGGCAACTCCCTGGAGTGGGCCACCAGTTGCCCGCCGCCGCGGCACAACTTCACCGAGCTGCCCCGGATCCGTTCCGAGCGCCCGGCATTCGAGCTGCACTACCCGCACATGGTCGAACGGATGCGCACGGAGGCACACGTGGGGCGCGAGCACTAGCTCCCGATCAGAAACGCGCGCAACAGCAATCGCCGAATATGTCGACATCCGGGGTGCCCTGGTTGCCAAGGTCAACACTTCCGGTCTGGCCGGGTGGTAGGTCCTGCGCACTGGGCTCTGTCAGCAGGGAGGCCACTGCCTGAGGGCGCTGTCCGCCACCGCCTGCAGGACTTTACGACTGACGCCTCCCGCTGCCTGGACCGAAATGCCATTGCCCACGGCAAGTAGATACCGCGCGAGTAGACCAGGGTCGCAGTCCCTGGGCAAATCTCCTTCTTTCACGGCTCTGCGGAAGCGGTTCCGCAGCTGCACCCAGGTCTGTTCGCGACAGGTGGTCAGTGCGTCGCGCGCGGATCGCGCCGAATCGCCCGCGGCCAGTGCGCCCTGCACTGTCATACATCCGGCCGGGGCATTGCTGCGCGTGGTGGTCTGCACGGAGCCCGCCAGGAACGCCTCTGCCACTTCGCGCGCCGTCGGCTTGTCCAGCGCGGCGACAAGATAGCCACCCGGACCCTCCATATAGCGCTGCAACGCCTGGTTGAACAACTCTTCTTTGTTGCCGAAGGCGGCGTACATACTGGTGCGGGTGATGCCCATCGCCTCAGTCAGGTCGCTGAGAGTGGCACCGTCATATCCCCGCTCCCAGAACACCAGCATGGCGCGCTCCAGGGCCTGCTCGATGTCGAAGCCCCTGGGTCGCCCGAGTGACGCACCTTCGTGAACTGGCATAAGAACGCCATCTTACTCTTCTGCACCGCACGGTACCGAAGTTCACCCTCAGCGATTTTCGGTACCGATCGGTGCAGAACTGCTACGGTCATTATGTACCGGTCGATACCGAATAGTGGGAACAGGATCAATGAGATCATTCGAAGGAAAGACCGCCGTGGTCACCGGTGGCAGCACCGGCATCGGACTGGCGACCGCACAACGGTTTGTCGACGAGGGTGCACACGTCTTCATCACCGGGCGCCGCCAGGTCGAACTGGACGCCGCGGCGACATCGTTGGGTTCAGCGGTGACGGCCGTGGTCGGTGACATCGCACAGGCCACCGACCTGGACCGTCTCTACGCAGCCGTGGCGCAACGCGGCGCAGGACTCGATGTACTGTTCGCCAACGCCGGCGGAGCCACCTTTGCTCCCCTGGCTCAGGCCACCGAAGAGGACTACGAGAAGAACCTCGGTGTCAATGTCCGCGGAACCTGGCTCACCATTCAGAAAGCGTTGCCGCTGTTCAACAGTGGCGCCGCGGTTGTGGTCAACGCGTCGGTGCGTGCCTCTGACGGACTGGAGAACTTCGGGCTGTACTCGGCTTCCAAGGCGGCAGTCCGGTCCCTGGCACAGACCTGGGCCAATGAGCTCAAAGACCGCGGGATCCGGGTCAACACCATTTCGCCGGGGGCCATCGACACCCCGGGCCTCGACCGGATCATCGGCGCGGAGGCCGCCGCCACATTCAAGGCCGAATCGGCCAAACAGGTTCCGATCGGCAGACTGGGCAAGGCCGAAGAAATAGCATCCGCGGTGGCTTTCCTGGCCTCGCCCGAAGCCAGCTTCATCTACGGCACCAACCTCTACATCGACGGCGGCGAACTCCAGTTCTGATCGCCCACCTCTTCCTCGACAGGAGTTCCACCATGAGTACACGTCCACTCACCGGCCGCCGCGCCCTCGTCACCGGCGGATCCCGCGGCATCGGCGCCGCCATCGTCCGGCGTCTCGCCGACGACGGTGCCGACGTCGCCTTCACCTATCAATCGTCAGCACAACGGGCGGAGGAACTCGCCGCCGAAGCCGCGAAGTCCGGTTCGACAGTCATTGCCCTGCAGGCTGACAGCGCCGACGCCGACGCGGTTCGGCGCGTCGTCGACGAGGCTGCCGCACAACTCGGTGGGCTCGACATCCTGGTCAACAACGCCGGCGTCGCCGCACTCGCACCCGTCGAGTCGTTCCCGCTGGCGGAGTTCGACCGGTTGGTCGCCGTCAACGTCCGCGGAGTATTCGTGGCCAGCCAGGCCGCGATCCCCCACCTGACCGAAGGCGGCCGCATCATCACCATCGGCAGCGTCAACGGTGACCGGATCCCCGTGCCCGGCCTGTCTGTCTACGCCATGACCAAGGCCGCGGTGGCCGGCCTGACACGAGGACTGGCGCGCGACCTCGGACCCCGCGGAATCACCGCCAACAACATCGCCGTCGGGCCCACTGCCACGGAGATGAACCCCGACAACGACAGTGATCTCGCCGAGGGCAACCGGACGGCCACCGCCGTCGGCAGATACGGCCAGGCACACGAGATCGCCAGCGTCGTGGCCTATCTGGCACTGCCGGAAACCGGGTACGTCACCGGTGCCACCTGGACCGTCGACGGCGGGTTCAACGCCTGAGAGTTCGACAGCGTGTGATCAGCAGGTCTCCAAAACCCTTACTTCACTTGTTCATCTGGTGTCAATCGGCGGGATCTTCTGTGGGCCAACGGATCTGGCTTGTGCGTCATCGGCAGATCAGCGGTCGAAGACAGGGAGTCGATGCTGGCTGACCTGAGGCTGACAGGGCGGACGACACTTCCGACGTGCAGACAGCCCGCCGGCGAGTCGGCACGAAGCAGACGCTTGCGGAGTTCCCTGGCACGGGACACGTCGTGGCGAGCGGGGACATTGGTGAACCCGCCTCGGCCACCACGATTGTCGACGAGGCAGCGTCGACAGCAGCGGGAGAACGCCTGTGCTACAGAATGTCGACGTCCCCGTCACCGTCTGTATCGCCACACCGAAGCCTGATGTCCTGCAACGGTTTACGGATATTCTTCATCTCGGCGCCGACCTGCGGGTTGGCGGCGAAGTACTCGTCAACCCGAGGCTGGATGGTCTCCGGCGCCTGACCCTGCAGGCTGGTGAAGAAGTCATTGACGTCCGGGTGGGTGAAAAGATACGCCGACGTGGCCGCCGACACCCCGGACGCCACCCCGGCAAGATCAGCGGTGGAGCAGTTCTGCGGCGGCACGGCGATGGCCGGTGCGGCGAACAACAGCGGCGCGCCGATCAGGCCGGCGATTGCCAGGCGGGTGGTGAGCAACAAAGCCGGCTCCTTCGCATGTCGATCATTTCGGGTATCTCAACTTACCCAGCCTGCACCGGCGAGCCCCTGGGATTCCGCTGTGGGCAACCTGTCAGGCGTCGTAGCGGTGATACGTGCTCGTCATCGCTCCGTCCGGATCGAGCCGGGACAGAATGGCTTCGCCGATATCGGCGAGCTGACGTACCTGCTCGGACGTCAGCGCGTCGATCACGGTCTCACGGACGGTCGTGGAATGCCCCGGCGCCGCCTCGCGCACCTTGCGCCAGCCGGCCGCTGTGAGCCGAGCATTGGTGGCGCGGGCATCCTCGGGGCAGGGGAACCGTTCGACCAGGCCGCGGTCCTCAAGCCGTCTGACCACGTGCGACAGCCGCGGCGGAGTGGCATTGGTGTGAGCAGCAAGCGCACTCATCCGCAACGTGCGCTTGGGCGCCTCGGACAGCATGGCCAGCACGAAATACTCGAAATGCAGCAGCTCGGCATCACGGCGCAGCTGGGAGTCCAGGACGCCGGGTAGCAGCTCCAGCACCGAGGCCAGCCGGACCCACGCCGCCAGCTCCTGCCGTGTCAACCCTGCGCTCACCACGCCAGTCTCTCATGAAGTTGTAGCTACAACTATCGTCTGTTAGCTTTTGGTTGTAGCTACAACCAAACTTGGAGCCCCATGTCCGTTTCGCCTGTTCGCCTGAATCACGCGGTGCTGTTCGTCGCCGACGTCGACCGGGCGGTCACGTTCTACACGGCAGTGTTCGGCATGAACGTCGTGTCACACGAAGCTCGGTTGGGCGCTGCCTTCCTGCGCCTGCCGAGATCAGGCAACCACCACGACCTCGGACTGTTCGGGATCCCCGGAGCCGCGGCCCCGCCCCGCAGGTCGACCGGTCTGTACCACCTGGCATGGCAACTCGACACTGTCGACGAGTTGATCGAGTTCCGCCGGATCCTCCTCGAATCCGGCGCCTACACCGGCGAATCGAGCCACGGCGCCACCAAGAGCGTCTACGGCGCGGACCCCGACGGCAACCAGTTCGAGATCATGTGGATGCTCCCCCGCCACCAGTGGGGCATCTACGAGAACTCAGCCGTGGTCGAAAGACTAGATCTGGCAGCGGAATTTGCCGCCTGGTCGGGCACTCGCACCGCCGGTGACATCACCCACCCCCCGAAGGAGACCTGACCCATGACCACCTCCACGCTCGACAGTCGCCTCGGCACCTACGCCCCCACCGCGCTCGGGGTCTTCCGCATCGTCTTCGGAGTGCTGTTCCTGTGCCACGCCACCGCGCACCTGGTGGGCTGGCCGGGCGGCCAGGCCGCCGCGTTCGGCCAGTGGCCCTACTTCTACGCAGGTGTGATCGAACTGATCACCGGTGTGCTGATCACCGTCGGACTGTTCACCCGTATCGCGGCCTTCATCGCCTCGGGCAACATGGCCGTTGCCTTCTTCCTGCAGCACGCGCCGCAGGGCCTGGTCCCGATGACCAACGGCGGCGAGGCTGCGGTGTTGTACTGCTTTGCGTTCCTGTTCCTGGTGTTCAGCGGTGCAGGTGCGCTGTCCTTCGACAACCGCCGCAGCTAGAAGCCCTTCCCGGGGTTCAGAATCCCGTACGGATCCAGTGCGTGCTTGATCGCCCGATGCATGTCGAGCACCACTGGGTCCAACTCCTTGGCCAGACCATCACGTTTCAACAGCTCGACACCGTGTTCGCCGGTGACCGTGCCGCCGAGCTCCAAAGCCGCATCGATGATCTCGGCGAAGGCGGCCTGCGCCCGCCAGCGCGCATCGTCGTCGTCGTCGTGCGGGGTGATGAGCAGCGGGTGCAAGTTACCGTCACCGGCGTGCGCGATGTTGGCGATCGTGGTCCCATGCCGCAGGCCTATCTGTTCGATGCGCGACAGCATCTGCGCAACATGCCGTTTGGGGACACAGACATCCTCGGTGAGGACGGGCCCGAGCCGCTCCATCGCGGGGTAGGCCAGCCGCCGAGCAGCAAACAGCGTGTCGGACTCCTGCTGATCGGTGGACATCGCCGACCAGGACGCACCCGCGGCATCAAAACACTGCTGCATGGCCAGCGCCTCCCGCGCCCCCGTCGGGTCCTCGGTGTCGATCCGACCCAGCAGTACAGCATTGGCGTCCACGGCCAGGCCCATGTTCTTCCACGCGTCGACGGCCAACAGGCACTGCCGGTCGACGAGTTCCAGCGCCGACGGGGTGAGTCCCTGGGCAGCGACGTTCTGCACCGCACGGCCGGCGTCCACCACGGAGTCGAAATAACCTGCGACGGTGCGCTGCGGCCCTTGCAGTGGGCGCAGTTTCACCGTCACCTCGGTGATGATGCCGAGGGTGCCCTCCGAGCCGACCATCAGCGCCGCCAGGCTGTAGCCGGCCACACCTTTGGCCGTGGTCCGGCCGAGACGCACCAGGTCGCCGGTACCGGTGACCACCTGCATGCCCATCACGTAATCGCCTGTCACACCGTATTTCACGCAGCACAGTCCGCCGGCGTTGGTGGCAACATTCCCCCCGATGGTCGACCACGGTGAGCTGGCCGGATCCGGTGGGTACCAGAGTCCTTTCACCGCGGCCGCCGCACGCAGATCGTCGTTGACCACGCCGGGTTGCACGACGGCGTAACGCTCGAGCGTGTCGATGCCCACGATGGCATTCATGGCCTCGAGCGCGATGACGACGCAACCGTCCACGGCGTTGGCCCCACCCGAGAGCCCTGTTCCCGCGCCACGGGTGACCACCGGGGTCTTGTACTCAAAGCAGATCCGCACGATCTTCTGGACGTCTTCGGCAGAGACCGGACGTACCACCGCCAGGGGCGCCTCGTACGGGGCCCATTCGGCTTCGTCGTGCGCGTACGACGCCGTGACGTCCGGGTCGAGGACCAGACGGTCAGCGGGCAGATGTTCGCGCAAGGCCTCGATGACTGTGAACACAGCAAAGACGGTAGCGCTGTCGGGTTGGCGCAGGCAGTCCCGGCGGCCGCGCCGCGACGGAGGCAGTGTCCGAATACCGCTTCCGTCGCAGGCCGAAGAGCGGATACTCGACTCCGAACGCCGTCGGACGAAAGGGTGCGCCGTTGATCCCCGAGAAGCCCCAACCGATCCCCTCAGATGCCATCGAGGCTGCGACCGCGCTACGAAACCAGCTCAGCTCCGCCGGCACCCCATTCACCGTCGGGATCGGTTTCAAACAGACGGGCGGCGAATTCACCGACCGGATAGCACTTTTCGTCTATGTGCCACGCAAGATGCCACTGCCCGATGTCCCAGAGCACGAGGTTGTTCCTGCCGAGTTCGGCGGCTACGAGACCGACGTCGTGGAGATAAATCCAGCCCTGATCGACGATGAATCTCGATACGACCCACTGTGCGGTGGCATCCATATCTCCCGCCAATACCTGCTTCAGGACGGCATCTTCGTCCCGCGCGCCGGAACACTGGGAGCGGTGGTGCGCAACCGTGCAACAGGACAACACCAACTCCTGACCTGTGCCCACGTGGCGCGCTCTACCGGACTCAGCGTGTTCCAACCAGGTCAGGGACTACCGTTCTCGTCGATCATCGGGACAGTCGCCGACTTACGAGACACCCAAAACCCGCTGCTGCTCGACTGTGCAGTCATCACACCCAACGGGTCGCGCCCTCTGCAAGCCGCCATGGCAGGGATAGGCCCGGTGCAGGGAGCCGCCGTACAACTCCCCCTGCTCGGCGAGATGGTGAAGAAACGGGGCATGCGGACGGGACTGACCGAAGGCTTCGTGGTCCGGTACATCGCCTCGTCGGCCACCCCGGTGTTCGACCAGTTCCACATCAGCGGCGCGATCCCGCTGGTCTCGGTGTTCGCCGGCCACGGCGACTCGGGGTCGGTGGTGCTCAACACCGGCAACCAGGTCGTCGGACTCCTGTACGCCATTCCGAGCGAAGACCTGGGCGGCGGTATGTCCAGCAGCGGACTTGCCATGCCGATCCACAACGTCCTGGAGGCACTGGGCGTCGACATCGCAACGTGATGGCCCACCGCCACACCGATTGAACTGTACTGCTGCACTTCCGGCGACACACCAGGTGAATCGATGAGCTCACTGCTTGACGTGATCCGGCAGAACCCCGTCGCGGGCACAACCGTCCTGCCGCCGGCGGTGGCGGCGCTGCTCGAAAAGGTGCAACTTCCCGGGCCCGTACCCACGGGTCCACTCCCCTACACGGACTCCGCGTCCGCAACCGGCGGCGTCATACCCGGAGCCTTCGGCGCGGCACTCGACGGCCCCGTGACATGGACGCTCACCCAACAGCCCGGGGAGGGCTTCGTGTTGCAGGTCTCGGGAGCCACCGCCGCAACAGGTGCACCGATCGGTGCGGTGCGCGCCGCCAACCGCACGGACCTGGACACCACGCCCCAACGCGCCACCCTCACCCCCACCGGTTTTCCGCTGACTGTCGCCTTCGCCGGCGCACTGACCATCAGTGGCTCCTCAACACAACCAGCCACGGTCACCGCAGGCGCCGGCGCACGGGCCGTGCTGTCAACACGACACCTCCTCCTTCCTGGCGGATTCGGCGCCAGTCTGCCCAGCACCGAACTGCACCTGACGGCAGACGGACCGCATCTGGGCGATGTCGAATTCATCGTCCCTACCCGGCTGCCCATCGTCGGCGGCCTGGTGCTGCCCGCCGACGTCGCTACCGTCGCAGCCGGCATCGATGTCGTGGTACCCGTGCCGCGCACGCCCGCCGGAGCGGCGGGGCCGCACGTCTCGGGCACGATGACCTTCCGTCTCGACGCCGACGCCTCATTGGCCGACCTGGTACCGCTGGCAATGTCGGCGCTGTTCGAACTGCCTTCGGGTGCATCACCGTTCGGGACCGGAGGCCCGCCGGTGGCCGAGACGGTGCGCATCCGGGTGACCGCGTCCCGACCACCGGATGATCCCGCTGCCATACAGGTCGCGGTCACCGCCGAGTCCGATGGGGTGGCGGGTCTGGCGCGGGTCGACCAATCCAGCGACTCATCGGCGGTGGCCGCGGGTGTCACCACCGTCCTCGGGCCGGCGATGGCAGCCCGCGCGGGCACCGCCGGCGCAGCGGCACTCGGTGTTCTCTACAGTGCCGCCAGCGGTTTCGGGCCTGCTTTCGCTTCGATAGGAGGAATGGTCCTGCACAGCGTGACCCTGCAGGCCACCACCTCCACCAGCTCGGTGCCCGTGACACTCGACGTCGAAGGCTCGGTTCAGGCCAAGGAATGGCACGCCGGGCCCCTGCTGCGGATCGGCATGAACCGCCCGATGCGGGTGCGGTGGTGCAACATCCGGGCTGTCATCGACGTCACCGAAGACACCATCGAGGATGCGATCCGGCTCGACCTGCAGGGTGCGCGCGCCGACGTCGTCGACCCAGGTGGATGGGTGGTCGACGGACCTGGCAATCTGTTCGAGGTCATCGGCAGCCGCGGAGGAAGCGGTTCAACCTGGTTCGAGGTGGACCTGCGTTTCACCGTCGACCTGGGTCCGGTGCGTGTGTCCGGCGCGACCATCCGCGCCACCTTCGCCGACGACGCGTTGTCACCGGTGGTCGGCCTGCGCGGGCTGGATGCGTCGGTGGAGTTGCCCGGCGTGCTGCGCGGCGGCGGAAAGGTGAGCATCGCCCAACAACTCGACATCGCCCTGTGGGCCCAGATCGTACCGTTGCGAGTCAACGGATTCGTGTCTGTCACCCTCGACGGACCTCGAGTGGTGCTCTCGGCCGGCGTCGACCTGCCGGCACCGATTCTGCTGGGACCCACCGGCCTCGGCCTCTTCTCACTGGCCGCGACCATCGGAACCAACTCCGGGATGCCGGTGCCCGATCCCGCCGATCCGATGAAGTCGCTGCGTATGTGGCGGCCATGGAACGGACTGGAGGACAGCCCCGGAGATCTGACCTTGGGCGCGGCGGTGGTGATCGGAACGACCGCTGACGACGGATTCACCGCCAATGCGCTCGGGGTGGTCGGAGTAACGGTGCCGGACTTCGCATTACGTATCGGACTTGACGCGGCGTTCGTCCACGATCGGCGCGACGGCCACGAATTGAGCGACCGAAACGACATCGCCACCCACAGCGCCGATCCCGGCCTGTTCATCCTCGGTGGGCTCTCGGCGACTCCCAGCGCGCTGGACATCGGGCTCGAGGCACACCTGACCGTCCCCTACCTGTTCAAGATGGACATTCCCGCCGCGGGCCATTTCGACGCCGCGGGTTGGTGGATGCACCTCGGCTCCGACGATCGGGTGGGCGGAGTGCCGACGGGCAGGCCGCCGGGACCGATGAGGGCAACGGTGTTTCCCGGTCTCGGCCCCCTGCAGGTCGACGCCGGGTGGGCGTTCCTGATGATCCGGGGAAACGGGATCGAGAAGCTGGCCGGAACCAACCAGACACTCCAGGGGTTCTCGGTGGCCGCCGGTATCGGGTTCAGCCAGGTCTTCGGCCTCAAACCCGTGTTGTGGGCTGAAGTCTCGGCAAGCCTCATCGCAGCCATCGGCACCCGGCCAGTCACCGTCTGGGCGCAGGGCAGGCTCGACGGCCGGGTGGGGCTCGGACCGTTCCGGATCGGAGTCAGCGCACAAGCCGAGATCCTGTTGGCCGAAGGTCGAGTCGACCTGCACTTCGAGGTGTGTGCCGTCGTCGACCTCTTTTTCACCGAGCTCAAGGGTTGCATCGACATCGGCAGCGACACAGCTCCGTTGACTCAGGCGCCGGCACCCGACCCGTGGCCGCTGCCCACCATTACCCTGGCCGACGGCCTCGGCCGCCTGTTGACCGACCCCCTCGACCCGACGGCTGGGCATCTGGCCATGCACAGCGGTGACGGTCCCGCCGGTGGGTGGTCGGCCACCCCGAAGGTATGGCCCGATACCATTCCGTTGCTGACCTTTCCGATCGCGCCCGTGATCGACAGCGGGGCCGGGATCCGGCATGAGGTGCACGCGGGACTGTCCGGCTCGGGTCGCTTCCAACACGAATGGCATCTGTCCGCGGTGCGACTGGAGCGGATCACCGACGCGGGTCCCGTCCCCATTCCACTCGACACCGTGTCCGCCTGGCAGGTCCCCAGCGATGTGTCTGCCGATGCGCCCACCGCTGTCACATCGGACCAGCGTCAGTTGGCGCTGCTCACCGTGCAACAGGGGCTCTCCCTGGTCCACCAGGCCGCGCCCGCCGACGGCAGCATCCCACCCAGCGTCGCGCAGGCTGCCGACACCTGCCACTGGCGACCCCGCGCCGGAGCCGCATGGACCTTCGGTGGTGACGCACGTCGCCTGCCCGAGCCGCGGCAGTGGCGCGTGCTGCCACGGGACAGTCTGCTCGGGTTCCCCACGCGCTGGCCCACTTTCACCCGCGCCGTGGGTTTCGACGTCCACAGTCCGGACGTCGACCCGAAAGAACTTCTCGCCGGTGTCACCACCACCGGCTGGGTGGATGACGGTGGGGTGCTGGCGTTCGCCGCTCCTGTCGACGTCGACGGTGAATCCTTCGAGGGGGCGTTACGCCTGTGGGGACGCACCAGTGCCGGTACCGAGGAGCAGCCACCACCTGCCCGGCATCAGATTCTGCTGCGGGAACCGATCGCCGACGGGTACCTGCTGATCGACACCGGGCACGGGCCGCGTGACGATGCGTCGTGGCTGGCCGCCACCGTCATCACCTCCTCGGGCAGCAGGCCTGCTCAGATCGAACGCGCGGACGGACCGCCTGGACTATGGCGTGTCCTTCTCTCCGGAGGAAGCCCGTGCCAGGCAGTGGAATTGCAGTCGGACCAGCCACGCCCGTTGGCGGTTCTGGGTCTGTGGGCCACCGCCTCGGCCATGGTGCGTCACGCCGCGGCGTCGACATCGGACGCCGCGAAGCTCACCGAACTGCCTCCCACCTCACTCGTGGACGGCACCGGTCGGGTGGTGCTGGATGCCGACAGCCGCTACCGCATCAGTGTGACACTGGCCTACCGCGACCGGGTGGACGCACTGACATCAACCGTCGTTGCCGATTCACGCACCGTCCATTGGTTCTTCCGGACGGCGGGCAGAGATCCCAAAGCCAAGGCAGCCCAGACCGGTGGGGCCGCCGCCGCTGCAGCGACACCGTGGGCCGACACCGTCGTCGCGCCCTGGAAAAGCAGCACCACCGCGGTGACGACCAAAACGGCGTACTCCCAGATCAATCGGTTCGATCCGGCATTCCTGTCGCGGTACCTCACCGGATACACGCCCGATGATCACGACCAGTTCCATTTCACCGGGGACTCGGTCTCGGCCACATTTCTGGCGCCGCACATCGCTGCGCTTGCCGCCCGGATGGGTCGCGGAATCACCCTCACCGCACGACGGACCGACCGGTCCGACGGCCCACGCCTGTTCGTCACGACGGACCTCGTGCACGCGGTGCTGCCCGACGGCGTGCACGGCAAGGGACTGTCGGCCGCCGACCTCCTTGGTCGCGCCGCTCGCGAAATCGGTTGCCCCGCAATGCCGGACGGCGCAAAGCTCGGGGGCCTGCTGCCGCTGCAGCCGCAGACCCCATACGAACTCTCGGTGGGCCTACCCCTGACCGGGCAGACGTTCCGTACCGGTGACCCCGAACTGGACGGGATCACCTTCACCACCTCGGCCTACGACGGACCGCACAGTCTCATCGAGAGTTTCAACCTCGTGCCGGACAACGTCCCGTTGGCGTCAGCGCCGACCGCGCACGGCGATCTGGCCATCGGAGCCGGCGGCAGCGGAGACTCCGCTGCCCTGCTCACCCTGTCCGACGAAATCATCACCGGTGACGCCGAGCTCGAACACGTCCTGGCCTCAATCGGGCTTCCACCGTTGCGGCCCGTCGCCGGACCGCGGAGTACAGTCCTGTGGGCCAAGACAGATTCCTGGGGCGTCGCCGGCCTGCTGATGGAATCCCCTGAGCCGCTGGACCGGCAGGGCCGCATGGGAATCCACGCGGCGACGGTGAACGCGACGGCTTTGCCCGTTGTGCGTCAATCGCAGTCCGGCAGCAGGGTGCTGTGGCTGCGCCGCGGCGTGATACAGCTGTCGCAACCGACCTGGCTGACCGTCACCGCCGATGATCGCGGGGCAACGTTTAAGAGACGGCTCAGGGTGCAGCCGCGACCACGTTTTCTACAGGGAGTCATCAAGGCGGCGCAACTGTGAGCATGTTCTCCCGATCCGTGGTGGCGCTGGGCGAGGCCGCCTTCATCGGCACCGACGACAACAGCGTGCCCGATGGCCTCTACTGGCGCGTGACCCCGGGTGGATCCGCAGACCTGCCGTCCGGGCCGATTCTGCTGCGCCACCTCGATGTCGCCGCTGCGGCGGTGGACGCCGTGGATGCCGCCACCGGCGCCGCGCCCGACGGGCAGACGCGGGTCACCCCGGACGCACCGGTACTGCTGCTGCCGCAGTCGTTTCCCGGCGCGATCATCTGCTGGGCTCACTTACAGATCGAAGGCGACGTCCGAGTGGCGGCGATCTCGGGGCGGGTGGCCGTCGGCGGCGCGTGCGTCGAACTGTCGGCGCGCACCCACGAGCCGTACACCGTTGCCGGCCACGACATGGCGGGTGTGCTGGTCTCCGGGGACGGTCGCATCATCGAATCCGCGTTCTTCGCCCTGCCAACCGAATTCTCCGGCGACACTGGAGATATCCCGTTCGGTCCACACGTCCACGCACCTCCGGAGGACGTGATTCCCGGTCGTGGCTACGCGTTTCCCGGCGAACCGGCCTCGTGGAAGGATCGTGTCGCCCTCAGTGCGCCGCGAGCGAAGGTCCCCTATGCCCATCTCGATCCACACGGACCGTGGGATGCGGAGGCCGAGTTGAACCGGGTTGAGCACCTGTGCCGCACCGACCGCTCCGTCGCCGAATGGCTCCACATCGCCTACAACGCAGTGGTTTCCGGTGAACGCGGCATTCTCACCGGCACCACCAGGGCTGCCGGTGACCCCTACCGCGTGGTGGCGGTGCAAACCTGTGCGACGGCGTTGACGGTCGGCGCGCTGGATCCGGGTGTCGGACGCTGGTTGGGCCGCTCCGGGATGCTGCCACACGGCGTGGTCGACGCCCAGGGATTCAGCCTGCTGGTGGCGACGGTGCCGCTGCACGTGTACAGCGGCAGCCTGCCGATCGGCGTGACAGTGGTGCACGACTCCTCCGACGAATCCCTCTACGACAACCGGATCGGAGCCGACGGTGGCTATCTGAACCTTGTCGACGAGGTGCGGAACTGGCCGCCGCACCCTGAGTTCGGACCACCGGACCTTCTCCTGGCGCATATCCCGATGCCGTACACCGTCGGAGTGACGCCGGCCCGTCCGGTGCAACCGGTGCTCGAGGTTGCTCCGGTCCATGCCGCCGCACCCGGCGGTGCTGCTCCGTGGTGGGCTCCCGACCGTCCCCGACGCTGGGAACAATCCATCACAATCGGAAGCCGGCCGGTTTCGGCCTACGCACTGCACGGCCCGATCCCCCGCGGGCCTGTCGCCTTCGTGCGCTCCGCGCCTACGCAGCAGAGCCTGCATCCGGTGCTGGAAGGCACCGATCTGGCCGCGCCGATGGTGCCGGGTTGGTCTGCTGTCGGCGCCTCGGTGCTGACAGGTGCAGAGGAAGTGGCCGAGGAAACCGAGGCGACGCCGGTGACCTGGTCGGTGACGCTCAGCGACTGGATCGGCCGGTGGGGTGAACCGGGCGTCCTCAGTCCGGTCGAACCACCCGAGCCCCCACCGCCCGCACCGCCCACCATCGAGGCCGGATTGGATCGGAGTGTCCTGCCCGCCGGATCCGCTTCGACGTCACCCGGTGACGTTCACGTGTTGTTTCGTGTTCCTCCGGCCACACTGCCGGGCGCGCTACGGCCGCACAGCATCATCTGGTCCGTCAACGGAGGCGATCCCCGGTCACTGGATCTCGTCAGTGCGGCCACCGATCCCGGCGAGGCGGCGATTCTGGTCCGGACGCGGTTCCCCGCGCCGCCAACCACTCCCGGCGAACATGCGACCGTTCTCATCAAAGCGCATGTTGTCGACAGTCGCGGCACCTCGTCGGAATCGGTTTCGTCGATCGTCGACGTCAGCGACGGACGTCCCCTGCGGCCTCCTACCGTGTCACCGCACCTGCTGTTGACGTCACGCCGCTCGGGAGATCCGCATGTGTCGATCACGGTGACTGTCCGCGCACCCGGTGGTCTCAGCGACGGGGCCTATCGCTTCTACGTCGCTTCGGAGTCGGCGCTGCGCACCGCAGCGGGCATCCCGAACCCGGGAGGCGTCACCCGCGCTGCCCGCGCCCAACAGATCGGTGGCGTGACCGGCGCGGCGGCCCGGCGGGCATCGATGCCGGCGCTGCCCGCGCCCGTCCAGGTGGACTCCGGACTTGCCAGCGCCCGATTGGAGATACCCGCGGGCACCGTCGATGTGCTCGCGGTCCGTGCCGTCCCTGTCACTGCCGAGGTGAACGGGCAGGGGCGCATCGTGCGCGACGGGGTGGAAGCGCCGTTCGCGACGGTCCGGCCGGCGTTCGTCGTCGTCCCTCTCGACGACGTTCCGCCCACCCCGGAACTCGAACTCGTCCCGACAGCCGCAGCTTCGGGGTCCGAATCCACCCGGGTTCTTGCTCGGATCACTGTGCGCGGCGTTCCAGCAAACGTGCTGGACCATTATGCGCAGGAGCCACTTCAGGCACGTGTCGTAGAAGCGTCAACGGAGGGTGACCCGTGGTTCTGGCCCGAGATTGCCACAGTCGCGTTGCAACAGTCTGGCGATGATCCATCATTGTTCACTGCCGAGGTGGGCGTCGATGTCCCGGCGTGGTCGTGTGCCGGGTTGGCCGTCGCGGTGCGCTACCCGCCCGAGGACATGGTCATTCCCGGCGCCGACGTCGTGCTCGCCCCCGAGTTGACGGCGACCGGAGTGCAAGGCTCCCGCATCGAGTCACCGTGGGGGCCGGTCTCGGTACCGGCATGGGTGCAGGTCACCGGAAACGAACCCGGAGTCTTCTCTGCCCCCGACGGACTGGGTGGCGTACGAGTCACGACCTTCGGACTGCCCGAACTCGCCTCGGGCGCAGCGACCTTCCGGATGAAGATCCACAGCGGACTGGGTGGTGCGATGCAGGAGGTCGCCGACGTGGCGGTGACGCCGCAGACCCCCGAGGTGTTCGTGACATCCGGAATGATCGGTACCCCTGGGGCACGTGTGTTCGCCGTGCTGCAGACACCCTTCGGTGAGTACCTGACGCCGGTCGACGTGACGCCGTGAACTGATCACGCCGGCATCGCGCCAGCTGACACCTCCTGTCATGCGGATATCAAGAGCCGAAATAGGCACCGCCCCAAAGTGAATGCGATATCGCTGTGCCCGACAGCGTTACACCGACCTCGGCCGGACGGTCGCCGTCGGTGCGTCCCACATCGCACTGAGCGGCATCGTTCTCAGACCGGACAGTGAGCTCACTTCTGGCTGGCTCCGGAGTTCAACACTTCTCTACGACAACGGTTTTCACCATCTGCGCGACGGTGACCAGCACTGATGACCGCGCGAGGATCGGTGCACCGTATGTAGGATTTCCCCATGGGAACAGCTGCATGACGGTGCGTGATTGATGTGTCCATGCCCGAGGAACAGAGCACGGACTCCGGAGCATCGGGGTCTCGGTTGCGACGTCGGCTCCTGACCTTCGGCCTCCCGCTCGTGGCGTTGGCCGCGCTGTACGCTGCTGACCTGGCGGTTACCTCGTCCAAGCTACCCAGGGGCGTCACCGCGGCTGGTGTGTCGATCGGCGGATTGACGCCAGACGAAGCCCACCAACGCCTGCATGACGAGATCACTCCACGACAATCACGACCGGTTCCCGTGACGCTGGAAACGCTCGAGGCCACCATCGACCCGGAGACGGTCGACCTCACCGCTGATCTGCAGGCCACCGTCGAACAGGCCGGCGGGCAACCGCTGAACCCGGCCGCCCGGATCATGTCGTTCTTCGTCGATACCCCGGTGGAGCTGGTGACCTCGGTGAACGACGAGGCGCTGACCGCACGGCTCGAGGAGCTCGGTTCCTCCGTGGCCGAGGCCCCCGTCGAAGGCTCCATCGTCTTCGTCGACGGCAGCCCCGAGTCCTCCGATCCGAGATCCGGCCGCCGCCTCGACGTCGATGCCGCCGCAGACCTGTTCATCCACAACTGGGCCCGCGGACAAACACTGGAGCTGCCGATCCTGGAACTCGAGCCGCGCACCACTGCCGATGACGTCGCGGCCGCTGTCGGTGACATCGCCGAACCCGCGATGACCGGACCCGTTGTCATCACCGGCGACAACAGCACCGAAGGCGTCATCAGCACAGACGTCATCGCAGCGGCGCTGACCTTCCGCCCGGCGCAGGGGCGGTTGGTGCCCGAGATCGACGAGACCCTGATCATCGACGCGCTCCGCCCCCAGCTCGCGGCCTCCGAGATCCCCGGACGCGCCGCCGATATCGATTTCGCCGCCGTCCCGCCGGCGAAAGTGCCCGCGCAGGACGGCCGCCGGGTGGACTACGAAGCCACACTGGAGGACCTGCTCACGGTCGTCAGCAGCACCGAGGACCGCGAGATCACCGCGGTGTACGTCGACGACGACCCCACCTTCACCTTCGAGGAGCTGCAGGCGCTCGGTCCCATCGAGGTCATCGGCGAGTTCCAGACGGGTGGATTTTCCAGTGACTCGGGCCGCAACATCCGACGCGCCGCCGAACAGATCAACGGCATCGTGGTCCGCCCCGGCGAGACGTTCAGCCTCAACTCGGCGACCAATCCACGCAACACGGCCGCCGGTTACGTGGAGGCGGGCATCATCGAGAACGGCAGGCCGGCCCGCGGTGTCGGTGGCGGGGTGTCCCAAGTGGCCACCACGCTGTTCAATGCCGCCTACTTCGCCGGCATGGAGGACGTCGAACACCACGAACACAGCTACTACATCAGCCGCTATCCAGCGGGCCGGGAAGCCACGGTGTTCGGCGACGTGTTGGACGTGAAGTTCCGCAACGACGGTCCGACGTCGGTGCAGATCCAGACCGAGTGGACGCCGAGTTCGGTCACCGTCCGACTGGTCGGCATCAAGCGGTTCGAGGTGACGTCCTCGCAGAGCTCGCGCAGCCGCCCGACACCCCCTCCGACGATCACGATTCCTTCCGGTGAAGCATGCAGCGCCAGCGGCGGCGCGTCGGGGTTCACCATCACCGACACCCGCACGTTGCGCGACATCACCAGCGGAGAGACACGCAGCGAGTCCCACACCGTCGTCTACGACCCCATTCCCCAGGTGGTGTGTGGCGTTGCGGAGCCCGAAGTGCAAGCGGAAGTCGACGCAGCACAAGAATGACACCCACCCCGGCAAAAGATCTTCTGCTGCTGTTGGTGGTCAACAGCGTCACTGTTGCGACGACGGTGGCACCGCGGAACTGGTCGCAGGCTTGACGGCACCTGCTGCCAGAACGCAGATCAACGCCGCGCAGGCAGGTACCAGTAACGCGGAGTTCAGCGACGTCATCTCCGCGATCCACCCGATGAGCGCGGGCCCGGCAAGCAGAGCCACGTACCCCAGGCCCACCACTCGGGAGAGGGCACGGCCCGAGGAGTCGCTCGCGTTTCCCGCGGCAGTGAGCACCTGGGGAACACCACCTGAGAGTCCCAACCCGAACAGGACCCATCCAGCGAGGGTGAGTGGCAGCGCCGGCGACAGAAAGACCAGAACCAGTCCGGTCGCGGCCACCAGCGAGCCCCAACGCAGCACCCGCGCCGCACCCAGGTGTTGGGCCACCCGATCCGCGGTGAAGCGACCGACCGTCATCGCAGCGACGAAGGCGCCGAGCGCAAGTGATCCCACCGCCGCACTTGTTCCGAGGTGTTCTTGGGCGTGCAGGCTGCTCCAGTCCATCGCCGATCCCTCGCAGAGGAGAAGCAGAAACGCCAGTAAGCCCAACACGAGCAGCCGAGCGAAGGGCAAGCGCCCATCCGAGGCCATCTGCGCGGTAGTCGGTGCGTTCGCCGCCAGCGTGGACCGGTCACGTGATCGTCCCACCCCGAGGAGGGTCGGCGTGGCGATCGCCAGACCCGCCACGCACAGCACCACCACGGCTCCGGTGGCAGGCAGCACCGAGACTCCTGCCGCGTAGCACACCGCAGCGACGAGCGAACCCGCCACGCTGCCTACGGAGAACATCGCGTGGAACGCCGCCATGATCGGACGTTCGTAGTCGCGTTCGACATCGACGGCGGCGGCGTTCATCCCGACCTCGACGGCGCCGACGGTAGTCCCCAGGATGAACGCACCCACTGCGGCATGCCAGAAAGTGTTGGCCGCCAACGGGATCGCGACCACCACCGCCATTGCACCCGCTCCGGCAAGGGCCACCACGCCGCTACCGGCACGGTCCACCAAGAACCCGCTGACCTGCATGCTCGTCAGAGAACCCGCCCCGAGTATCAACAGCACCGCGCCCAGCTGCCCCGTCGACATATCCGTCTGCTGCTGCAGAGCGGGTAGGTGAACCGCCCAGGTGGCGATCACCATTCCGAACGACGCGAAGACGACGAACACCGCCGCACGCGATCGTCGCAGGGTCGCGCGGTGCGTGGTCTCGGTCATCGTGACGCAGCTTAGTCAGCCTGTTGTCGCCGCCAACCAACCACGTTGCGCAGTGAACGCCCCTCGGCGAAACGGCTCACCTGCTCCCCGACGAAACGCATCATCCTCGGCGCCAACGCCTCCGATCGCGCACCGACATGTGGGGTCAGGATCAGGTTGGGGGCATCCCACAGCGGGGAGTCCTCGGGCAGCGGTTCCGGATCCGTGACGTCCAAGGCCGCGCTGACGTGTCCGCGATGCAATGCCGCGAGCAGTGCCCGGGTATCGACCACCGCTCCCCTGGCTACGTTGACCAGTAGTGCCCCGGCCCGCATCCGCGCCAGGAAGTCGGCGTTGACCAGCCCACGGGTCTCCGGCGTCAGTGGCAGTGACAGGACGACGACGTCGGCATCGGGCAACAACGCCGAAAGATCCGACATCCCGCTCACTCCAGGACGCGGCGTGCGGGCCACCGGCACCACGTGTGCCTCGAAGCACTCCAATCGCGCCGCGATGGCCGCGCCGATCGATCCGTAACCGACCACGAGCACCGTCTTGTCTGCAAGGCCCGGCGTCGTCCGTGGTTGCCAACGGCGCTGAGCCTGGTCGCGGGTGAATCCGGCCACGCCGCGTAAGGCGCTGAGCGTCAACGTGACCGCCAGCTCGGCAGTGGCGGTGTCGTGCACGCCGCGGGCACTGCACAACGTCGCTGCCGGCGGGATGAACGGCAACACCCGGTCCACCCCGGCCGCCAGGCTCTGCACCACCCGGAGTACGGGCATCTCGGCCAGACCGGCCAGGGTGTTGTCGTCGGGGCCGTACGGCAGCACCACCATTTCGACGTCACCGCATCGCTCCCACGGCGGCTGGGCATAGTCGACCACCTCGCCGCGCAGCCCCTCCGGCATCGGCCACGACGGGGTGAACGGCAACCAGACTCCGCTCATGTCAGCGGGATCAACGCACCTTGAACTTGGCGTCACGCCAGGCGAAGGCGGCCCGCATGCCCTCGGCCTCGGCGATCTTGTCGAACTCCTCGCGCTCCGGCGAGGTGCTGGACTGCAGCATCACGAACGTCTCACGTCCGGCGTCGATGGCCGCACGCAGGCCCTGCACCTCATAAGCGCGGTTGAAGGTGCGCTTGTTCATCGCCATCGAGATGGTGGGCGACTTCGCCAGGTCGGCAGCCATCTCGAACACCCGCTGTTCCAGCTCCTCCGGTTCAGCCACCGCGTTGACCATGCCGAGTTCCAGCGCCTCTTGCGCTCCGACGCGGCGCCCCGTCAGGATCAGCTCCCTGGCCTTCTTCATCCCGACGATCCAGGGCAGGATGTTGAACGGCGGCGAAGCCTGGAACTGGACGTCGGGGATCCCGAACTGCACGTCGGTGGAACAGATGGTGAAGTCGCAGACCAGAGCCAGTTCGTTGGCCCCGCCCAAGCAGTAGCCGTGCACCTGCGCGATCCACGGCAGTCGGCTGTTCCAGATTCGCCACCAGGGAGCGGCGTTGCGCTCGGTGTAAGACAGCAGATCCGGCGGGGTCTCGCGCGGGATCAACTCGTCGGTCATGTCGTGCCCAGCCGAGAAGGCGCGTCCCGCTCCCTTGATGATCGCGACTCTGATCTCGGAGTCGCTCTCCAATTCGTCAATCGCAGAGCCCAATTCGGCGAAGGTGCGTTCATCGATGGCGTTCAGTTTCTCCGGGCGGTTCAGGGTGACGATGCCCAGGTAATCCTTCTTGGTCAGGTCGATGGTCTGATAGTCGGTCACTGGACTCCTTGCGAACTCTCGGCGATCGCCCGCCCGATGCGGGTGATCATGTCTTCCAGAACTGGTGAAGGGGTGGCGAAGTTGAACCGTGCGTACCGGCGGTCGGCACCGAACTTCTCGCCGTTGTTGAGCGAGACCCTGGCGCGCTGGAGGAAGAACTCAGTGGCGCTCTGCCCGTCACCGAGCCCCACGGCAGAGCAGTCAAACCACGCCATGTAGGTGCCCTGGGGAACATCCCAGACCACTTCCGGTGCATGCTCTGCCATGAGCTCGACCAGTTGGCGGCGGTTACGTGCCAGGTAGCCGACTACATCGGCGAGCCACGATCCGCCGTCCCGATAGGCCGCGGTGTTGGCCACCAGACCCGGGACGCCGGCGCTGAGGGTCTGCGGAAGCCGGACCGGCGCGAGCACATCCAGATCGGCAGGATTGGTGAGTATCAGCTGAGCGCATTTGAGCCCCTGCAGATTCCAGCCCTTGGATGCCGACGTGGCGGTGATCGCGTGCGCGGCCGCGGTGGCCGAGATGGCCGCGTAGGGCACATGGCGGTGATCGCCGAACACGAACGGTGAGTGCACCTCGTCGGCGAACACCCGGACCCCGTAGCGATCGGCCAGGTCGGCAAGTGCTTGCAGTTCCTCGACCGAGTGCACCACGCCCAGGGGATTGTGCGGGTTGCAGAGTGTGAACAGCCCGGCGCCGGCGCGGAAGGCCCGCTCGATCCCGTCGAGGTCGAGCACCCAGCCACTGCCGGAGCGCAGCATCGGCACGCGCACCACTTCTCGGCCGAAGGCAGCGGGCACCTGCAAAAAGGACAGGTAACCCGGAGTGGGCACCACGACCGGCGCACCGGGGCGTCCCAACACCCCCAGGGTGATCTCGAATGCCTTGACGACATCGCCGACAGGGACGATCAGCGCGGGATCGAAGACCACCCCGAAGTTCTGCCTGTGCCAGTCGGCGCAGGCCTGCGAAACCTCTTGCAGCAAAGCAGGTGTGGCGTATCCGAGCGACATACCGTCGGTGTGGAGACGCCGGAGTGCCTCGGTGACCGCGGGGGCGGTGCCAAAGTCCATCTCGGCAATCCAGGCACCAAGCACGTCGTCCGGGTGAGCCAGCCACTTCATCGCACCGCGGCGCCGCAACTGCGCAGGCGTCAAAGCGTCATAGGCGACCCATGAGGCGGGCGAGGCTGTCTGCAGGTCCGTGCTCAACCGGCGTCGACCCACCGCCGGCCGGGGATGGCACGCAGCAACTCCTGTGTGTACGTCTCCTGCGGATCCTCGAAGATCTGGGCGGCTGGGCCCGATTCGACGATCTTGCCTTTGCGCATCACGCCGACATGATCGGAGACCTGCCGCACCACCGCGAGATCGTGGGAGATGAACAGGTACGCCAGGCCGCGTTCCTCCTGCAGGCGAACCAGCAGGTCGAGGATCTGCGCCTGCACGGTCACGTCCAGCGCCGAGACCGCCTCGTCACACACGACGAACTCAGGGTCCAATGCCAGCGCCCGCGCGATGGCGACGCGCTGACGCTGACCACCGGAGAGTTCGGCGGGCAGACGGCGCAGCATCTTGGTAGGCAACGCCACCTGTTCGATGAGCTCGAGTGCCTTGGCTCGGCGCTGGTCCTTGCTGCCGATCCCGAACGACACCAGTGGCTCGGTGATGATCTGCTCGACGGTGAAGCGGGGATCCAGTGAGGCGTAAGGGTTCTGGTAGACCAGCTGCATGCGGCGGCGCATCTCGCGCATCTTCTTGGCCGGCAGCTTGGTGACCTCGATGCCGTCGAAGTTGACATCACCACTGGTCGGAGTCTCCAGTCGCAGCACCATCCGGGCCGTGGTGCTCTTGCCGGAACCGGACTCCCCCACCAGGCTGTAGGTCTGGCCGCGCTGGACGTCGAACGACACCGAGTCCACCGCACGCAGCGTACGAGGTCCGGTGGCGGTGCGCGGCAGGCCGAACTCCTTGGTGAGCCCCGCCACCACCAGCAATGGCCAGTTGGCCGCCGGGGTCGACACCTCGTCGGCCGGACGTTCGGACTCGGTGACGGTGGTACGAGTCCGGCCCAGGCGCACACTGGACATACTGGGCGCGTTGGACAGCAGTGTCTGGGTGTACGGGTGCTGCGGATCACCGAGCACCTTGTCGGTGGGGCCTGCCTCCACCACCTGGCCGCGAGACATCACCACGACCTTGCCCGCTCGGTCGGCGGCGACTCCCAGATCGTGGGTGATCAGCAGCATGGCCGTGCCGGTCTCACGGATCAACGCTTCGATGTGATCCAGGATCTGACGCTGCACGGTGACGTCCAGCGCGCTGGTCGGCTCGTCGGCGATGATCAGCTTCGGCTTGGCGGCCATGGCCGCGGCGATCAGCACCCTCTGGCGCATACCACCGGAGAGCTGGTGGGGGAACTGCCGGGCACGTGAGGCCGGGTCACTGAGCCCGGCCTGTTCCAGCAGTTCGACGGCACGGGCCGCGGCGTCTTTCCGGCCTGCCAGACCGTGGATCCGCAGGACCTCGCCGATCTGGTCGCCGATGCGTTTCACCGGGTTCAGCGAGACGATGGGATCCTGTGGTACCAGCCCGATCTGGCGGCCACGGACGTGCTGCCACTCCTTCTCGGACAACCTGGTCATGTCGGCGCCGTCGAATGTGATGGATCCGGAGGTGATCTTGCCATTGCGGGCGAGCATGCCGATGACCGCCTGGGCGCTGGTCGACTTTCCGGAGCCGGATTCTCCGACGATAGCCACGACTTCACCGGCGTCGACGTCGAAGGCAACGTTCTCGGCGGCGGTGAAGGTGCCTTCAGACGTCTCGTAGGAGACCGTCAGGTCCCGGACCCGCAGCAGTGGTGTGCTGTCCTGGTCGGTGTGCTCGAGTTCTGCAGATCCTGCCACGGCAGTCATCAGTGCTCCTCCTCGCGCTCGATTGCGCGAGCAATACGGTTGGCCGCCAACACGATTGCGGTAACAACCACACCCGGCAGCACGGTGAGCCACCATGCCGTGGCCATGTAGTCGCGGCCCGCGGAGATCAGCGAACCCCATTCCGGGTCAGGCGGCTGGGCGCCGTAGCCCAGGAAGCTCAGCGACGAGACGGCCAGGACCGCACCGCCGAGTTCCAAGGCGGCCATCGCCAGCACCGGCCCGGTGGAGTTGGGCAGGACGTGGCGGACCAGGATGTGGCTGCGGCGCGCCCCGACGGCGCTCGCGGCTTCGACGTAGGTGGCGGTGCGCACTCTCATCACCTCGGCACGCATCAGACGCGCGAAGCTGGCGACGCTGGCCAGACCAACGGCGAGAGCGACATTGGTGGTTCCGGGGCCCAGCACGGTGATCAGTGCCAGCGATAGCAGCAGACTCGGGATGGACATCAGCAGATCCACCACCCGCATGATGGTGGTGTCGACCGCGCCGCCGAGGAAGCCGGCCACCAGGCCGAAGAACGAACCGACGCACAGGGCGATCGCCACCGCCATCACGATTGACTGCAGGGACAGCCGCGATCCGTACACCAGTCGGGCGTAGTTGTCTCGGCCCAGTTGATCAGTGCCGAACAGATGGGTGAAGCTGGGCGCCTGCAGCGCCTCCGATGTCTGGCCGGCCATCGGATCGTAACTGGTGAAGACCCCGGGGATGACGGCCCACAGGACCGCCAGAACCAGGATCGCCACCGACAGTGCCAACCCCCAACTCATGCGCTTGCGCAGCCGTTGGGCCAGCCGCCGGCGTGGCGTGGGGCCGGCGTCCGGAGTGCCGTCGCCTGCGGGCTCAAGGCTCTTCTGCTGAGCAATGATGAGTTCGGTCACTACAGATGTCTCTTTCTGGGCTGCAGACTACGTGGGCTGTTGGACCAGGCTGGCGGACGCCGTTGTCCGCCGTCTCGACCCGGTGCCGAGCTGTCGGTCAGGACAGCCAGGTGTCGTAGAGCCGCAGGCGCGACCCCGCCTCGAATGCGAACCCCTGCACGGATTCACTCATCGCCCACAGGTTCACAAAATCGTGGATCGGGATGATGACACCCTCGCCGATGATGTAGTCCATCGCCTGCTTGAGGATCGCCGCACGATCGTCCTCGGTCGGGGCGACGGCCTGCGCCTGGAGCATGGCGTCAAGCTCACTGGGGGCGTTGCGGTAAGGGTTCTCGCCCGTCGAATCCAGGATGATACGCAGGATGTCCGGATCGGTGCGGGTCCAGTTGGCGTACATGGTGTCCCAGTCACCCGCGGCTTCCACCGCGTCAGACTCGGTACCGCTCATCGCGCGAATCTCGACACCGATGCCGATGTCGGCCAACTGCTGCTGCATCAGCTCGATGGTGGGGGTTTCGTTGGCATAGAACTGGATGACGTCGAAACTGACCGGCACGCCGTTCTTCTCGTACAGGCCGGTACCGCCCGCCCTGGTGTAGCCGGCGCCCTCGAGCAGCGCCTTGGCGCCGTCGGGATCGTAGGCGAGCATCTCGGACTGGTCGATGAAGCCGGTGGTGGTGTCGGCCAGCGCACCCTTGGCCGGCGGAGTCACGTCGGTGAACAGCGTATCCATCAGCTGCTGACGGTCGATTCCGATCTGCACAGCCTTGCGGACGGCCGGGTCCTGCCAGACCGCCTTCTCCCGGTTGAGGAACAGCACCATCGGGATACCGGGGTTGGCGCGTCCTTCGATCACGAAGCCGCTGGCTTCCAGGTTCGGCACATCCTGGGGCGCGGTGCCGTCGATGATGTCGAGCTCGCCCGACATGAGGCTGCCACTGCGGACGCTGGATTCGGGGACGATGTTGAACTCGATGGAATCGAGGTAGGCATCACCGGTGTGGTTGACAACCTCCGAAGCCCAGTCATAGCCGGTGCGCTTGGTCAGCACGGTCGAGGCATCCTGGGTGCGGCTCTCCACCACGAACGGCCCCGATCCGATCAGGCCGGTGCCGTCGCACAGCGATTCAGGTGCTGCCGAAAGGGATTCGGGGGCGAGCATGCCCAGCGTGACGGTTGAGGTGGCGTTGAGGAACTGGGCGTTGGGTTCAGCAAAACTCACCACCACCGTCTTGGGGTCCGGAGCCTCCACCGAGCTCATGCCGTTGAGCATGGCGGTTCCCAGCGACGACAGCGCACCCAGACCCGCGATCGACTCGAAGTTGGCCTTCACCACGCTCGCGTCGAACGTCTCGCCGTTGCTGAACGTCACACCGTCGCGCAGGGTGAAGGTGAACTCGGTGTTGGTGTCGTTCGCTTTCCATGACTCGGCCAGCCACGGCTTGAATTCCATGGTTTCCGGATCCTGGTCGATCAGCGAGTCGACGAACTGCCGACCCATCGTGATCAGGGTGCTGTTGCCGGTCTGATGGGGGTCCAGACACGACGAATCGGACGACAGACCAATGCGAAGTGTTCCGCCGGACTGCGGCGTGCCGTCACCGGAACCGCTGCCGCCGCTGTCGGTTGGGCTGGACCCACAGGCCGCCACGAACGTTGTCGCAGCGGCGGTCACGAACACGCCGGCAAGCCGGGCGCGTCGTTTCCGATGGGACGTTGTCATCTTGTCTCCTCGAGAAATCAGATTCGATGCACCGGTGCTCATTGGGCGGCGTGGCCGGTTGTAACGCAACGTCGAGGATGCGTCCGGTTTGATTCAGTCAGATAGAACTACATTCAGCAACACTTAAACATGATTGGGACGTGCACGTAACCTGGCCGTCACGGCTGGGTCTGGGTGACCACGACGTCGACCACTCTCAAACCCTGTTCCAACACGATCACCGGGTTGAACTCGACCTCGGCAACACGTTCGTCGAGCGTCTCGGCCAGATGATCGAGGCCGGCGAGGAACTCCTCGACCGCACCTCGGTCGGCAGGCGCAGCACCGCGCACACCGGCAAGGAACTCCGCGGCACGGGAGTCCCGGAGCAACCTGGACACGTCGTAGTCAGACAGCGGAGCAAGGGCGCTGGCGGTGGATCCGATGAGCTCCACCAGGATGCCACCGAGGCCGACAGTGACCAGCACGCCGAATGCGGTGCGCCGCAACGATACCAGGAGTTCGACCCCAGCCGGGACCATCTCCTCGACGAGGTAACCGTCGATGCGCGCCTCCGGTTCGGCCGCGGCCACCGCGGCGACCATCCGCTCGAAGGCCGCCGTCATGTCCTCTGCCGACGAGATGCCCAGCGCGACGCCGCCCGCCTCCGTCTTGTGCAGGATGTCCGGCGAGGAAACCTTCAGCGCCACCGGAAATCCGATGCGCGTGGCCGCTTCGGCGGCCGACTTCGCATCCGAGACAAGGGCGCTGCCGGGAACCGGAAGCTGGTAGGCCTGCACCAGGGCTCGTCCGGCTACCTCGGGAAGGGTCACCTGCGCAGCAGGTTTCGCCGTGTCCAGCGCCGTGCGCCGGGCGTTGGCGCGATCTCGCAAACCTTGGTAGGACAGTGCGGCGCCGGCGGCGACCATGCCCTCGCGGATACCTTGCAGGCCGGGCACCTCACCGAGCGCACCGCGCACCAGAGGGTCGATCTCGGCGCCGACGCTGGAGAGGAAGAAGATCGGCTTGTCGGCCTGCGCCGCCACGTCAGCGACATCGCCTGCGATGCGCGCGTAATTGTGTGCGTGCGGCCGGTCCAGACCGGTGGGCGCGTCCAAACCGACTCCCACCAAACCGATCCCGGTGTCGTCGACCAAAGCGCGCAGGGCAGCCCGGTACATGTCGCCGTCGTGCACGGCGCTGCCGGTGGCGTCGAGAGGGTTGCGGGGGTTGGCGAAGTCCGGCAGCACCGTGCGCAGACGGTCGATCGTGGTGTCGGTGAGCTCCGGAAACGTGATACCGGCGTCCGTGGCGAGATCGGAGACCAGCGAGTTCTCACCGCCGGAGAGGCTCAGGATGGCCAACCCTCCGCCGGCGGGCAACACCCCGTGTGAGAACAATTCCACCGTCTCGGTCAGCTCATCGAGGTCGCCCACCACGACCACGCCCAACGACTCTGCGAATGCCAGGAATTCACCGTAGCTGCCGACGAGTGCACCCGTGTGCGCAGCGGCGGCCTTGGCGCCGACATCGGTGCGTCCCAGCTTCAGGCACACCACGGGCTTGCCCGCAGCAGCTGCGGCCCGCGCGCCGGCACGGAAGGACTCGACATCCCGAACAGTCTCGACCACCAGCGCGATCACCTCGACCGAGGGGTCGGAGGCAAAATGGTGCAGGTAGGCGCCGGCATCGAGAATGGCTTCGTTGCCCGCCGAGACCACGTGCGAGAAGGCGAACCGGCCGCAGGACACCATGGCGATGCAGATCGAACCGGAGTGCGACAGCAGCGCGACCTTTCCTGCAGGCATGTCGTCCGGCAGCGTCGAGTAGTACAGCGCCGAGCCGTGGCCCGGGGAGAAGACGCCCAGGCAGTTCGGTCCGGCCAGCGCCAGGCCATGAGTACGGCACACCTCGGTCAGACGTGCCTGCAACTCGTCGCCGCCGGCCACCTCGGAAAAGCCGGATGCGTACGTCACTGCCGCCTTGACACCCAGCTTGCCGGCCTCCTCGGCCACGGTGACGACGTTCTCTCCCCCCACACAGATGATCACGGCATCAGGAATCGCCGGAAGATCGGACAACGCTGGGTAACAACGGATTCCGGAAACCTCATCCCGCTTGGGATGCACGCCCCAGATCTCGCCGGTGTAGCCGAACCGTCTGAGGTTGGCCAGCGACCCGGCCCCCACGGACCCCTTGCGGTCGGACAACCCGACGATGGCCACCGAGGCGGGTGAGAAGAGCGCGGAGATGTTGTCGGCGCTCACTGCTGATCCTTCTTCGCAAGGCGGGCCACGAAAGGGTCGAGTTCGATGACAAACCGCTCGTGTGTGCCACGTCCGATCACTTCGACGTCGTCGCGCGCTTCGACGTCGAAGCTGACCCGGCGACGGTCCACCCCGGTGACAGTGGCGGTGGCGGTGACGGTCATGCCCAGCGGCGTCGCGGCGAGGTGTACTACGTCCACGGTGCTGCCGACCGTCTCCTGCGCTGAGGTGATGAAGGGTGCCAGCGCCACCATGGCTGCCTCCTCCATCAGCAGGACCATGTTGGGGGTCGAGAAGACCTCAACCGGTCCGCGCACGATGGTGCGGGTGCTGTCGACGGTCCACGACTTGGATCCGGTCGCGCCTATGGGTATGGGGCCTGACATGAGTTCCTCTCAATTGGTGATGGTGGGGCGGGCAGCCAGTGCGGAAAGTCGCCGCACCGCCCAGGTGGAAAAGAATTCGACGCCGGTGGGCATGACCGAGCTGTCGAGGATCACGTGTGACGAGTGCAGGGAGTCGACGTGGCGCCAGGCGCCCGGAGGCGATCCGCCGAGACGGTACATCGCGCCCGGAACCTGTTGCAGCACACGGGAAAAATCTTCGGACCCGGTGCTGGGCTGCGGCAGGTGGTGATAACCGTCGTCGCCCAGCATGTCGCGGGCCACCTGTGCCCCGAAGTCCACCTCGGCGGCATCGTTGACCGTGGGCGGGTAGAGCACTTCGTAGTCGATGTCGACGCCGACTCCGTGAGCATCGGCGATGCCGCGGCAGACCCGGTGGCACAGCGCTTCGACCTGATCACGCACCGCAGGCTCGACCGCGCGCACGGTGGCCTGGAACCAGGCGTCGTCGCTGATGATGTTCCGGCGGGTGCCGGCGTGGAACTGTCCCACCGTGATGACGGCCGTCTCGCCGGCGTCGATGGTGCGCGTCATCGCGGTCTGCAGCGCCAGCACCATCTCCGCAGCCGGCGGAATCGGGTCGAGAGCCGCGCTGGGACGCGACCCGTGTCCACCACGTCCCCGCACGGTCACCGTCAGGCTGTCGGCCGCCGCGTTCAGTGTCCCTGGGCGGCCGGCCAGTGCGCCCGGGGCGACCTCGTTGACCGACATGTGCAGTGCCACTGCGGCGTCCGGACATCTGCCGCCGATCTGCAGCAAGCCCTCCTCCAGCATGACACCCGCCCCGTTGCTGCCCTCTTCGCCGGGCTGGAACATGAACAGCACGTCACCGTCGAGTTCGTGCCGATGTGCGGCCAGAACTCGTGCCGCCCCCACCAGCATCGTGGTGTGCATGTCGTGCCCGCAGGCGTGCATCACCCCGTCGATCTCGGAGGCATAGTCCAGCCCGGTTGCCTCGGTGAGGGTGAGCGCGTCCATGTCGCCGCGCAGCAGGACCAGCGGCACGTCGGCGCCTCGATCCAGCGACGGCTTGGTCGACCGCAGGACGGCGACCACCGACGTGCACCGACGGCCGACAGTGATCTCCATCCCCAGGCCGTCCAACTGCTGCAGCACGGCCGCCTGAGTCAGCGGCAGGTCGAGCCCGAGTTCGGGATGGCGGTGCAGACGATGACGCAAAGCGGTCAGTTCGCCACGCAGACAACGTGCTTCCTCGGCAAATGTCGATGCACTTGTCATGGTCAGGCGTGTCCAATCAGCGAGCGGCGAGTGAACGGACGTTGACCCGCGGGTCGATCACCGAGTACACGAGATCGACGATCAGGCTGGTCACGACGAACAGGACTGCGGAGAGCACGACCACGCCGAGCACCACCGGGATGTCCTGGCGATTCACCGCAGAGACGGTCAGCCGTCCCAGACCCGTTCTACTGAACACGGTTTCGGTCACCACAGCGCTGGCCACCAGCTGGCCGACCAGGAGTCCCATCATGGTCAGCGGCGGAATTGCCGCATTGCGGATCGCGTGGTGCAGCAGTACCCGCATTCGCGAGGCGCCTTTGGCCCGCGCCGTCACGACGTAGGGTTCCGCCATGGCGGTCCGCAGGCTGCGCGCCAAGACCTGCGCGATGGCCGCGCCCACCGGAAGAGACAGTGTCACAACGGGCATCACCAGGCTTGCCCAACCCTTGTTGCCCATCGGTGGGAACCAACCCAGCTGGAACGAGAACACCTGGATCAGGAGCAGACCCAGCCAGAATGCGGGCACCGAGGCACCGACAGCCGGAAGCGACAGCAGGAGCTGGCGCAGCCAGCCCATCCGGGTGTACGTGCTCAGCACCGCCAGCACCGTCCCCCACAACACCGCGAAGATCAGCGCAAGTGCAGCCAGGGTCAAAGTGCTGGGCAGTACGGAGGCGATCTCCTGGACCACAGGCCGGCGGGTCTGCAGCGAGGTGCCGAAATCGCCGTGAAGCGCGTTGCCCAACGCACTGAAGTACTGCACTATCAGCGGGCGGTCGAACCCGAACTGGGCATTGATCGCCGCGATCTGCTCCGGAGACACCGTGGCCGCGACGTTCCCGGCTCCGCCAGAGTTCAGCACCAGCCTGACGGGATCAGACGGCATGGCGAACAAGATCAAGAAGGCGAGGGTGAATGCCGCCCAGAGCACGAGTGCAGCTTGGGCGAGCCGACGGACCAGGTACCAGAACACACCCCGACTTTAATCACACTTAGATTGGGGACGCACATTTTAAGTGCAAATGAAATCTGGTCTTAACTTAAGGTCCTCAGACCCTTGACCGGGGCGGTTTCAGAGTCTTCGCAGCTCGCTCAGTATCCGAGACACACCGTCGGGGAGCCAGCGGAGGCCCGGCAGGGTGAGCGACACCACTTTGACCCCGCAGACTCACGTCGGCTCCCGCTGCAGCACGGACGCGGAAATTTCAGTGCCAGTACTCGCCCGCAACAGGCAGACGCATCACCACACGGTATGCGAGGCAGCCCGGCCGTCGCTGGCGAATCGACGCCGATGGCGGGCGTCGAAGCTGGCCGCATCACCGGCCCGCCCCCCTCTCCGGATGCCCCAGCCCGAGCGAGCGTCCCAGCGTCCGAACCGATTACGAGCATCCCGCCCGTCGCCACCATTTCGCGCCGCGGCACCGGATCGACGAGGGCCGCGGTGGGAACATCGACTACCGACGTGTTGCGGCGTCCGAATGACCGAGTTACAGTGACATTGAAATCCTGGTTTGAGGCCATCCACCGACGCATGGCTGGCGAGCCCTGCTGGTTACGTCACAGCGACGACGATCCAGCCCCACATTTCTTGAATTTCCTTAGGAGTCTTGGTGTCTGAAGGCAAGATCGTCATTGTCGGTGCGGGTATTGGTGGGTTGGTGCTTACCCTGGCCTTGCAGCGCGTTGGGATCGAGGTGGAGGTTTACGAGGCGGCTGAGTCTCTTGATGAGGTGGGTGCGGGGGTGGCGTTGTGGTCGAACGCGACTCGGTTGTTGCATGGTTTGGGTTTGGAGGAGGAGTTGGCTGAGTTCGGTTCTGAGCCGACTCAGTTGATCATCCGTGACGGTGTCGATGGCACCGACATCATTCGGCATGAACTGACGGAGAACAACTGGTACCGCAACGAGTTTGGTGCTCCTTACTACGGGATCCACCGCAGGAGTTTTCAGAAGATCCTCGCCGATCGGGTGAAGCCTGGGACGATCAATCTGGGGCACCGGTTGGTCGGTATCGAGCGTGTCGATGCCGGTGTCACCCGCTTGCGGTGGGCCAACGGCAGCAGCACCGATGCCGGCCTGGTGGTGGGCGCTGACGGTATCCGTTCGGTGGTGCGGTCCTGGATGTACGACGGCTTGGACTACACGATGTTCTCCAAGACCAGTGGGTTCCGTGGTGTGGTGCCGCTGGCTGATCTTAAGGAGTTGCCTGATCCGACGGCCACTCAGTTCTGGGTCGGCGACGGAAAGCACTTTCTGCACTTCCCGATCGGCCCCGACTACACCCACGCCACCTTCCTGGCCGTCGTGGAGGACCCGAAGATCTGGACCAACCCCTCTGGTTCCCGGGTCAGCTGTACCCCGCAGGATGCGGTGGCACCGTTCTTGGATTGGCACCCGGCGATCGCTGAGATGATCAACGCCGCTGCGCCCGACGAGCGGTGGGGGCTGTTTGGTGTCGGCCCCATGCCGACCTGGGTGAAGGACAACGTGGTGCTGCTGGGCGACGCCGCTCATGGCCTGCTGCCGCACCACGGCCAGGGCGCCAACCAGTGTGTGGAGGACGCGATCATCCTGGCTGATCTGCTGGCCGAGCCCAGTGAGGCCAGCCAGGCGCAGCGTTTGCAGCGGTACTGCGATCTGCGGATGGATCGTGCGCAGCGAGTGCAGAAAATTTCGTGGGTCAGCAACCGGTTGTTCCACCTGCCTGCCGGCCCCGAGATCCCGGTCCGCGACGCGACGTTCAAGAACCTCTACAACAACGTCCGTTGGATCCACGAGTACGACGCCAGCACCGCAGTCGCGCTGCCCACCACCGTCTGACCCCCTTATCCCGTTACCAGCCCGACGAGGAGCACTGCCATGATCAACTACATTCCCAGCATCGAGGGCATCGGGTCCTTCGGCGACTACTCGCCGGTGTCGATTGCCGACGGCCTGGTTGCGGTGGCCGGCCAGTTCGGCACCGACGACCTGGACCCCGCAGGACAGGTTCGTGGTGCGTTCGCGAACGTGGGCAAGGCCCTGGCCGCGGCCGGGTTGGGATTCGACGATGTGGTGAAGTTCACCACCTTTGTGGTGGGTCGGGAGACCATCCCGGTGTTCATGGAGGTCCGCAAGGAGGTCTTCGCCGAGATCTATCCGTCCGGCGTGTACCCACCGAACACGCTGTTGGTGGTAGCGGGGCTGGTGCACGAGGAGTTCGTGGTCGAGATCGAGGCACTGGCGCAACCCAAGACCGGTGCCTGATCTGATGGGGTATCCGTTCAGTTATGGCCGGGATCAGGTGATCTCCTATCCGGTGACGGCTCTCGGTATTCGGACCCGGGTGGTGGAATCACACGGTGGCACCACACCGTTGATCTGCCTGCACGGCGTCGGATCGCGGGCTGACCGCTTCATCCCGGTGATCCCCGGTCTGGTGGACGCCGGATTCCACGTGTACGCCATCGACTTCCCCGGGCACGGGCTCGCCGACAAGTTCGACGGCATCGACTACCGGCCACGCGGATTCGCCGAGTTCATCGCCGCCGTGCTCGACGAACTCGGCCTGGCCGATGTGGTGATCGCCGGGACGTCCCTCGGTGGCCAGGTGGCGGCCCGGATCGCCTGCGACCGCCCGGATTTGGTGACCGCCGTGGTGCTCATCGGCACCATGGGCATCGCCGAGCTGCCCGAGGAGAACAAGGTCGCTGCAGAGAACGTCTCCAACGGCAGTGAGGACGCGATCCGCACCAAGTTCGCCTTCCTGGTGTCGGATCCGGCGATGATCACCGACGCCTGGGTGCGCGAGGAGTCGATGATCAACTCCTCCGCCGGCGCCACCGCAGCCCTGAGTGCTGCTGCAGCGCTGCTGAACACCGAAGCCAACGACGACCGCCAAGATCAGCGGCTGCGGTCCCAACGCCCGGATATGCCGGTGCTGATCGTCTGGGGCGAGAACGACAAGTGGACCCCGCTGCCCATGGGGCAGACATCCCATGAACTGCTGCCCGGCTCGCATTTTGTGGTCATGCCCGGTTGCGGTCACGCCCCCTACTTCGAAGACCCCGACACCTTCACCGAGGTCGTGTCCGCATTCGCCATCAAGGAGGGCCTGCGATGACTGAGCGTTGGTTGCTGATCGAGAACGGCACCGTCATCGACGGGGACGCCAACCCACCGATCCCCGACTGCGCGGTATTGGTGCGTAATGCGCGGATTGTGAAAATGGGGTCGGTGGATGTCGAGACCGACATCCCTCGCGGGGCCACCCTGACCCGGATTGATGCCCGCGGCAAAACGGTGATGCCCGGCCTGATCGATGTGCACTGCCACATGACCTACGGCCTGGCCCGCACCGAAGAAGAGATCTCGATCTATACCCCGCCGGAGTTGCGGACCCTGATCGCCGCGGCGAACGTCGAAAAGGTGTTGTCGGCGGGGGTGACGTCGTTTTCCCAGCCGGGTGGGAGCTACTTCATCGGGGTCGGGCTACGCGAAGGCATCAAACGCGGACTGGTGCACGGTCCGCGGATGACCTCGGCAGGCCGCTACCTGACCACCAGCAACGGGTTGACCGACTGGTTCCCCGATGCGACCGGCAACCCGGAATCCAGTATCGGGAAGTTGACCAATACCGCGGATGCGATGAAAGACGAAATCCGCCGCCAAGCCAAGGCCGGGGTGGATCTGATCAAACTGGCGGATTCTCCGTATGGGGATTTTCAGGCGTTCACCAATGATGAGTTGAAGATGTGCGCCGACCTCGCTCATCAACTCGGACTCAAGATCACCATCCACGCCCGCGGGGATGGGGAGATGAACGCCGCCGTCAACGCCGGGTTCGATCACATCATGCACGGCAACTACATGTCCGATGCCACCATCGAGAACCTCGCGGCGAGTGGGATTCCGTTGGCGCCGACGCAGTTGTTCATGCATCACATCGTGGAGTTCGCCGAGATCTCCCGGAATCGTCCCTCCATCGTGGAGGCCACCAAACGGATGAACGACGCCACCCAAGAAACCCTGCACCGCGCCCACGCCGCCGGCGTGAAATTCGCCATGGGCACCGACAGTGGTTTTGCGACGGTGCCCTACGGGGTGTGGCACGCCCGCGAACTCGAAATGCTCATGCTCTACACCGGCATGACCAGCCTGGAAGCCATCCAAGCCGGCACCAAACACGGTGCGAATGCCGTGAACCTCCCCGATGACGTGGGTGTCCTGGAAGAAGGCAAACTCGCCGACATCCTCATCGTCGATGGGGATCCGGTGGCCGACATCCGGGTCCTATATCAACCCGGGAAGGTTGAGACGGTGATCCTCAACGGCCAAGTACAAACCTTCCCGGACGACATCCGCGACCGCTTCATGCGTAATGATTATCTGCCGCATGAGTACGGCTGGGAAGTGCTGTCCTACGAACGGGTCTACCACGGCGCTCCGCAACCCAAGACGCAGTTGGATTGGACCTCCGAGCAACGCCACGACGTCGTCAACGACGTCCGCAAATCCGAAAAACTCGGCGCCCTCGCCGCCGCCGGTACCGCCGCCAACCTCAACGGGGAAGGCCCTGCAGCAGAATGAAATACGTCCACTTCCGACACGGCAACCAGTGGGCCGTCGGCCAGCTCACCGACGACAACACCATCCTCGAAGTGCACAGCAGCGACCCCACCCTGGGTGTGCTGGCACTCGTCGAAGAAGGCAGCGTCGCTGCCGCGCCACGGCGCGGTCAGACCCACCACGTCGACGACGTGGAACTCGGTGCGCCGTTCCCGCTGCCGCGGCGCAACATCTTCTGTGTCGGCAAAAACTACCGTGAGCACGCCGCCGAATTCGCCGGCAGCGGCTACGATTCCGGCGCCGCCCAGGTGATCCCGAAGTTCCCGATCATCTTCACCAAAGCCCCCTCGTCGGTCACCGGCCCCGATACCCGCGTCACCGTCTCCGAAAACCTCAGCCACGAATTGGACTACGAAGCAGAACTCGCCGTCATCATCGGCACCGGCGGCCGCCACATCACCAAAGAGAAAGCCCTGGAACATGTCTGGGGATACACCCTGGTCAACGATCTGACCGCCCGAGACCTACAACGCGACCATCAACAGTGGTTCCTCGGCAAATCCCCCGACAACTTCGCACCCATGGGGCCGTGGGCCGTCACCAAAGACGAGATCAACCTCGACGATACGGTCATCACGTGCACCGTCAACGGTGAACTGCGGCAGAAGGCCAACACCGCCGACCTGATCTTCGACATCCCCACCCTCATCCACACCATCTCCGCCGTCATGACCCTGCAACCCGGCGACATCATCGCCACCGGCACACCCGCCGGCGTCGGCATCGGCTACACCCCACCACAATTCCTCGCCGACGGAGATCTGGTGGAGGTGACCGCAACCGGCCTGGGCACCCTCCGCACCCACATCCACTTCGAATGACCTGGATCAAACCCATTCACCGCTGAGGCCACGGATGCCGCGATGAGTGCGGAAGCAGCGAGTGCGCGCCTCTGCGGCGCGGGATGTCGAAGACACGAAACTCGGTTTCACGCCAGGCAATTGGATCCGGGTCCCGGCGCGAAAGCAGCGCCGCTATGGGCTCTCCGGGTCTGCGAAAAGCCCTTGGAACCGGAGGCGATGGAGACCTGGGCACGCGCGGACAGTCTAGTGATGGTCTATTCCAAGGCGGTGTCCATCGTGGCGGCGCCATAGCCAGCGACAGAAACAGTTTGTGCATCACGCCGGCAACACCGCGCTATCCGAGCTCCCCAGCAGAGATCAGAGCCCCGAACATGTCCGTGGACCAGCCTGACGCTGCGGTGAAGACCACGGTCAGCGAGAAGCGACAGCCTCGATCACACCCTGCGGTGACTCACTTCTCGACACTGCTGTCCTGCGCAGGCCGGCCTTCTCCAACAGCGTGTCGTACTCGGCGATAGACCGTTCTCTGCCACCGGTGACGGCGAGCATGTTGAGGTCCATCAAAGCTGCGATGCCGGGATCATGGCCCTGCCCGACGATCATCTCCACGATCGCGATCCGCCCACCCGGACGCATCGATTCGCGACAGCGCTGCAGGATTCGGACACAGTGATCGTCGCCCCAGGGGCGCGGGTGGTCTCGGTCAGTTCCAGCGGACACCTGCGCTCGCCGTTGATTTTCGACGACATCGACTTCCGGTTCCGTGAATACGAACCATTCAGTGCCTACGGCCAATTCAAAACTGCCAACGTGCTTTTCGCGGTCGGTGTCACCGAACGATGGGCTGACGACGGGATCATCGCCAACGCGTTGATGCCCGGTGGCATCATGACCGCGCTACAACGGCATCCAGGCGAGGAATTCAGGGACGGCGCAGAGGAACGCTTCCGCCGCGCCGGCAGCCGCCTCAAGACCCCTGAACAAGGTGCGGCCACCTCGGCGCTATTGGCCGCCTCGCCCCACGTCGCCGGCGAAGGTGGCCGGTACTTCGAGGACTGCCGTGAGGCCACGGTGGCCGATCACCGCGACGAATTCGGCATCACGGGTGTGGCGCCCTATGCCCCTTGGATCGAGATAATGCGCAGCGTCTTTGGCAAGTATCGGCGCATCTCACCAGCTGACGCCCTGGGCCTAGCGGGCATCGATGTGACCGCCGGTTGAGCGGCGGCCTCACGTCGAACGTTCTGCGATTGAGGGGAACGGGGTTTGAGACGGCTTGGAGGTGAGACCGCGCCGGTGGCGGCGGAACCGGCACCGGCCAGAGTCGAACAAGGGCGCGACGGTCCTCACTGGGCCGGCAGCACCTCTGCGAGCCCGATCGCCGTGGCTTGCAGAATCAGGGTGAGCCTGGGTTCGAAGTCGAGTGCGTAATGGCCCCACTCGGGTTCCTGCTCGTAGAGCTTCGCAAGCGTCGGAGACGGGTGCGCTGTTTGCCACAGGCTCGCGGTCAGCGCAACCGTTGTCGTCACCAGGGTCTGAACCTGGGTCGGGGTCATCGTCGTTGTCCGCTGCAGCGAGCCGACGAGTTGATCATGGGCGGCAAACGCGATGAGTTTGTATCGGCGCGCGCGGTCCAGCTCGACGTCATCCTCGAGCGTCATCGCCACGTGCGCCAGCAGATCGCAGAACACCGGCAGCGAAGCGATGGTCTTCACCAGGATCTCAGCGATCTCAGTGGGGCCGAGGTCGCAACGACCTGCTGTTGCATTCTGGATCGCATCGCGCCACTGACCCCACCCACGTTCGGCCAGTTCCAGGAGAAGCTCTTCCTTGCTGGCGTAGTACCGCCGCACACCTGTGCGATGCAGGCCGGCTCGAGCGGTGACTGCCGCGACCGTGACGAATCGGACCCCGCCCAGCTCGAGGGCGACGGATTCGGCCGCGGCGAGGAGATCCTCTGACCGTTTTGCCTTGTCCTCGACCGAGCGGGCTCTTTCACGCACGGACTCAGGCTAACGCGCGCCACGCCCAATCGTTAACACATCACACCGTGCGTAAAACCGACGAGTTGTGCTACCGTTCAGATAACGCATCACATAGTGCGTTATCTCGGCCCGGATATCGACCAGAGGAACCTTCACATGCGCGCTGTCTCTGCCACCACCTTCGGTGATCCGAGCGTTCTCTCGGTCGGCGAGTTACCTGACCCTTCCCCGGGTTCGGGCGAGGTCACCATCGACGTGACCCATTCGGCGGTCGGAATGGTCGACCTGTTCTTCCGGCAGGGGGCCTTCTCGGACAGTCCGGGAATGCCGCAGCCTCCGTTCGTTCCAGGACTCGAGGTCACCGGAACCATCCGCGAACTCGGCCCGGGCGTCACCGACTTCCGTGTCGGGGAACAGGTTGTGGCGATGTCGCAGACCGGCACCGGCGGTTACGCGTCGGTGTACGTCGCGAACGCATCGTTCGTTGTGTCGATCGACGGCTTCGCCATCGATCCTGCTATTGCGGTCTCGATGATCCCCAATGCCGCGATGGCGTACGCGGCACTCACCGAGGTCGCGCATCTCAAAGAGGGAGAGAGCGTGCTGGTGCACGGGGCCCTGGGAGGACTCGCCAGTGCGTTTCCCGGGGTCGCGAAGCGCCTGGGGGCTTCCCGCGTTGTCGGCACAGTGCGTCCGGGGAAGCTGCGCGCGGCGAACCAGACCAAACTGCCCTACGACCAGATCGTGGACTCGACTCAGCTCATCGATGTGTTGGGGGGACAGAAATTCGATGTGGTCATCGACCCGGTCGGCGGTGAAATCCGATCGCAGAGCCTTGCCCTGATGGGACCCGGTGGGCGGTTGATCGCAGCGGGCAATGCCAGCGGGGATTGGGAGCACAGCATCGCCGACAGCCAACTCTGGATGGGCAGCGTCACGATTGCCGGCTTCAGCGCAGGCGCCTTCCTGCCTGCACACCCGCACGTGGTGCGACCCGCGCTCGAGGCCGCCCGTGCCGCCGTCGCCGCCGGGCTCGGCGATGCCAACATCGAAGCCCTGACCTTCGACGAGGCAGTACTGGCACACACCCGGATGGAAAGCCGGGACCTCGCAGGTCGTTTCGTCCTGACGGCGACGTCATGACTGTCATCGGAAGGATCGCCGAAAGGCTGGCTCCACTTCCGCCGGCGACCACCCGCAAAGTCACCGTCGAGCGAGATCTGCGAATTCCGATGGCTGACGGCATCACACTTGTCGCCGATCGTTGGTCACCCGAACCTCACGACGAAACGCCGCAGGAGCAGATACCAGTTGTCCTGGTACGCACCGCATATGGGCGGGGTGCACCGCTGGGTTGGCTCTATGGGCCGGCCTTGGCAGAGCGCGGGGTGCAGGCGCTCATCGTAAGCTCACGCGGTACCTTCGGCTCCGGCGGTGAGTTCTTGGCGATGCGCAACGAACGTGAAGACGGTCTGGCGACTCTGCAGTGGCTGGCCGAGCAGCCGTGGGCGCAAGCCGGTGTGATCCTGGCCGGCTCCAGCTACTTCGGCTACACCCAGTGGGCGATCGCCGACGTCGCACCGCCCATCGTCAAGGCCATGGTTCCCCACATCACCTCGTCGCGCCTGGCGCTCGGCCTCAATCACCCCGGTCGATTCGAGCTGGAGACAATCGTCGGCTTCTCCTGGAACACTGCCCCACAGCTGCGTGGGGACCAGCCACTGCCTGCTTCGCAAGAGCGACGAACCTACCTCCTGCGTGCAATGCTCGGCGCCGACCGCCGACACATCGACCGCGCCCTGAACACGTTGCCGCTCAAAGATGTCGACACCACGCTGCTCGGCCGAGACTCACAGAAACCCGAGTCGGACATCGCCCGAATTTCTCTTGCCTTGCAACAGATTTGAAGCTTCCGCGACCAGACGATTGTGTCCGTAGCGGTCCCTCACCGATCAACAATGTCGGCGCGGCGGCATTGTCAAGGCGGCTGACACCCGTCGCGCTCGGTTCGTCGACTAGTTGAACGGCGAACGCACCGGAACTTATCGCGGTTCTTGCGATTGTCGGATTCTGCCAGCAGTGGCTCGCGCAATGGCACCGACTGATTCGACACCGCACACGACTTGCAGCTCCGCCCTTTCGAGCTCGCGCCAGACCTGATTCATGCTTGGTCCAGCTGGTATCGGCTTGCCTGTCAAACAGAGGTCGTAGAAATGGCGCGCAGGAGCACTTGCGTCTTGCTCGGCAGCGATTGGGGCGAGAGTCCCATCGGAGAGTGCCCGGAGCACATGGGGTTGAGTTAGGTAATCCGCGAATAGGTCCTGTGCGATTATATTATTGGCTCCGAATGCGGGCACAACAGTCCGTGCACGACAGTCAAAGGCGTGGCCGGCTTACCATCTCGAAAAGGTGGGACGCCGGTAATGACCGCATGATCCCACGCAGCCGAACTCCACGATCGCAACCCTTAACCACTTCCCTCTGGCAGCGGTCTCGCTGACGCCAGACTGTCGACCCCATCGGCGACGACCTGCGCACCGTATGGAAGGCACTGCAGGAACCCCACCTCCTCTGCCCCAGATCAAACTTGGGCATGTTCTGGGGGCCGGTCATCACGACTGGACGTGCCACTACTCGGGTCCTTCTTTACCTCGGCCGGATTTCGTTGGCCGCACGCCATCTTCCGGCTATTGAATGGTGAAAGAAATATTGTCACTGTGCTGATACCCGGAAGTCGTCTGGTATGTAGTCACCGTGGCCGTGTAGGTGCCGGGCATGGGGACGTCAAAATACGTCCCCATTGAATCGCTGCAGTTAGAGGATGACTCGGCATGGTCATAGCCCCCGCCCTCTACCCGCACAGTTGATGTGCATCCGCCCTTCACGTCGAAGCCCCCAGCGGATGACTCCCAACTGACCTTGACGTTCTTGCCCCCATCGTTGTCGGCGAAGTAGGTGTTGAGTGGTCCAGCAGGGTTGTATGCCCAGGTGCTGATCCGAATTCGGTCAACGGCAGGAGTGGCCGGCGGCGCTTCGGAAGTCGGTGGCGACGGTTGAATTACCGGGGGCTGGGCGACGGGCGGTGGATCTTCTGTCTGCGGTCCCTGCACCGTGGGATCGAGGGCGTCTGATGGCGTCCACGACGGCGACGAATAAGCGGGCGCTGCTGTTCCCGTGGGCGAGGAGGGCGGCGATGCCGAAGATGTCGTGCCTCCACCGAATCTGTCGTTCAGTTGCAGCGAGCTGAGCCACGCCCCAGGCAAACCGGTGAGGAGCTGCAGGACTCCGATGAATACGGCGATGGCGCCGAGTACCATCGTCACACGCGCATAATCGGGAGTTCCGCTCATCCCAACGTCCCCACCTGGTCGTTCCCCCCGACACGTCGATCTACTGCGATCACAGAGAGATAGTAGACGGAGGGCTTGAAGATTGGCGCCCCGTCGGCGGCCTCAGCAACGAAGGGACTATGGCCGAAAGCGGCCGCCGGAGATATCACATACGAAGTGCGAACGTAGGCGCAACGTCCATGTCGGCAATGAGCGCGACCACGTACTGAAACTACTCGCCAATTCGAGACTTGCGTGAAGAGCCCCTTGGGGCCCATGTCACCGTAGAAGAAGCGAATAATGGCACCGGCGGATAGAAATGTTCTCGGTCTCTAAGGACCTGCCCGGCTTTCGCGGCGGGGCTGGCCGCCGAAGGTGAGGCCTTAACGCCTTCCGATCCGGGCTCACGCGGCACTGGACACTGGGGGCTACCGACTGGGGCGAAGCCAACGCTCGCATTCATTTCGTCATCCGCTCTGGCGCGGGGCCATCGACTCGGTGGCCGCTGGGTGGTCTGGAGGTTGGATCACCTCAAAGCACCGCCGACACAGAAATGTCGGACACAGAACGAAGCTCAACGATGACTACTTCGCGGATGCGGTGGCTCTGAAGAGTCGTTGAGCGGGCCACCGGGCAAGTCCTAGCATTAGGACCATGGCGGCCGGTGCTGTACCTGGTTCGGCCGCTACAGTCTTTGTGTTCGCAGGGGCTGGTGTGTCGATGAGTACGCCGACGAGTTTGCCTCTTTTCAATTCCATGCGTGACGCCGTGCTCGACAAGCTCGGCTTCGGCGACTATGTGCGTACTAGCTGGGATTTGCCAGCCACCGACCATCAGAAGATCGTTCAAGACATGGCTCCTGAACCGTTCTTCGGCCGGTTGGTCGAAGCCGGGGTGGATTTGTCATCGTGGCTGCGCGATGTCCTACATCCGACCCACGCGCAGCCGAACGCAGCCCATGACGCCCTCGCCGAGTTGTGCGCGGCAGGCGCCAAGGTCTGGACAGTCAATTTCGATCCATTCATCGAAGAGGCTGCGCTGGCGTCAGATCTCGAACTCGACGTCATCGCCTGGCCTCGCGATCCTCAGCGCCACACCGTCGTTGGCGAACTGCTGAAGCCGCACGGCTCGCTCGGCGGCAAGTTCATCATCACCCCGGCCGATGTGCTTCGTCCACTCTCCGACGCGTGGCTAGCTCGCCTGAGGGCAGACCTCGCGGGTAGCACACACGTCGTGTTCGTCGGGTACAGCGGACGAGACGTCGACTTCCAAAACGTCTGGCGGGAGGTCATCGACGATGGTCAGCAGATTCTATGGTTTGACAGGCCCGGCAGCGACCGCGACCACAAGCTGCGAGTGCTCAAATCGCTTCCTTCGGTCGAGTTCCCCGCCTCCAAAGCCCACCGAGATCGGGACGGAAAGACGACTTACAATCCGTCCTGGGATTTTGTCGAATGGTGCCGGACGAACCGACTAGTCACATCCGTTGATGGCGCGCGGCAGGCAAGCCTCCTTGGCGAGAGGAACTCCAGCACCTTCCCCGACCTCCCGCAATCGGGACCCATTGTCCAAGCACGTTTCGCACAAACGCTGGGCGCCGTTCAACGGGCTCAGCGACTGTTGTGGACGGCCGTGCGAACTCGCGCAACCCGCACGACGGCCCTCACGTTGTTGATCCGATCCTGGCTCAACACTTCATCCCCCACGGCACGCGCGGTGACCTCCGCTTGGTGGGCGATCCCGTCAGTCGGGCGAGCCGCAGCGTGTCGGAAACGGCTCCGCCACTACCGACTGGTGCAGCTCTTCAATGCTGGCCATCACAGACGCGTGGTGCGGCTTACCGACGGGCTGACGCGGCGAAATCAACTACCTGATGCGCTCCTTGGTTTGAGGTGGGGCTCGCAAAAGATGCTGGGAAACGTCGCCGGTGTCATCGAAGAAGCCGGAACGACTGCTCGCGAAGGCCGGTCAACCAATAGCGCGCTGCGGTGCGTTGCGGCGTTCCACTGGTGTCACAGCTTGGTGTGGGCAGGACGTTTCAGCGAATTACGGTGGGCATTTGAAAGCTACTTCAAACCTATCGCAATGATCACCGACAGCCGGTGGATGGCCTGGGCCGACTACATCGAATCCTGCCTCATGCTTGCCGACTCAGGCGAACGTGATGTTGCGCAGGCACTTGAGCGACTGGACAGCGCAATAACACGATTCGCTGCCGAAGGTCACCGCACCGGTCTCGTCGACGTGCGGACCGTGCAGTTGACGGCCCTACGACTGGTCGGCGACATAGGTCGATATACCGCCGCAGCATCCTTTCTACAATACGAAGATCGCACCGACCCCCTGAAACCATTCGGGCGTCAGGCGCTCATTCTGGAACTCGCACAGGCCCTGGCCTACAAGTGCGACGGCGTCGACCTTGCGCGACGGATCGTAGAACCGCTGTGCCACAGCATCTTTCCTGTTCACGCCGCCGTGGCGTATGTCTTGTGCGGACAATGGGAGACCGACGAAGCGGGTTCTACCGAGTATTTGACCTCGGCGCAAAGAATTGCTTCCGATCAAGGATTCAGAAGCATCGCGACGTTCTGCGACCTGTTGTCGAGTCAGCCTCTCGCGGCTCGTCGAGGCACTGAGCTGGTTTTCCCCTAGTGTGGCGACGTTCGCGCAATCGGCTCATCTTCGATGGTCGCACACGAGATGTGTTGATCAATTTCTAAACAGTTCACTGGCGTGTTCCCGCTGAATGAATCCAACTGATCTGTACCCGTGTTGTTGGTCCACGGTCATGCGAGTAGAGGGCAGAGTGATCATCAGGAGGTCACATGCCCCGTCAGTACTCATCGTCGGTCCGCCGGCAAATCGTCGCGCGACTGCGATCGGGTGAACCGGTGGCTGCCGTTGCGGTCGAGACCGGGATCTGTGAAGCAACTCTGTTCCGTTGGAAACGTCAGGCACTCATCGACGCCGGGGTCATCGAGGGCATCCCGAGTGTGGAGGCTGACGAACTTGCCGCGGCTCGCAAGCGAATCGAGGCGCTCGAGGCCGAGCTAGCCCTGACCCGCGACGCGTGCGAACTGTTCGACGAGCAGGCGGTGGTGCCCCCAAAACGCCGACGCGCGATCACTGAAGGGCTGATCGCGCGAGGACATTCAGGCCGATCAGCCTGCCGAATAACGGGATTGACGCGTTCTCTATTGCAGTACCACCGGCACCGCCCTGTCCCGGACCGCGAAGTGCGTCGCCTTATTGTGGCCGACACGATCACCGAGATCCACCAACGCTCCCGTGGCACCTACGGGCGCCGACGGGTCCGCGCGGCGCTGCTGGCCGACTACGAGATGAACGTCAACCACAAGCTCGTCAACTCGATCATGTCCGAACACGGCCTATCTGGGATGCCGCGTCCTGGGCGGCGGAAACCCAACCTAATTGGTGTCGATACCCCCGTTGACCTGGTCAACCGACGATTCAGCGCCATCAAGCCGAACGAACTGTGGTGTACGGATATCACCGAACACCCCGCGCGTGATGGAAAGGTGTACTGCTGTGCGATTCTGGATTGCTTCTCGCGGATGATCGTGGCCCGCACATTCTCTACCACCCCCGACACCGCCCTGGTCAACAACGCAGTCAACATGGCTGCGGATAGCAGAAACCTAAGTGGCCCAACGATTCTGCATGCCGACCATGGTAGTCAGTTCACGTCCTGGAGCTTCGGTGAGAACATGCGGCGGTGGGGCCTGCTCGGCTCGTTCGGTACCGTGGGCGACTGCTTCGATAACGCCGCCATGGAGTCGTTCTGGGCACGGATGCAGGTCGAGCTGCTCAATACCCGCAAGTGGGCCACCACCATCGAATTGGCCGCCGCCATGGCCGATTACATCGACAACTTCTACAACGTCGAACGCCGCCACAGCTACCTCGGTAACATCAGCCCCACAGAGTACGAAACGCTCTGGACATCCACCTATTCGATCCCTCAACTCGCATGACCGTAGCTCGAAACGGCGCGCACGGATCAGTTGGACTCATTCAGCGGGAACACGCCACGAAATCAGGCCAGGTGCGACCGCTTTGCAAGTTTGACACGCGCTCGCAGCTTCGGGTCAGAAGTGGACACCGTGTGGACGTAGCGAGCCATGCCCACAACTTCCGGCGTCGCTACCCGACCCGAAAGCGGCTTCTAACAGCACAAATGCGGTGCCCCCAGTCGGACTCGAACCGACACTTGGCGGATTTTAAGAGCGTCACACTTGAGGTTTGGCATTTTGCGAAGACTTTTGGTTACTTTAGGCGATAGCCAAATCTCCACGTCGACGACGAATCGACTGATGAGAAGGATGTGGTAGTAGTTCGCTGTTATCGGATGCGCTGCGGACCAACTGCGGACTGCGTGCTGAGTTTGGTTCAGAGGAGAGCTGTCTATCGAATTGCAGCGCGCCTACCGATTGGCTCAGCGATCCATTCCCTCTAGGTATCGCTGGACATCTTCATCGTGACGGAGCCCCTCTTCACGATACGACTCGGCAACCGACCGAAGTGCTCTTGCGTTGCGTGGGTACGCCGCTTCTACAGCTCTGGCCCAGTCTTCGTACTTAGATGCCAGTTCGTACTCTTGCTGACCACCTTCTGACAAACCGCGTGAGGTCACGCCCCTCTTATTGAGCAGGCCGATCACGAAGCCTCGTTCGAGTCGGTCATTGGGCGCAGTCTCAAGCACCTCTCGTACTGCTCTGGTTGGGAACGTATTGTCGCTATCCGTGGGAGCGTGGGCGAAGACCTCTCCAATCTGCAACTCCCCAATCTCGAGCCGATCTGAACGCTCTAAGCGCGAGCGCACTTCGTCAAGCCACTGCTGGAGCGCGTCACCGTCGACGCTGCCGTCTGCCAAAGTGCCTGGAACGACACGCCATTCGCGAAGCATCCTGTATGCGTTCGATGCCAGAGCTGGATTGACTTCGCGCTCTTCGTCTGTTTCCTCTCGAGTGGAAGGCTTGAAGGCCATTTCGATCAGCTGCACGTAAGTCGAAGGGTCTCGCGCGAGTAGCCGTTGCAACGACGGGGTGCGGGATTCGTCGACAAGTGCCTGAAGAAACTTCCACTCCAGGAGAGCGATCGTCGTTTCATCGATCCCGCGGTCACGCAGATAATCGAGCAGTTTGGTGAGGTCGTAGTCGGAAACACGACCAATTTCGGGGTCCTCGGCAGTCCCTAATTGTGTCAGCGCGTCGATCACCACCTCCGCATTTAAGCTTTCATCGAGTCGGTCGACGTACAGGCTGAGTGTGTCGACGGCGGCAGCCGCGCGGCCATGAATCAGAAGACGCCGTGCAGCTTCGTTGACGTGCGGAAAATCAGTCCCACGGCCGTAGGGAAAGAATTCGGACCAGTAAGCCCTGTCAACGTCGGCGCCAAGCTCTGCTACCAGCGCCCACGCCTCAGTGACTTCTGTGGCCGTCTGGAGTAGGCGTGCCTGAACCAACGGGCGACCAGTGAACTGCTCGACCATCGAGCGGATTGCCGTGATGTTGCCGCCGCCGCGAGCACGCGCGAAGCCATCCGCAAGTTGGACTAATTGGCTATTCGCGTGGTCCAGAAGAGAAAGAGCTTCGCTGTCGTACTGGTCGCTGGCAGATGCAAGTGCAGATCCCACTGAACCCGGCAACTTCACCGTTGCCGCTAAGTCCTGCGCCGCGCCGAAGCCGTCCTCGTTCAGAATTTCAGTCACCGCATCCACCTGCCGGCGTTTCACTTCGGCTTCGTACGCAGCGAAATCGTCACGGACCGAGACACCAATATCTAAATGCCAGTCGTCAAACAACCAGCGATGCGATTCAGAGGCGCGTCGGGGTCGTAGGCGTTCGGCGACAGCTTCCAGAGGGGATAACCACTCGTCGGGAAGTGACCAGTCTGCATCAGGGTACTGCCGGTGTCTGCGTACGAGTTCTTCCAGCGCATTCCACACGCCAAACGTCTCGTCTTCACTCAAGCGATCGCGGTTAAGAACTTCAAGAGCGGCTATCGCGTCACGCCGCTTTCGTTCGGGTAGATGGTCGAACTCCGGGATGACATCGGTCCATCGAGCGGGCTCATCTGTCGCGATGTGCACTATCCGCGCGGTCAACGAATCAATCATGCCGAAGTACTCGCCGTAAGTGACGGCCCGCTCGGCATCGCGAGCCCAATCGCGAAACAGCGGCCTGTGCGTTTGCATGCCGATTGCCGAACGTTCGGCTACGAGAGCGATCAGAAGCTCCCATGCGACATCTGGGTGACGCTGGAGCAGAGCATCCAACGTCATCAGCCGTGTCTCGACGGGCACGGACGTCTGTGGAATCGACGGACGAAAGATGTCACGAAGGCTCGCGGAGGGGCGATTACTCAGCTTTCCGCCAGGGTCAACTTCGGCGAGCGCCGCAAGCAGCTCGGCTGCAAAGCCGAAATGGTTTTCTGACCAAGCGATACCCTCCAACGCCCATACCAATCCGGTGTGCGGACTTGTGGCGTGCCAGCCCGCGTCTTGGTCTTGAAACAGACCGCGAATAAGTGGCTGCGTACCAGCAGTCGCCTCCCCAACGGCACGAAGAAACACGTCGGGTGCTGCTTCGCCTAGAAGAGGTAGCACGTCCTCCATCGATGCCCACAACTGAGCCGAGCGGTCTTCGTTCGCGCGTTGGAGCAGGCTGAAAACGACGCGTTCAGCCCACTCACGCGCGGATCGGCCTCCCGACAGTCGGATCTCGTCACCCCTCGCGCCCAGCAGCGCGATCGAGCGTCCAAGCCCCATTCGCAGGTCGTTGGAATGTACCCGGACCTTGCCGTAAATCGCAGCGCTCCAACGCTCATCGGGAGGAAGTTCAAGGCGCGGATCGACTGCGCCGAGAACGGTTTGTACAGCGCGCTCCAACGCATCGAGGTCGGCTTCTCGAATTGCGTGCTTCGCCGTTCGCCATGAATCATCCGCAGCTACAACGGCCCAGGTTGCGCCAACACGTGTAAAGAGGGGGTCCGGCTGACGGATGACGCGAAGCAGACGCTCTTCGATCTCGTCCATGGAGTCGGCGCTGAGATCTTCGAGCACCTCGACATCGCCGCTTCGCAACTGACTCCAGGCCCCTGCTAACCACGCTCGACGGACGGCCCGTTCGGATAGATCCTCAGACCATTGCTCAGGATCGGGCTGACCAAACCGTGTGGCCACTCGCTGAAGGGCGATCAAGCTCTTGGTACCGGCGCGCGCGTATTTGGGAAGGTCGGCGTCGGAGACACCAGCTTCCCGCAATGCTGCCTCGAGCGCCAGGTGGTCGATCGGCGGGAGATCGATGTAGCCATCGCCGTCGCCATCGCCGTCGGTAATAACGAAGACGACGTGATGGTTGTCGACGAGCTGCGCCTCCCGACGCAATTCCTCTTCGTAAGGCAGCAGGATCAACAGCCGAGAGGTGCTATCAAGCCGTCGGAGCGAAATTCCGTCATGCACGAGGAGCGACCGGGACAGCATCGGCTCGGACGAATCGGGTTCCTGCGCCGTCATCGTGCACGCGACGAAGGCGAGCCCATCGTCGACGCTCGCGGCCCTGATAAACGTGCGGCCCACATCCACCGACAGACGTCGAAGCAGCATCGACGCATGGTCTTCCCGACCAGCTAGGACGACGCCTGCGGTGAGTCGTGGGTCAAAGCCGTTGGAGAACCTGCGCCACCACTCCTCGATCGTGCGGACGCCAAGTGTTGGCATATCGAGGAGTTCTGAAAGCCAGATACGGACTGCGGCAGCCTCTTCGAGCGCTTGTTCTATGTCATCCGCGTCGAGCACTCGCACGTCACGCCATTTGCCTTCATCCCGCTTCCTCTTCTCCCAGTCCTTTTTCTCTTTCCAGCGGCGTGGTGTCACGAACACAAAGGTGGTTGCGGCCATATCGACCCCTGGATTGTCCGTGCGATTTCTGTAGTCTCGGTTCGCCTTGTCTGCAGGATCCTTGCCGGTTCCCATCTCCCAGACGCTTAAGCCATCCGGCACGAAGGACGTCGCTCTAGTCGCCTCCACCACACCGTCGTAGCCCTGGATCCCGATGCCTTCACCGCCCCGCATCTCCACGCGTTGGACCTGGTCGTTCTCGTGCCGGACGAGACGGCGGACGAGGCGAGGGAGGTCGGCCTGCGCGGAGCGTAGATCGGCCCAACGCTCAACATCGGTAGCGTCAGCGAGGTGCGGCAGTCCGTGCGCCATATCTATGAGACCCTCCTGGCTAACAGCGTAGATTGTGGCGAGCACTCATCGTGGCAATCGCATGCCGAAACGCCTTTGATCAGCGAAGACAGGCTTCTGGGATTCATAAGTCACGAACCCCGGCTTCGGTCGCCCCGCGACCATCCTGAGCCCATGTCACGGTTTTGATGGCACGGTCTTGTGTGATCGAACCGCGCGAGGACGTTTCTGAGACAGCCGTCGTCCTCCCCAAGAGGGCATCGCAAGCTGCCGGTCCCTAGCGACGTTCATGCAGTTGAGAGTCCACAGAGTGGGTCGACGGAGAGATTTTTCGCTAGGGGATGCGGCGCTGTTGCAGGGGTGTCCGCCCGAGTACGGCAAGGGGTACCGCCCCAGGCAAACGTTGCGCTCCGGCAGCCTATGACATCGGCCAGGATTCTTGACCTGCGGAAGAGGCGATTCAAACGGCCCCATGACAGAACGGCGGCTGGGTTAACGTCGACCCATGGGAGGTCCCAGCGGTCTCGCGAGGCAGATGGAGCGGTTCGTCAACGAATTGTCGACGATGAATGCCCCCGACGCAGAGCGCCGGCTCCTTCCGCTGCTGAATCCGATAATGGCAGCGCAAGGCTTCGACGTGGCGCAGCAGCTCGGCCCCGATGGAGGGTTCGACTACGTCGGAACCGCGGCGCCCGACAGCGCGCAACAGGGTCGGATAGGCGTCGAGTACAAGCATCTCAGGCAGCCGGTAGGAGTGAGGGAGACCGATCGGATCATTGGGCTCGCGGCGCGGAGCGACGTAGGCCGAATAGTCTTGATCAGCCGGTCAGGCTTCACCCGCTCGGCCGCCGAGCGCGCCCTACAGAACCCGGTAGCCGTCGAACTCCTCGCGCCCGATGATCTACTTGCCCTTGCTCGTTCGATCGCCACGGCTGCCGCCGAACCAGGACCTCAGATCGCCGCCTTAATACGCGGCGTGAGCGAAGAAATGGCCAAGCTCGTAGCTCAAAACCCTGATGCTCTTAACTACCTGGAATGGCGTGACCTTGAACGGATGGTGACAGTCGTCCTTGACGGGCTCGGCTTCGAAGCCGAGCTGACCCCAGCATCCAAGGATGGCGGGAAAGACATCATCCTGACTTTGAACACCGAGTCCAGCCCAAGGACATACATCGTCGAACTCAAACACTGGCGATCTGGAAAGAAAGTCGGGGAGAACTGCGTGCGGGATTTCGTGAAAGTTGTTGCGCGCGAACATCGTCAGGGCGGCCTGTTCCTATCAACCCATGGCTTCACGAAGGGTGCGTTCGAGTCGCTGACGGAGATCGAGAGGACTGCAGTCCGATTTGGCGAGAGCAAAATGGTCGCCAATCTGTGCCGGTCATTCGTCAGAGTCGGCGCTGGGTTGTGGTCACCAGACGACCAAGGTTTAGCCGACCTTCTTTTTTCAGACAGCATCAACGTCTGAGGGTGCTAGCTGCGGTTTCGGCTATAACCGGACTGGATAATGTCGAGGCAGGTGCTTTCGATTCAATTCGCCAAGGTTACGAAGATTTCCCGTCGGTGGTTAGCGCGGAAGCAGACGCGGACAGCTTTACCTGGGAGCTGATCGAAACCTTTGAGGATGGCGCTGTGACCGCGAGATCCGAATCACTGGCGTGCTAACGATCAGCGGTGTGCCAACCGAGACCGACGTGCGGGATCGTTCTGGCTGGTCAATAGGCGACGATGACGACTCCGATGTTGCTGGAGGCGATGAAGAGGAAGAGGATGAGCGCAGTTTTCGAGTTGCCTTCACGTACGACGTCCTGGTTGACGGAAATAGTGTCGAGCTCTTTGAGCTCACAGGAGTAGAAGCCACCGACGAACCAGACAGAGCAGCTGGCTGAGTCGACGAGCCGGGTTCAATTCGCCCGGCCTTCCTGCTCAGCGAGCACGCGGTAAACCGCAGCTCAACTCATGCCGAGTGCCTGACCGATGACTGTGGCAGGTTCACCCGTCGCACTCGTACGACACGCCAGCTCGGCCTGAAGCTGGTTAGGGCTCTAGGACGACCGATTGCTCGACCGCGAGCACGGCGCGCCTCGCGGGCCGCTGAGCGGCATTCTTTAACTAGCTCGAACGCTGGCCTGCCAGGCTAGAGGGACTTGTGTTCGGTAGAGACCTCGCGTGTCGCCGATGACGGTTTCCGGTACCAATCCGTTCCCAAATAATCATTAGCCTTGCGAATGTTCCCAAAAGTGTTCCCAACCCCATGAAAACGGCCCCCGGAGTGATCTCCGAGGGCCGTTCTACCTAGTAGCGGGGACAGGATTCGAACCTGCGACCTCTGGGTTATGAGCCCAGCGAGCTACCGAGCTGCTCCACCCCGCGTCGGGTGAACACAAGGTTACTGATGCGGCCCGAGAGCTCCAAATCGCATGGTCAGAGGTGCTTTTTGAATGCGGACATGCAGGTCGGCGGCACCGAAGCAGACGCCAGCGTGACGGGGATTACACCTGGTGACGCGCCACCTGGCCGACGCGGAACACCCCGGAAGGGTCATACCGCTGGGCCAATGCGGACAGCCAGTACAGCGTGTCCTCGTCGTAGCAGCGCGCCAGGCGCTCCTGACCGGTCGCGGGAGCGAAGTTGGGCAGGGCACCGCCGGTGGACCAGGGTGCGACGGCGGCGATCACCGTCGCGGCGTGGGCAGGCACCAGTCCGGCGATCTCCGGGGCCAGCGCACCAATGGTGGCCAACGCGAACGCGGCATCGCGGTGGCAGAACGCGCTGCGATGGGCAGCTGGCCGGGACAGCGCACCGCCGAGGTGACGCAACTCCACGATGGCCTGCACAGAGCCTGCGTCCGGCCCGGCGACGGCCAGCAGCGCTTCCACCGCCTCAGACGTCAGCTCACGAAGCAACGCATGGTCTTCATAGATCGGCATCGGATCCACCGGGTCGGCGTGCACGGCACCGATCGCCGCGTACGGCATCACCGCCACCGCATCGATGATGGGGGTCGCGACAGCCCGCATGGGCGCCAGCAGCCTCTCGGCTTCGGCCACGTCACCCAGCGCCACATAGCGCAGCGACAGCGAAAACCGGCCCGCCAGCGGCTCTGGGACGCCCGGAAGAGCTGGAAGCTGCTGCAAGGCAATAGACGTCGTCACAGTCTCGGGCAGTTCAGCGACCCACTCCTGCCAGGCATGAAGCACCGTGGCGGCGTCAGATCCGCCGAAATACAGTGCACCACCGTAGAACTCGGCGATCGGTAGCAGTTCGATCTCCACGGCGGTGACGATACCGAGAGTGCCCTTGCTCCCCCGTAGGCCCCAGAACAGCTCCGCGTGCTGATCCGGTGTCACCCAAAGGATCTCACCGGCTCCGGTCACCAGCTCGAAACCGCGAACATGATCCGAAGACAATCCGATGCTGCGCACCAGTGGACCGATGCCGCCACCGGTGAGAAAACCGACCACACCAACCCCCGGCGCCGACCCGCAGGCGCCGGCCAGGCCGTAGGGTGTGGCGGCGTCGAGCACCTGTTGCCACCTCACCCCTGCACCAACGAGCGCGGTGCGGTTGTGGGCATCAACATGGCAGCCGTTGAGGTTGGCGGTGTGCACCAGCAGCGTCGAGGGTCCAACCGGCAGCGCGCCGTGACCAGTGGCCTGTACCGCCACCGTCAGCTTGTGAGCGACGGCGAACCGGACCGCCTCGGCTACATCTTGGGTGTTGGCGACGTACACGACAGCTGCCGGGCGCATGGGCACCGCGACATTCCACGGGGTGGCCCGGTCGTAGCCCGGATCAGTCGGCAGTGCGACGGTGCCGCTGAGGCGGGCGCGCAGCGGCGCGACGGTCTGGTCGTCGAGGTGTTCACCGGTCAGGTCGGTGACGGTCATGCTCGGTCCCTTTCACACGAAGAAGTTGATGCTCAGAGCGTCGCGGACTGCCCTTGGCCTTCTCTTGGCAAAAACTTGGCGGTTATCCCGAACCGGATTCCAAGCGGGCGGCAGCGTCAGCCAGACCCAACATCCCCATTCGGCGGGCGTCATCCTCGAGATTGCCGGCGTCGCCTCCCATCTGCAGCTGCAACAGCCGGCACCGCAACAACGTCGGCGCCCCGCCGGTGCGCTGAGCCAGCGCCACCGCGGTGGCCAGGTCCGACTCCGCCGGCTCCCCCAGCAGGAACCGCAGGCGGGCAGTCGCGTGCGCCACCGGCCCAGCCAAGCCCACCTGCCCGATGACGGCGATCCGATCCCGGTACGGATCAAGTCGTGTCAGCAGCTCCGGCGCGAACTCCGGCAGGTCGTGGTCAACACAGAGATGCGCCAGCAGCGCGTAGTACCCCAATGACATCCAGGTGTGCACCGCGGGGCCGTCGACACCGCGGCGCAGCAGATCCTGCGCAACAGCACGCTCTCCCCCGCGCATCGACTCCAGCGCCACCCGCACCACACCGACCATGCCTTCACCACCGGCCTCCGGGACCTCACCGGACAAACGCCCGGTCTCTGGGAGACGACCCTTCTCCCGGATCAGCGAGGCGGCGGCCAGCATCCCGCTGCCTGCCTCGTACAGTTCGGTCTGCTCGTGAACAGCGGCGGCGATGCCGTGATGGCGTTCGGTTTCGGCAAAATCGCCGCGCCACAAAGCAATCAGCGCCTCGGTCCAGCGCAGCTGGGCTCGCAGCACCGGCAGCTGCAACTCTTCGCTGCCGTCGATACCAGCTCGCAGATGCGCCACTGCGGCATCCAGGTCACCGAGGTTCATCGCCGCCATGGTGGCCACCGAGTGCGCTATCACCGTGTCTTCACGAATACCGCTGTGCTCCAGCGCCGTCAGCTGTGCCACCCACTCGAGTGTCTGGGCACTCAGCGACGCCACGCCCGAGTAGGTGATCAGATGCCCCATCAACGCGTCGGCCAGCACGTCGGCGTCGCCGGTGCTGCGCGCCAGCTGCATCGAACGATCCAGTTGACCGGCGGCCACCGCGGCGTCCGGGTGATAACAGTGCCCGACAGCCAGTGCGGCGCGAATCCTGGCCTCAGCACCCGGATCTCCGGACGCCAACTGTGCAGCCTGATTCAGCACCGCAATCAGTGGCCCAGGATCCACCCCCGGCGCCAGCCACGGCCAGCCACCACTGACCCGCAGCAGAGCACTGGCCAGCCGGCCTGCAGTGGCGGTTCGCCCGGTGCGCAGCGCTGCGAGGATGTGCCGCTGCACCGTCTCCAGCACCGTCTGCCCGCGGCCTGCGCGGGCCAACGCGTCCAACAGAGAAACGGTCAACGCGTCACGCTCGGCGTCACTGCGGCTGGCAGACGGCAGCAGGTCGTAGGCATCGAGGGCTGCCTGCCACCAGCGCGCGGCTGTCTCCGAACTCCAACGCTGCGTGGCCGATTCGGCTGCATGGCGACAGGCGACAACCACCTCGGCGGGTTCTGCCAAGGGCAGCGCCGCGACGAGGTGCTGGGCGCGCCGAGTCAGCGCATCATCGACGCGGCTGTGCTCGAGCACCTGCGCCACGGTGGCGTGCAGGCGCTGGCGGCGCAGCGCGGGCATGTCGGCCAGCAGTTGGGTCCGCAGCAGTCCGTGCGCGAAGGCGTAGCCGTCACCGTCGTGGGCGGGCACCACGATCCGTTCGTCGGCCGCCTCGTCCAGGTAGTCGGCCAGGGTGTCGACATCCAGCCCGGTGGTATCGGCCAGCACGCTGAACTCCACCACCTCACCGATCACCGCTGCGGCTCGAAGCACCTGCAGCACAGCGGGATCCAGGGCCGCCAAGCGCCGGTCGAGCACCGAACGGATGGCACCGGGAAGTTCGGTGCCTGCACGTTCGGCCTTGGGCAGCCGGGCGTACTCGGAGACGAAGAACGGGTTGCCGCCAGTACGGTCGGCCAGCACCGCAGCTTCGGACTCGGATAGCACGTCCTCGGCCACCAGGTTGGCCAGGGCAGCCACCTCGGCGTGGTCCAGTGCCGGCACCACCAGGTGCCGGTTGCCGTCACCACGGGCGGCTGTCGCCAGAAAACGCGCCAACTCCGGGCCGTGGTCGACATCGCGGACGGTGACGACCACGAGGATCGGGTGATTGCGCAACGCCCCGGCGATGTAGGCCAGACAACTCGCCGATGTCGGGTCGGCCCATTGCGCGTCGTCGATCACCACGACAATGGGCCGGCTCCGCGAAACCTGTTCCAGCAGGGTCTGAATTCGTTCGTAAACATGAAATCGCGCGGTATCGGAATCCACCTCGGCGGGCACCTGCAAGAGCTGGTCGGCGTCGGCGCCCAACGCGCGCACCAGCTGACGCAGGGGCCACCACGCCGGGGTACCTCTTTCGTCAGGGCAGCCCACCCACACCACCTGCGCCCCGCGTTGCACACCGCGAGCGGCGGCCTCCTCAGCCAGTCGCGTCTTACCGATCCCCGGCGGGCCGGTGAGCACCATCCATCGGGTATCGCCGGCCAGCATGTCGTCGAGCAGCCTTGTCACAGCGGACACTTCGCGGCTGCGTCCGATCAAGCCCGACGGTGGCACCTCCGTCACCGCGGCGACCGTGACAGCGGGCGCGGGCACCTCAGCGGCGCCGGTCCACTCGGGTGAGCGCGGCCAGGCGGCCAACTCCGGGGCCTGCCGCAAGATCGCGATCTGCAACTCCCGCAGCTCCGATCCCGGCTCCAAACCCAGCTCGTCGTCCAGAACCTTTGTGTGCGCGGCGAATACATCCAGTGCCTCGGCCGCCCGTCCAGCCCGGTAGAGCGCCAACATCTGCAGCCAGGCGCCACGGTCACGCAGCGGATCAACCGAGCGCAACTCCCCCGCCTGGGCCACCGCCTCAGGCACCCGCCCCAGCGCCAGCAAGGCCGTCACGCGGTGCTCGAGGCATTCGACGCGCAGTTCGTCAACGCGGCCTGCCTCGTCTCGCACCCACGGCTCGTCGCGCATGTCGGCCAGCAGCGGGCCACGCCACAACGCCAGCGCGTCGTCGACCGTCGTCAACGCCGTCCGCCACGCACCGTCACCCACAGCGGTGCGCGCGGCGGCACAAAAACCGGTGAAGGCGCCCAGATCGGTCTCGACAGCGTCGAGAAAGTAGCCCGGCGCCTGCCGCACGATCGGCGAGGCCGCACCCCCGGACACACGCAAAGCCTTGCGCAGGTTGGAGATGTAGGCCTGCAAACTCGCCATCGCGCTGCCGGGAACGTCGTCACCCCACACCGCATCGACCAGGCGATCGGTGGAGACCACCCGGCCCTGGGCAATCAGCAGCACCGCCAGCACGGCTCGCTGTTTGGGCGAGCCGATGTCCACCGGTGTGCCCGCATGCACCACCTGCAGCGGGCCAAGCAACCGATAGTGCACGCGTGGAGTCTAAAGACGCATGTCAAGCGATGCCGGCTGGATCGTCGTAGCCCGGCCCGCCTTCCCCGGCACCTTCGTCGCCGCATCGGCGACCGGACTAGCGGGTCTGGCGGTACTTGTTCATCGCGTCGTCGAGACGCTGCAGAGCCTCACCGAACTCGGCGAAGTTACCGCTGGTCTGCGCTTCCTGCATACCGTCAAGCGCGGTCTGCACCTCGCTGAGCGCAGCTGCCTTGGCGGGCGAGAGCGTCACCGGCTGGCCTGCGGGCGCGGGCGGTGTTGCTGCCTGCGAGGGCACCTCAGGCTGTGCGGCCGGCGGTTGCGCCGACTGCTGCGCATCAGGCGGCGGTGTACTTCCCGGGTTGCCCGCAGGGGCGGCGGATCCCGGCGTCGGAGCAGGCCCCGTCGCAGTGGATCCGGCACCGGCGCCGAAGATCTCGTCGAGCGCGTCCCGCACCGTCGGGCCGTAACCCACCTGGTCGTTGTACATCATCGCCACCCGGATCAGACGCGGATAGGACGACGCCGCATCACTGCTTCCTGGCGAGGCGTAGATGGGTGCCACGTACAGCAGACCACCATTGCCCACCGGCAGTGTCAGTAGGTTGCCCCACCGGATCCGGTTCTGATTGTCGCGGCCGATGACGCCGAGATCCTGGCTGACCGCGGTGTCGGTGCTGATGGCATTGAACGCCAGCTTAGGGCCGTTGACCTGACCCGGAATGGTCAGCACCGTGAGCTGACCATAGGTGGCCGGATCCGAGGACGCGCTGATGTAGGCGGCCAGGAAGTCGCGGCGGAACCGGTTCATGGCGCTGGTCAACTGGAACGACGCCTGACTGCCGTCCTGCGCAATGTCTTTGGCCACGATGTAGTACGGCGGCTGGAAGCTGGAGGCTGTCGGGTTGGGATCCAGCGGTACGTCCCAGAAATCCGACGTCGAGAAGAACGTGATGGGGTCGTCGACGTGGTACTTGGCCAGCAGCGCCCGCTGCACCTTGAACAGATCTTCGGGGTAGCGCAGATGCTGGGCCAGTTCCTCGCTGATGTCCGACTTGGGCTTCACCGTGTCGGGGAACACCTTCATCCACGCCTGCAGCACGGGATCGCTCTCGTCCTGCGCGTACAGCGTGACCGTGCCGTCGTAGGCGTCGACGGTGGCCTTCACCGAGTTCCGGATGTAGGACACCTGCCGGTCGGGCAGCAGCCGGTTGGCCGCGACCTCGTTGGAGTCGGCGGTGGCGCTCGACAGTGAGGTGAGCTCCGAGTACGGGTAGTTGTCGAGGGTGGTGTACCCGTCGACGATCCACACCATCCGCTTGTTCACGATCGCCGGGTAGACACTGGTGTCCGTGGTCAGCCACGGCGCCACCGCCTCCACGCGGTCCGCAGGGTCGCGGTTGAACAGGATCTTGCTGTTCTCGCCGATGACGCCGGAGAACAGGAAGTTGCGCTCGGCGAACTTGGCCGCGAACACCGACCGGTTGAACCAGTTGCCGATCGACACGCCGCCGCTGCCCTGATAGGTGTAGTTGCGGGTGTCGGTGTTGGTCTCGTAGTCGTACTCACGGTCCGGGCCGCCGTTGTTGCCGACAATGGCGTAATCGGCAGGCGCCGAAGCGATCACGGGACCGTAGTAGATGCGCGGCTGATCCAGCGGCGCAGGCCCGGGCGAGACGACGGATCCGTTGCCGCCGACCACGCTGGCCAGGAACTCGGGGTAACCGCCGTTCTGGTTGGGGTCGTTGGCGATGCCACGCACCGTGTTGGCCGGCGAGGCGATGAACCCGTTGCCGTGGGTGTAGACGGTGTGCCGGTTGATCCAGTCTCGCTGGTTGTCGATCAGTCGTTCCGGGTTGAGTTCGCGAGCGGCCACCACGTAGTCACGCAGTGCGCCGTCGTCGCCGGTGTAGCGGTCCATCGCCAGCTGCTCGGGAAGCTGTAGAAGTTCTTGCCCTGCTGGAACTGGGTGAACGCCGGGCTGACGATCGTGGGGTCGAGCAGCCGGATGTTCGACGTGGTGGCACGGTCAGCGGCCACCTGTTGCGCGGTGGCGGCTTCGTTGCCGCTGTAGTCGCGGTAGGTCACGGTCTGGTCGGTGAGCCCGTAGGCGTCTCGAGTGGCAGTGATACTGCGGGAGATGTACTCGGATTCGCGCTGAGCAGCGTTGGGGCGCACGCTGATCTGCTCGACCACCAGCGGCCAGCCCGCTCCGATGATCACCGAGCTCAGCAGCAGCAGCACCAGACCGATGGCCGGGATGCGCAGGTCACGCAGGACCAGCGCCGAGAACACCGCCGCCGCGCAGATGACGGCGATGGCGAGCAGGATGAGTTTGGCGGGCAGCACAGCGTTGATGTCGGTGTAGCCGGCGCCGGTGAAGGGCTTGCCGCCGCGGGTGTGACTGAGCAGCTCATAGCGGTCCAGCCAGTACGCGAACGCCTTGAGCAGCACCAGGACACCGACCAGCGCGACCAGCTGGATACGGGCGGGCTTGCTCAGCACCCCGGCGCGGCCTGCCAGCCTGATGCCGCCGAAGATGTAGTGCCCCACCAGGTTTGCGATGAACGCCAGGAACAGCGCCACCATCACGTAGTTGAGGACCAGCCGGTAGAACGGCAGGTCGAAGGCGTAGAAGCCGAGGTCGAGACCGAACTGCGGATCCGTGACGCCGAAGGAGCCGCCGTTGAGGAACAGCTGGACCGCCGGCCAGTAGCTCTGCGCGATCAGGCCCGAGAAGAAGCCGATGGCCACCGGAATGCCGATGCCGACCAGCTTGAGCCGCGACATCACCGCGGTGCGGTAGCGCGCCACCGGATCATTGGGGCCAACCGTGGGCACGAACACCGGCCGCGACCGATAGGCCAGCGCCAGGCCCGCGAAGACGATGGCGCCCACTCCCACCGCCACCACCACGAAGACGATGAGACGGGTCAACAAAGTGGTGGTGAACACCGAGCGATAACCGAGCTCGCCGAACCACAACCAGTCGACATATGTGTCGACCAGCCGAGGGCCGACCAGCAGCAGCACCACGGCCACCAAAGCGATGGCAATCAGAATCCGGCTGCGCCGAGTCAGCTTCGGCATCCGCGCGGCGGGCCGCATACCCACGTGTTAACTCCCTGGTGGTGGTCTGGTGAACAGGTGTACTGTGACGGCCCCAACTGTACTGAACGTGGTTCGGGCAAACGCCGGATCATCGGTCAGCAACCAGGTGGTTCGCCACCGGCTGAAAGCGTGTGCAGTGCTTCGACGGCGCCGCTGAGCGACTCCACCTTGACCATTTCCAGACCGTCCTGGGGGTCGGACTTGGCTTCCTCGCAGTTGGCGGCAGGCACCAGGAACACCGTCGCACCGGCTTCCCGGGCGGCGAGCATCTTGTGGGTGATGCCGCCGATGGGGCCGACGGTGCCGTCCAGCCGAATACTGCCGGTGCCGGCGACGAACTTGGATCCACTGAGGTCACCGGTGGTGAGCTTGTCGACGACGGCCAGGCTGAACATCAGGCCGGCGGAGGGCCCGCCGATGTTGGCGAGGTTGAAGTCGATGCTGAACGGCGCCCACGGCACGGTGAGCACCGAGACGCCCACCAGACCGGAATCCTTGTCAGGATGCTTGCCCAAGGTGATGGTGGTGGTGCCGGCGGGTTGGTTCTTGCGGCGATAGTCGACGACGATCTCGTCGCCCGGTTTGGTGTCTGCCAGCAAACGCGTGAAGTCCTCGGTGTTGGCGACGGGCTGCCCGTTCACCGCATCGATGGCGTCCCCGTCCTGAAGCTTCCCGACCGCAGGTCCCGGGTCGTTGACCGAGGCGACCGTCAACGCCGGCGCGTAGTCGAGATAGCCCAGCGCGGCGTACTCGGCACTGTCCTCGGACTTCTCGAAGTCGGCGGTGTTGCTCTCCTGCACCTCTTCGCGCGTCTTGCCCGGCGGATACACCAGATCGCGCGGGACCAGCTGCTCGCGACCCGACATCCACAGGCTCAATGCGTGGCCGAGAGTGAGGCCATCACGCTGCGACACCGTGGTCATGTTCAAGTGCCCGGTCGTGGGCTTGGTCTCGGTACCTTCGATTTCGACCACGGGCTTGCCGTCGAACTCGCCGAGGGTGTCGAAGGTGGGGCCCGGCCCCAGCGAGACGAACGGCACCGTCACAACGGCCAGCAGCACTCCGAAGGCGACTATCGGTACGAGCGCCACCACCAGCGTCATAATCCGCCTGTTCACGAGGCAAGAGTACGGGCACCATGTGAGTGGGCCTGCTCAGCTGAGGAGTCAGGCGCAGCGCAGGTTCACTGTGAGCGTGACCGCCGTGCGCGCAGCCGCTGGCCACGGTGAGTACCGTTGGAGTCATGGCTGACCTGCCCTTTGGCTTCTCGTCCGGCGAAAGCAAGGATCCCGACAAGGATCCGAACCGAAACAACCCGAATCCGAACGACCCATTTGGCTTCGGCGCGGCGGGCGGCGACTTCAACATGAACGATTTGGGACAGATCTTCACCCGCCTGGGTCAGATGTTCTCCGCCGGCGGCGCCGGCATGCCCGGTGCCTCGGCAGGTCCGGTCAACTACGACCTGGCCCGGCAGCTGGCCTCCAGCAGCATCGGCTTCGTCGCTCCTATCCCGGAAAACACCACCAAAGCCATCGCCGACGCGGTGCACCTTGCCGATCTGTGGCTCGACGGCGTCACTCCCCTGCCCGCGGGCACCAGCAAGGCCGTCGCCTGGACCGCCACCGACTGGCTGGACAACACCATCGACACCTGGAAGCGGCTGTGCGACCCGGTGGCCCAGCAGATCTCGACCATGTGGGCCTCGGCGTTGCCGGAGGAAGCCAAGAGCATGGCCGGGCCGTTGCTGGCGATGATCTCCCAGATGGGTGGCATGGCGTTCGGCTCGCAGCTGGGGCAGGCGCTGGGCAAGCTGTCCAAAGAGGTGCTGACCTCCACCGACATCGGGCTGCCGTTGGGCCCCAAGGGTGTGGCGGCGCTGCTGCCCGAGGCGGTCGAGGAATTCTCGTCGGGCCTGGAGCAGCCGCGCGCCGAGATCCTGACCTTCCTGGCCGCCCGCGAAGCTGCCCACCAGCGACTGTTCGTACATGTGCCGTGGCTGGCCAGCCAGCTGCTGAGCAATGTCGAGGCCTATGCCAAGGGCATCACCATCGACATGTCCGGTATCGAGGAGCTGGCCCAGGGCTTCAACCCGGCCGCCATGACCGACCCGGCCGCCATGGAACAGCTGCTGAACCAGGGCATCTTCGAACCGAAGGCCACCCCGGAGCAGACAGCCGCGCTGGAACGCCTCGAGACGCTGCTGGCGCTCATCGAAGGCTGGGTGCAGACCGTTGTCAGCGCCGCTCTCGGTGACCGGATCCCCGGCGCCTCGGCGCTGTCGGAGACGCTGCGCCGTCGCCGCGCCACCGGCGGACCCGCGGAGCAGACGTTCGCCACCCTGGTCGGGCTGGAACTGCGGCCGCGCAAGCTGCGCGAAGCGGCAGTGCTGTGGGAGCGGCTCACCGATGCCGCCGGCGCCGATGCCCGCGACGCGGTGTGGCAGCACCCCGATCTGCTGCCGGACGCCGACGACCTCGACACACCTGCCGGATTCATCGACCGGGTAATCGGTGGCGACACCGGTTCAGACGAGATCGACGAGGCCATCGCGCAGTTCGAGAAAGACTTCAACAGCGGCCGAGACGATTCCGGCGATCCCCCTGTGGAGAAGTAAAAACCTGATCTGCAGGCGCCGTGTCACAGTCGGCGCCATGGTCGGCCGCTACAGCCTCGATCCGGCGATGCCGGTGCTCCTGCGACCGGACGGCACCGTCCAGGTGGGGTGGGATCCACGTCGTGCGGTCACGGTCCGTCCGCCCGGCGGGCTCACCGCCGGGGCGCTGGCGGCGGTGCTTCGCCGCATGCAGGCGACCGCGGGAATGGAAGAGCTGGCCCGGGAGGCGGCCCGTCACGGCGAGGTGGGGGCCGAAGAGCTGACCGGCCTGATCGGTGCGCTGGTGGGCGCCGGGGTGGCCCGACTTCAGCAGAACTCGGACGCCGGACGGGCACCGTCTATCCGGGTGCACGGCCGCGGCCCCTTGGCGGCCACGATGCTCGACGGGCTGCAGCGGTCTGGAGCGCGCCTCAAGCACACCAGCCACGCGCACGCCGCGGTGCATTCCGAGACGACGGACCTGGTGGTGCTGACCGATGTCCTGGTGGCCGACCCGCGTCTGTTGCGTGACCTGCACGACGCGCGTGTGCCGCACCTGCAGGTCCGGGTGCGCGACGGGAAGGGATTGGTGGGGCCACTGGTTCTTCCCGGGCTCACCAGCTGCTTGGATTGCGCTGACCTGCACCGATGCGACAGGGATGCGGCCTGGCCCGCGGTGGCGGCCCAGTTGCGCGACACTGTCGGCTCTGCCGACCGGGCCACCGTGCTGGCCACCGCGGCGCTGGCGCTGGGCCAGGTCAACACGGTGCTGGGCGCGCTGCGCGGCGTGCCCGGGCCGCAGCCACCCGCCACCTTGTCCACGACTCTGGAGTTCGACACCTCCACCAGCACCATCACCGCCAGGCATTGGCCGCGCCACCCCCGCTGCACGTGCTGACATCGCCAGTTGCCACATCGGTGCACGTCCGCACAGGAAGGTCGTGGATGATGGTGTGGTGGCAGACATCAGACGTGGAAGCGCTGCGCGAAACGCCAAGCTCGCAACGTTGCCGGTGGGTTTCGCCGGCCGCGCCGCACTCGGATTCGGCAAGCGGCTCACCGGCAAGTCGAAGGACGAAGTCAACGCCGAACTGATGGAGAAAGCCGCCAATCAGCTGTTCACTGTCCTCGGTGAGCTCAAGGGCGGCGCCATGAAAGTAGGCCAGGCGCTCTCGGTGATGGAAGCCGCCGTGCCCGAACAGTTCGGCGAGCCCTACCGCGAAGCCTTGACCAAACTGCAGAAGGATGCGCCGCCGCTGCCCGCGGCCAAAGTGCACCGCGTGCTCGACCAACAGCTGGGCACCAAGTGGCGCGAACGCTTCACGTCCTTCGACGACACCCCCGTCGCCTCCGCCAGCATCGGCCAAGTACACAAGGGCATCTGGTCCGACAGCCGCGAGGTGGCCGTCAAAATCCAGTACCCCGGTGCCGATGAAGCGCTGCGCGCCGACCTCAAGACCATGCGGCGCATGGTGTCGATCTTCAAGCAGCTCTCCCCCGGCGCCGACGTCCAGGGCGTGGTCGACGAGCTGATCGAACGCACCGAGATGGAACTGGACTACCGGCTGGAGGCCGACAACCAGCGTGCCTTCGCCAAGGCCTACGCCGGCCATCCGCACTTTGTGGTGCCCGCCGTGATTGCCAGTGCCCCCAAGGTGGTGATCGCGGAGTGGATCGACGGCATCCCGCTGGCGCAGATCATCCGCAACGGCACCCAGGATCAACGAGATCTCATGGGGTACAGGCTTTTTGAACTCACCGACGATGCCCCACGCCGCCTGGAGATGATGCACGGCGACGCCCATCCCGGCAACTTCATGCTGATGGACGGCGACAAGATGGGCGTCATCGATTTCGGGGCCGTCGCTCCCCTGCCCGGCGGTATGCCCCGCGAACTCGGCCAGCTGCTGCGCTACGCGGTGGACAAGAACTACGAGAAGCTGTTGCCCACCATGGAGAAGATCGGCTTCATCCAGAAGGGTGAGAAGGTCGACACCGCCGAGATCGACGAGATGCTCAAGCAATACGTGCAACCACTCGAGGTCGAGGTGTTCCACTACAACCGCAAGTGGCTGCGGAGAATGGCCGCGGTGGACTTCGACCGCGCCGCCGGTCAGATCCGCACCGCGCGACAGATGGACATCCCGGCCAAGCTCGCCATTCCGATGCGCGTCATCGCCTCTATCGTCGCGATCTCGTGTCAGCTGGACGCGCACGTCCCGGTGCGGCAGATCGCCGAGGACTTGGTGCCCGGCTTCGCCGACCCGGACTAGACACCCGAAAGCCGCCGAGACTGCTGGGCAGTCTCGGCGGCATCGACGTCACGCTGCGACCGAATCCTTGCGCGGCCGACCACGCGGGCGCTTGCGCGCGACAATCGCGCCTCGCTCGATGATCTCACCGCCCCACACACCCCATGGCTCCTCGCGCTCCAGCGCGGCGGTCAGGCACTGGCGGCGGATCGGGCACTGCGCGCACAGCACCTTGGCGCGCTCCAGATCGGCGGGGGTTTCGGCGAACCACAGATCGGGGTCTCCGGCATGGCAAGGCAGCTCCGGCAGCTTCTGCGTGTCCTCTACGGCAGGGACCGTCAGGGCTGACATGTCCTTCACCTGCTTCCTGGTTTCGTGGCTTCTCGTCTTTGCTTCGAGATCCGGACCAGGCGTTTTGCGGGTGTTGTCCCGGTAAAACACTGATGGCCACGGATCCGGGTGACTTCGGGTCCGTGGCCATTTGGCTGCTGTGTCGGGCTTCTAGAGGAAACTCCGATCCACGGACGCGTCAGTCTCGGCGGCGGTGCGGCGCTTGCGCTGCGGCGCAATGGCGGCAACCGCCCAGGCGGCATGAGCCGCGGGGGTGTTATGCGGTGCGGTCATCACCGCAGCTCCGAACCTGTCCAGCAACAGGACATGGGAGGCCCCTGCCACATTTGCCACGGCGGCATTGCTGCCTACCGAGCCGTGCTGCGTGAAATCAATCATTGGTGGGGCTCTCCTTTCTTGTTGCGCGGGCCATCTGACGGCCGTGGGTCGTACGCGTTCGAGGCTAGACGGTCCTCATAGACGAGCACAAGCGATTTTCTGACCTGCAGTTTCACGGCCGTGCACGCACCAACTCCAGCACATCGGCGCCGTACTGCTCGAGTTTGCGCGCCCCGATGCCGGGAATGGCGACCAGCGACGCGTCGTCGGTAGGCAGCATCTCCGCAATGGCGATCAATGTGTTGTCGCTGAACACCACAAACGCGGGCACCTTCTGTTCCTTGGCGGTGCGCGAGCGCCAGTCCTTGAGCTGGAGCAGCAGCTCGTCGTCGATCTCGGAGGCACACGACTCGCAGCGGCGCAGCATGATCGCCGAGGGACTGCTCAGCTCGGCGTTGCACACGCGACAGCGTTTGGCGGGCCCCCGCTGTTTGCGCCCGCCCGCACGGTCGGGCGGCGGCTTCGGGGTGATGCTGCTCAAGAAGCGCGACGGCTTGCGGCTCTGCCGCCCACCGGGGGTGCGCGACAGCGCCCAGCTGAGCGTCAGATGCACCCGGGCCCGAGTGATCCCGACGTAGAGCAGACGCCGTTCCTCCTCGACGGCCTCACTGTCGGGACCATGCGACAGCGCGTGTGAGATGGGCAGGGTGCCGTCGGCCAGACCCACCAGGAACACCGCGTCCCACTCCAATCCCTTGGCCGCGTGCAACGACGCCAAGGTGACGCCCTGCACGACGGGTGGGTGGCGGGCGTCGGCGCGAACCCGCAGCTCGGCCACCAGCCCGGGCAGGTCCAACTCGGGTCGGGTGGCCACTTCCTCGTCGACCAGTTCAGCCAGCGCGGTGAGTGCCTCCCACCGTTCCCGTGCCTGGGTGCCAGACGGTGCTTCGGCGGTGAGACCGAGCGGTTCGAGGAGCCGACGAACCAGATCCGGCAGATCGGCGTCCTGGGCGTCGCGATCAGCGGCCCGCTGCAAGGCCACCAGAGCCTGCCGGATCTCCTGCCGACTGAAGAAGCCCTCGCCGCCGCGAACCTGGAACGCCACCCCGGCCGCCGTCAAGGCCTCCTCGTAAACCTCTGACTGGGCGTTGATCCGGTACAGCACGGCGATTTCGGCTGCGGCCGTTCCTGATTCGATGAGCCCCTTGACCGCACGCGCCACCGCGGCGGCCTCGGCCACCTCATCGGGGTACTCGCGCATCGCCGGCCGCGGCCCCGGCGGACGCTGGCCCACCAGGTGCAGCCTGCTGCCCGCTACCCGACCGCGAGCATCCGCGATGACCCGATTGGCCAATTCGACCACCTGCGGGGTGGAGCGGTAGTCCCGCTCCAGGCGAACCACGGTGGCCTCGGGAAAGCGCCGCGAGAAATCCAGCAGGTACCGCGGGGAGGCACCGGTGAACGAGTAGATGGTCTGATTGGCATCACCCACCACCGTCAGGTCGTCACGATCGCCCAGCCAGGCGCTGAGCACCCGCTGCTGCAAAGGGGTGACGTCCTGATATTCGTCGACCACGAAGCAGCGGTAGCGATCACGGAACTCCGCGGCCACCGCCGCGTCGTTCTCGATGGCGGCCGCGGTGTGCAGCAGCAGGTCGTCGAAGTCGAGCAGCGCGACTTCACCACGCGCCTTCAGGTTCTCGTAGTTGGCGTACACCGCGGCGATGCGGTTGGCATCCTTGGGGATGTCGCGGCCCACCTCTGCGACGGCGGCGGCGTACTGCTCCGGGGTGATGAGCGAGGCCTTGGCCCATTCGATCTCACCGGCCAGGTCACGGACGTCCTCGGTACTGGCTTGCATCTTGGCCCGGTTGGCGGCCTGCGCGACGACGGAGAACTTGCTGTCGAGAAGCTGCCACCCGGTAGAGCCGACAACACGCGGCCAGAAGTACGACAGCTGGCGCCGGGCGGCGGCGTGGAACGTCAGCGCTTGCACCGACCCCACCCGCGCACCGGTCTGCGCGTCGGCGTCCAGGCTCCTCAGGCGGGTGCGCATCTCCCCCGCCGCCCTGGACGTGAACGTCACGGCCAGTACCTGACTGGCGGCAACGTGCCCCGACCCGACCAGATGGGCGATGCGGTGGGTGATGGTGCGGGTTTTGCCGGTGCCCGCACCAGCCAGCACACACACCGGCCCGCGACCGGCCAGCACAGCCTCGCGCTGTTCGTCATCGAGCCCTGCGGTGAGAAGGCTGTCAGTGGGCATGGGACCCATCATCGCAGCGCCCGGTGACACGCACCGGGCCGGGAACCCCGGGCAGCAGGAGATCCGGCACTATTGAGGTATGACGGTCAACGAACTCACCATGTATTCGACGACGTGGTGCGGCTACTGCAGGCGCCTCAAGACGGCCCTGAAATCCAAAGGCATCGGCTACACCGAGGTGGACATCGAGCTCGAACCCGAAGCCGCCAAGTTCGTGCAGTCGGTCAACAACGGCAACCAGACCGTGCCCACGGTGAAGTTCTCCGACGGCACCACCATGACAAATCCGTCCGTGAAGGACGTCGAGGGCAAACTCGCGGAGCTGTCGATAACCTGACCAGCGCGGTCAGTCCGAGGCGTACGCCCAGGACTCGATGATCTCCCTGGCGATCGAAATCGAGCCGGGTAGAAGCAGTTTGGACTCCGAGGCGGCAGCGCTGCTCCAATCACCGATCTCCAGCGCAGCCCGCACCTGCGCCCTGGTGAACCAGTGCGCTTCGGCGATCTCACCGTCGTTGAACGCAAACGGTTCGTCGGGATCGCCGACAGCGTGGAATCCCACCATCAACGACCGCGGAAACGGCCACGGCTGGCTGCCCAGGTAGCGCACGTCGTGCACCGTCAGGCCGACCTCTTCGGCGATCTCGCGGCGCACACACGTCTCGAACGACTCGCCGGCCTCCACAAATCCGGCCAGCAGCGAGAACATCCGGTCCGGCCACACCGTCTGGCGGGCCAGCACCACCCGGTCACCGCCGTCGTGGACCAGGCAGATCACCGCAGGATCGATCCGCGGGAACTCCTCGTGCCCGGTGACGCTGTTGACCCGTGACCACCCGGCTTTGACGGGTGTGGTGGGCGCCCCGTCCACGGAGCTGAACCGGGCACTGTCATGCCAGTTCAGCAGCGCCGTGGCCGAGGCCACCAGCTGCGAACTCACGTCGTCGAAAACCGTTCCGGCACGACGCAAATCGAGGACATGGGAGTCAGCTCCGTCCTGCGGCGGCTCCAACGTCGCGCGGATGGCCCAGACGTGCCTGCCGCCGTCGATCCGACCGAGGAACACCGCGTCGGCCGGCGGCTTGTCACCCAGCCCTGCGGTGGTGCCCAGCACCACGTGCCCGTTGGAGATCAGCACCTGACCCCGGCTGTCGACGCGCAGTACGGCGGCATCGGCCCACCCCGCGATGGCGGCGTCGATATCGGTGCGGAGCTGATCGGAGCGGTCGGCGCCGACCCGGGACAGCAGCGGTACGTTTCGGAGTTGGAAGTCAACCACGGTCATCCTCCGCGCTGCGCACGTAAAGCAGGCGGTCGGTGGCCTCCACGGCATCCACTTCGGGATCGCTGACCTGTTTGAGCTGCCCGTCGCGCACCACACCCAACACGATGTCCTTCAGGTGACGCGGGGACCCGCCGACCTCCTTGGGCTCGACCTCACGTTCGGCGATCGCGAAGCCGGCGTCGGGGGTCAGGAGGTCCTCGATGAGCTCCACCACACTCGGCGTCTGAGTTGCGATCCCCAGTAGTCGGCCCGCCGTCTCCGAGGACACCACCACCGAGTCGGCACCGGATTGCCGCAGCAGGTGCTGGTTCTCCGACTCCCGGATCGAGGCGATGATCTTGGCATTGGGCGCCAGCTCTCGGGCGGTCAGCGTGACCAGCACGGCGGTGGGGTCGCTGTTGGTGGCCACGATGATGGCCGCGGCGTGCTGGGCCCCGGCCAGCCGCAGCACGTCCGAGCGGTTGGCGTCGCCGCGGACGGTGACCAGACCCGCCTGGCTGGCGCGGTCCAGGGAGGCCTGGTCGGTGTCGACGACAACGATCTCGCCGGGTTTCACGTTGTCCCCGACCATCGCGGCAACGGCGGTTTTACCCTTCGTGCCGTAGCCGATGACGATGGTGTGGTTACGCACGGAGTTCCTCCAACGCTGGATCTTGAGGGCTTGGCGCGAGGCCGCAGTGAGCGTTTCGACCGTGGTACCGATGAGCACGATCAGGAACGCCACCCGCAGCGGGGTGATGACCAGGACGTTGACCAGCCGGGCGGTCTCGGTGACCGGGGTGATGTCACCGTAACCGGTGGTCGACAGCGACACCGTGGCGTAGTACAGGCAGTCCAGGAACGACAGCCCTCCCGGAACCGGCGCACTCTCGATGTCGCGATAGCCGTCGCGGTCGAGGTAGACGATCAGCACCGCCGCAAACAGCGCGCCCAAGGCGTAGAACACCCGCATGAAGATCCTGCGGGCCGGGCTGACGAAGTTCTCCGGGATGTGCAGGTACTCGACCAGCGCCGCATCGGGTTTCGCGGTCAGTGCCTCATCGAGACGGCGAAGCCGGCGCCGCAGCCTATTCTTGGCCACAGTGCTCGCTTAGCTGATCCGGACCAGAATCCGGCTCTTCCCTCGGGTCATCCCGGCGCACGACATCATGTAACCATGAAGCTGGAGACATCATGACGTCGAACACCCCCACCGCTGCCGACAAGCGTGCCTACACAATGGCCGCCGGACTCACCGGGATCGGCATCCTGCACTTTGCGGCGCCCAAGCCGTTCGACGGGATCGTTCCCGCCGAGCTGCCTGGCAGCCCACGGTTCTACACGTACGCCTCCGGGGTGGCCGAGCTGGGCACCGCGGCGCTGCTGGTGCCCGCAAAGACCAGACGGCTCGGTGCGTTGGCTGCGGTGTTGCTGTATCTCGGCGTGTTCCCCGGCAACGTCAACATGGTGCGGCTGTGGTGGGACAAGCCGTGGCCGATGCGGCTGGTGGCCCTGGCGCGGCTGCCGATGCAGATCCCGATGATCACGCAGGCGCTGAAGATCCGACGGGAATCCTGACCTACGCGTCTTGACCCACGAGCTCGGCGAGCATGGCCGCATCGGGTAACACCTCCGGTGTGACGGTCTGCCCGCTGCGGACGTAGTGGAACACCGCACGAACCTCGGATTCGGCAACCCCGTACAGCGCCGCGGCCGCCAGCCGATAGACACCGAGCTGGACGGCGGCGTGCTTCTGCGCCTCCTGCCCCGCTGCGGGCACACCGGTTTTCCAGTCCAGCACGGTGATCCCGCCGTCCTTGTCGGAGAACACCGCATCGATGCGTCCCCGCACCACAACCTCACCGACCATCATCTCGAACGGCACCTCGACATCGGTCGGCGTGCGAGACGCCCACGGTGACGCCATGAACGACGCTTGCAGGTCGGCCAGTTCGTCGGCCTCGGCCGCGGCCAACTCCGCGTCCACCGCGCCCGGCAGATCGGCGAGGTCGAACAGACGCTCGGCCCCATAGAATCGCTGCACCCAGTCGTGGAATGCGGTGCCCAACAACGCAAACGGGTCAGGGCGAACCGGCATTCTGCGATGAAACCGGCGGACTGCCGCCGCCCGGTCGCGACCCAACTCCACCAGGTTGCTGACAGACAGTTGCCCGGGCAACACCGTGCTGGGTTGCCACGGCGTGCGCTCGCGTTCGGCCAGGAGTGCGTCGACATCGGCAGACCACTCGTTGTCTCCCGCGGGTGCGCCGGCACTCATCGCGGCCTGCACCAGCGCCGCGCCGCTCTCGATGTCCGTGCGGTGATCCGCCGCCGGATCAACCGGCCACAGCGCCTCGATCACGGTGTCTCGCAACGGGTTCGACTCGCCCTCGGCGGGTTCTGCCGCCCAGTGCTCGACCACCCCGCAGGGCCGGCCTTCTGCTGCTGCGGTGTCGATGATGTCCTTCAGTTCGATCAGGAACTCCGATGGGCCGCGCGGCTTGCTTTCGGTGGCACCCCAGTGGTGCCCAGACAGCAGCAGCGTGTCCTCGGCGCGAGTGATGGCGACGTAGAGCAGCCTGCGCTCTTCGTCCACCCGACGCTGGTCGAGCTGGCTGCGGTGCGCGGTAACGGTGTCGGACAGCTGCTTTCGATTGGTGACCGCCGACGTGTCCAGAACCGGCACCCCGTGGTCACCCAAACCGGCCCGGTCACCGCGCAGCAGCGGTGGCAACTCGCCGGCATCGGTGAGCCAGGTGCTGCGCGCCGCGGTGGACGGGAACACCCGCCCCGCCAGGTGCGGGACGGCGACGACCTGCCATTCCAGCCCCTTGGCGGCATGCACGGTGAGAATCTGCACGCGGTCACTGGCCACCGTGAGCTCCGCCGGCGCCAACCCGTTCTCGACCTCCCGGGCGGCGTCCAGATACGCCAGCAATCCCGCGATGTCGTTGCCAGCGCCGGTGGCGCCGCGGGCAGCGTACGCATCGACGACATCGGCGAAGGCGTCGAGTTGTTCACTGCCGGTCCGGCCGTCAGCGCCAGTGGGGACGGCCATGGCCTCGACGTCGATCCCGGAGACCCGGCGGACCTCGGCCACCAGATCCGACACCGAGTAGCCGAGGTGGGCGCGCAGCGTGGTCAATTCCTCACCGAGCGCGGTGATCCGCCGATACCCAGCCTGCGAATACGCTTCGGCCGCGCCCGGATCACAGATGGCGTCGGCCAGGCATGCGGTGTCGGCATCCGGAGCCAACTGCGCGACGATCTCGCCCACGTCGGGGGTGCCGGGCACCGGTGTCACCACCAGCTGGCGGGCGCGGCGCCACAGCGCGGCGATATCGGCGCCACCCAGCCGCCACCGGGGCCCGGTCAGCACCCGCATGGCAGCGGCACCGGACGCCGGGTCGGCCACCAACCGCAGCATCGCCACCACATCGGCAACCTCTTCGACGGCCAACAGTCCGGCGAGACCGACCACCTCGACGGGGACCCCGCGGGCCCGCAGCGCGACAGCCATGGGCGCGGCATCGGCGTTGCGACGCACCAGGACTGCCGCGGTGGGTGGCGGCGCACCCGCGTCCGCGGCCTCCCGGTACCGACCCGCGATGTGGTCGGCCACCCAGTCGCGTTCGGCTTCCACGTCGGACAGCAGTGCGCACCGCACCGTGCCCTCGTCGGCGTCCGGGCGGGCGCGCAACTCACGCACCGCCACCGACCGTTGCCGCGCCTCTTCGGAGATGGCGTTGGCAACTCGCAGCGTGCTGGGCGGATTACGCCAGCTGGTGCGCAGTTCGAGGGTGGGTGCCGGAGTGCCGTCGGCGTACGGGAAATCGGTGGTGAAGCGGGGCAGGTTGGTGGCCGAGGCACCGCGCCAGCCGTAGATGGACTGGATGGGGTCACCGACGGCGGTGAGCGCCAGACCGTCATCGGCGCCGCCGCCGAACAACCCGGACAGTGCCACTCGCTGGGCGTGGCCGGTGTCCTGGTACTCGTCGAGCAGCACGACCCGGAACCGTTGCCGCAACTGCTCGCCCACCTGGGGGTGCTCAGAGGCCAACCGAGCCGCTGCGGACATCTGCATGCCGAAGTCCATGGCCTTCTCGGCCCGCAGCCGCTGGTGCAATGCGTCGATCAGCGGAACCAATTCGGCGCGGTCGGTCTGGGCGGTGGACAGGCGCAGCAGCCACTGGCTGGGGCCGCGATCGCGTTGGTAGGGCGCAGCGGGCAAGGTGTGCACCAGCCGTTCCAGTTCGACGTGGGTGTCGCGCAGTTGATCCGTACTGACCAGGTGCTCGGCGAGTTGCCCGGACAACCGCAGCACCATCGCCGTGACGGCGGCCGGGGTCTTTGTGGTGTCGAGGTCACCCGGATAGCTGCACACCACGTCGTAGGCCAGTTGCCACAGTTCGGTCTCAGAGAGCAGTCTGCTGTCCGGCTCGACCGGCAGCAGCAACCCGTGCTCACGCAGCAGCGTCCCCGCAAACGCATGATAGGTGCTCACCGTGACCGGATCAGCGGATTCGATTGCCGCCAAACCTGTTCCGGCGAGCCGGCTCAGCCGCGAACGCACGCGGCGCAACAGCTGGCCCGCCGCCTTGCGGGTGAAGGTCAAGCCGAGTACCTGACCGGGGTGGGCGAACCCGTTGGCGACCAGCCACACCACCCTGGCGGCCATGGTCTCGGTTTTGCCCGCACCGGCTCCGGCGATGACCACCAGCGGGCCCGGCGCAGCCGAGATGACCGCGGCCTGCTCATCGGTGGGACGTGGAAGACCGAGGGCGGCAGCAAGTTCCGCCGGTTGGTAGCGCACTTCGACACTGGTCATGCTTGCTCCTTACCGACCTTGTGCGCCGGGCAGAACGGTTGTATGGGGCAGTGTCCACACCCGTCGTTGACCCGGGCGACGTACTGCGGGCCCGCTGTGGCCGCGGCCGCTGCCCGAACCTGTGCGCGCCACTGCTCGCGGGTCTGCGGTGCCATCGGGTCCTGCACACGTTCGGCGGCGCCGCCGGCGGTGGATTTACCGACGTACACCAGGCGTGCACCGCCGGGTGTCGCCTCGCCGGGGAGCACACCTTCGGCGATGGCCAGTTGGTACAACGCCATCTGCGCGTGCTTCTGCGCATCGTCCTTGCTGACCGGGGTCTTGCCGGTTTTCACGTCGACCACGACCAGCCGGCCCTCGGCGTCGCGTTCCAGCCGGTCGACGCGGCCACGGACCCGGACTCCCGGCCCGTCGTCGTCGGCGGCAGCCACGTCACCGTCGATGTCCACCTCGACGCCGACTTCGGTGAGCTCGCGGCGGGTCTGGCTGTGCCATTCGGTGAATGCGCCCAGCATCTCCCGGTGGCGCGCCAGTTCGTTGCGGGCGAACCACTGCGCCTCGAATGGCAGTTCCTGCCAGATGGCGTCGAGGTCGGCATTGAGCTGATTCTCGGTGCGTCCCGGCTGGGCGATCAACGCATGCACCAATGTTCCTATGGTGGACCGTAATTCGCGAGCATCGGCGCCACCGTGGCGTTCCAGCAGCCACCGCAGCGGGCAGTCCTGCAGGGTCTGCAGCGTCGACGGCGACAGTGTCACGGTGTGCTGGTCCCCGCTCCACAGCGGGTCACGGGTGCTCAGGGGTGTCATGGCGTACCAGCCGGCTGGGTCGGCACCGGGGACACCGGCCTTGGCCAGCCGCGCCAGCTGGGCCGCGGCGCCGGCGCGGGTGTGCTGGTCCACTGCCTCGGCGGGAGCACAAACCACAGCCCGCAACCGCCCCACCACCGCCGGTACGGACAGCACCGCAGGCGCCGCGACCGGTTCCAGCGTCACCTCGTCATCTCCCTTTGAGCTGGCGTATACGGCCAGCTCAGCGAAGAACGGTGACGGGATGGCCAGTCCGTCGGCGTCACTGCCCTCGCCTTCCACCGCGGTGACCACCAGCCGACGCCGGGCCCGGCCCGCGGCGGTGATGAGCAGGCGTCGTTCCTCGGCGACCAGCGGAGCGGTGACCGAGACGGCGTCACCGATGCCGTCGAGGGTGTCCAGCAGCCGCTGGGTGCCCAGAACGCCGCCGCGCGGAACGGTGTTGGGCCACAGCCCTTCCTGCAGGCCGGCGATGACCACCAGGTCCCACTCCCCGTCGATGGCCTGATGCGGGCTCACGATGCTGATGGCCTCGGGCGGTGCGACGGGCTCAGCCACCCGGACCGGCAGTCCGAGGCTGTCGACGTGGCGGACCAGACCCGCCACCGAGGCGCCCGCGGTGTGCGAGACGTAGGAATCGGTGACGGCGAACAGCTCGGTCACGTTGTCGAGGTCCGCCGAGGCACGCGCCCCGCCGGCCCCACCGCGTTCACTGAGCGTCAACAGCCGCCGCTGCAGGCCGGACCGGTGCCAGGCCTCCCACAGGACCGACCGCGGATCCTGCTGCTGCCCACCGGTAACCGCATCGAGCACCGAGCGGACGCGCCGCAGCGGCCGGGCATGCGCAGGCGCCAGCCCGTCCGGAATCCCGTCGCGCAGGGTCGCTGCCAGCAAGTCACCCACGGTGGAGAGCCCGGCGTTGTCGAATCGGCGGAGTGACCTGCGCAGCTGGCGCAGCGAGACCGGATCGACGCGGCCGATGGGCCCGGTGAGCAGAAGTTGAGCCTGTTCGCCGGTGAGTTCACCTGCACCAGCGGCCAGGGCCGTGAGCAGCGCTCGCACCACCGCATTGTCGGCCAGGGGTGCGCGGGTGGACGGCGGCGCCACCGGCACACCGGCCGCGGCCAGGATGCGGGGCAGGCCCGCCACCCGCGGCACCGACCGCACGACAACCGCCATCTGCGACCAGGGGATGCCGTCGAGTAGATGGGCACGACGCAGTACATCGGCGATGAGCGTGGCCTGCGCATGGTCGGATGCGGCCAGCAACGCGCTGACCGAACCTGGCTGCTCACCGCTGCCGTTGATGACGCGGGCCGGACCCGCACCCGGCAGGCGCGCAGCCAGACCGTTGACGGCGGTGGCCACCGCCGGGGAGCAGCGGTGACTGACCTGCAGCTCGATGGTGGGTGAGTCGCCGCCGAGCAACAGGGCCGGGTCGGCACCACGGAAGCCGAACACCGACTGATTGGGATCACCGGCGAGCACGGTGAGCTCGGCACCCGCCGACAGCGCCCGGACCAGGTGCGCAGCTTGGGGATCCAGGTGTTGGGCGTCGTCGACCAGCAGGGTGCCGATGCGGGCGTGTTCGGAGGTCAGCAGGTCCGGATCGGTGGCGAACGCCTCCAATGCCGCGCCCACCAGTTCAGCGGCACCGAGCGCCGGGACGGTGGCCTGCGGGGCGGCCATACCGACTGCCGAGCGCAGCAGCATCACCTGCTCGTACTGCTGGGCGAACCTGCCGGCGGCCGTCCACTCCGGGCGCCGCGCCGACCGTCCCAGCCGCTGCAGCTGCTGCGGGTCGATGCCACGTTCCGCGCAGCGCGCCAACAAGTCCCGCAACTCGGTGGCGAAGCCCGCCGTACCGAGTGCGGGGCGCAGCTGCTGCGGCCAGAACAGCGCACCGTCTTCGAGGTCACCCTCGAGCAGCTCTCGGATGATGCCGTCCTGCTCGGCGCTGGTGATCAGCCGCGGCGGCGGATCACCAGCGCGCTGAGCCGCCAGCCGCAAGACCGCGAAGGCATAGGCGTGCAAGGAGCGCACCAACGGCTGACGGACCACGCTGCGCTGCTCAGGATCGGCACTTGCGGACAGCAGAGCCGACGTGAGCTGGGCACGCAACCGGCCACCCGGGCGACCGGAACCGGTGAGCAACAGCACAGATTCGGTGTCCACCCCCGCAGAGATGCGTGCCACCGCGGTGTCCACCAGCAGGCTGCTCTTTCCCGTGCCTGCCCCACCGAGAACACGGACCACGCCCTGGCATTCCGGATGCAGCAGCGCCGACGCCGGGGCAGGCCAGCGACGGGTGAGGCCCTGGGCGGCGGAGGTGGATGCGGTCATGCGGGAATGACACCACGGGGGTCCGACAAGTCGGTGCGAGCTGGCACCATCATGGATGTGACCCGCCAACTCCATGTGCATCGATACGGACCGGACGGCCCGCCCCATGTCCTGGCCATCCACGGCCTGACCGGCCACGGCCGTCGATGGGAGCACCTGGCCACCCGTCACCTGCCGGAAGTGACGGTGCTGGCCCCTGACCTGCTCGGGCACGGCCGTTCATCCTGGGCCGCACCGTGGACCATCGACGAGAACGCCGCCGCCCTCGGCGGATTGCTCTCCGAACCCGTTGTGGTGGTGGGCCACTCGTTCGGCGGCGCCATCGCCCTGCACCTGGCCGCCACCCGTCCGGACGTGGTGGCCGGGCTGGTACTGCTGGATCCGGCGGTGGGTCTCGACGGTGAGTGGATGCGTGAGATCGCCGACGCCATGTTCGCCTCCCCCGACTACCCGGACCGCGCCGAGGCCCGCGCCGAGAAGCGCAACGGCTCCTGGGCCGACGTCGACGACGCCCAACTCGACAGCGAACTGGACGAACACCTACTCACGCTGCCGAACGGCCGGCTCGGCTGGCGCATCAGCGTGCCTGCAACAATGTCGTACTGGAGTGAGCTGGCCCGGCCGGCGTCGTTGCCGGACAAGCCGATTCCCACTGTGCTGGTGCGCGCCACCAGGACATCGCCGCCCTATGTGACCGATCAGCTGGTGGCGGGTCTGCGCCAGAGGCTCGGTGCGGCATTCGAACTGGTGGACATGGACTGTGATCACATGGTGTCGCAGGCCAAACCCGCGAAGACAGCCGCCGTCATCCGTCGGGTCCTGGAGAACTGAGCCGTGGCACCCATCACCGACGACCAGGTGGAGCGGGTGCGTGCGCTGGTGGCATCCATCCCGCCGGGCAAGGTGTCCACCTATGGTGACATCGCCTCAGCGGCAGAGCTTTCCAGCCCGCGCATCGTCGCATGGATCATGCGCACCGACTCCTCGGATCTGCCCTGGCACCGCGTGATCAGGAGCTCGGGTCGTCCGGCGCCGCACCTGGCCACCCGTCAGCTGGAGAGGTTGCGGGCCGAGGGTGTGCTGGCCGACGACGGCCGCATTCCGTTGCGTGAGGTCAGACACGTTTTCTGAGCCTTGCCGCCCGGCCGTCACCCCGGCTCCTTGGCAGCCGCGTCCTCGACCGGGCTAAACAGCCAGGCGCACCAGCGCGGCGGTACGCGCCAGGCCGGGAAACGCTGCCGCGGTGGACCTGGGGTGCAGAGCGTGAACCGCCAGTCGGAACATCAACGCCCGCAACAACATCTGCGGAAACTCCGGCAGGGCACTCCACCGTTCGATGAGACCGTCGTCGGCCTCACCCCAGGCCAGGGCGTCCACGACGGCGACACCGGCCGCCCACGACGTGGGCCGCCAATAGGGGGTGATGTCCGTGATACCAGGCGCGGCAGTGCCAGCGAACAGCACCGTGCCGAACAGGTCACCGTGCACCAGCTGATTCGGGCTTTTGGTCGGCTTGCGCAGGGCGGCGAGCTGATTGATCAGGTCGATCGAGCGTTGCCCGTCCGCCGATCCCGGCGACACCCGCGCACCGGCCGGCAACGAGTGCAGCGGGCGTTCCTCCCAGGCGGCGCGGTCAGCGGCGATGAAGACGTCGACGTCGCCCCACGGCGCGACCGGAGGCTGGGTCAGGAAGCGGGGACGTTCCAGCGTGGCTGTGGCTTCGTGGAGGCGGACGGCGGCCGAGATCACCTCGTCGTGGCGCGGTTCCGGCGTGCCGGCGACGTAGGTGTCACCACGCCAGCCGGCCACCACGTAGCGGCCGTCGGTGGAGCGCACCGGACGGGCCAGTCGCACCCCGTCGACAAACAGCGTCTCGCGAACCTTCGCCGACCATGCGGCCCGCGCGTGATCGGCCACCATGGACAGCACCACTTCGCCGCAGCGCCAGCCACCTTCCCACGTCGAACCCAGTGGCGCCGGTCTAGCTCCCCCGAGCCCGAAGGCCGCCAACACATGATCCGGCGGCACATCGACAGTCATGGGGCTCAGCCTATCGTCGCCACCCCGCCGAACTGGCCCGCTGATCAGCGTGTGCCGATTTCGTGTCGAAGCGGTGACGTGCGGTAGGGCACATCCCTGCGGCCGACCAGGCCCGGACCCACCCAACAGGCGAGAGAACCGTCAGTACGTGACCATGTCCGGTTCGATCTGGTTCGCCCACGCCGCGATACCGCCCTGGACGTGTACCGCGTCGGAGAAGCCTGCCTTCTTCGCAATGGCCAGCACCTCGGCTGACCGGACGCCGGTCTTGCAGTAGAACACCGGCATTCGGTCGACGGCCAACTTCGACAACGCCTCGCCGTTCTCGAACGTGCCCTTGGGCACCAGCTCCGCGCCCTGAATGTGGTTGATGTCCCACTCGACGGGTTCACGCACGTCGATCAAGGCGATGTTCTTGCCGGAGTCCAGCATCTCGCGCAACTCGCGGGGAGTGATCGTGGAGCCGGCCGCAGCGGCCGCGGCGTCCTCGCTCACCACACCACAGAAGGCTTCGTAGTCGATCAGCTCGGTGATCTTGGGCGTCGCCGGGTCCTTGCGGATCTTGATGGTGCGATACGTCATGTCGAGCGCGTCGTAGACCATCAGTCGGCCCAACAGGGTGTCGCCGATGCCGGTGATCAGCTTGATGGCCTCGGTGCCCATCACCGACGCGATGGAGGCACAGAGTATGCCGAGCACACCGCCCTCGGCGCACGACGGCACCATCCCCGGTGGCGGCGGTTCGGGATAGAGGTCGCGGTAGTTCAGCCCCAGGCCGTCGGGGGCGTCCTCCCAGAACACCGACACCTGACCTTCGAACCGGTAGATCGAGCCCCATACGTAGGGCTTGCCCGCCAACACGGCGGCGTCGTTGACCAGGTAGCGGGTGGCGAAGTTGTCGGTCCCGTCGAGGATCAGGTCGTACTGCTTGAACAAGTTGACGGCGTTGTCGGGCTCCAGGCGCAGCTCATGCAGGCGGACCTCGACGAACGGGTTGACCTCACGCACCGAGTCGCGGGCACTCTGCGCCTTGGAGCGGCCGATGTCGGACTGGCCGTGGATGATCTGGCGCTGCAGGTTGGACTCGTCGACCACGTCGAATTCGACGATGCCGATGGTGCCGACACCCGCGGCGGCCAGGTAGAGCAGGGTGGGCGAACCCAGGCCTCCGGCCCCGATGACGAGGACGCGGGCATTCTTCAGCCGCTTCTGCCCGTCGAGACCCAGGTCCGGAATGATCAGATGCCGGCTGTAACGCGAAACCTCTTCGCGGGTCAGTTCGGCTGCTGGCGCTACCAGCGGCGGCAACGGCGACACCGTTATCTCCTCGATTGCACGGATTGATACGCCCGACTCACGTCGAGTCCTATCAACAACCGTAATCGTCCTCCACTGCTTCCCGAGAATCCGGCGATGCGCCGAGATTGCACGAAGATCTGATCGCAGATCAGGCGATGGGATACGGCCAGGGGTTGAACCGGCACGTCAGGCCGTTGGCGGGAATGGCCCCAGGGTCGAACAGGGTGTTGTCGTTGTTAGAGGTGGAGAACGTCTGCTGCATCATGATGGGCGCCAGATCGCCGTTGCCCGGGCAGGGCTCGTGTTGCTGGTAGCCGATGGCATGACCGACCTCATGGTTGATCAGGTACTGCCGGTAGGACCCGACGTCCCCCTGGAAGGGCACCGCGCCGCGCACCCACCGCGCCTCGTTGATGAACACGCGCGGCTGGGGGGCGGCACCGGGGCTGGGGCTGTAGGCCGGGTTGAAGCAGGACGTCTCGATCTGGATCTCGTAACCGCAGCCCTGTCGGATGGTCATCGGCGACGTCAGCGAGACTCGGAAGTCGGGTTCCACCGTCGACGTGGCGTCGGTGCGGACGAACGCGAACTGCGGATTGTGCACCCAGCTCTTGGGATTCGACAAGGTCTGGCTGACCATCTGGGCGAATCCGTCATCACCACCGAACGACGTGGTGTCCAGGCCGTCCTCGACTTCGACGGTGTAGGTGAAGACCTTCGCGGTGCCCTGCCCCACCTGCGGCTCGGTCCCCGGCACCACATGCCAGGTGTTGGCCCCGGCCTCGGTGAAGGGACCGCCCGCGGGCAGGATCCCGGTGGGCAGGTTGGCGTCGAACTGCGTCAGGCCCTTCGGCGGAGCACCGATGATGGCGGTGGATTCGACACCGATGGTGGGCGGCCCCTGCACCGGTTCCTCCACGGCTGCCGGCGTCTGCGTCTCGGTTCCAGTGATGGTCTGGTAGACCACCAACACCGTGACCACCATGAGGATCGGCAGCGCGTAAGCGCGCCACCCATAGGTGGAGATGAAGCGTCCGAGCCAGGTCTGCTTGCGCCACTGCTGACGTTCGTCGCGGTTGGACCGAGCCCGTCCGGAATCCTCGGCCAACGGATCACGCTGGGCACGCAGCGGCTCGCGCCACTCGCTGTGCACCACAGGTGCACGACTGGGCCCGCGACGCCCTGGGTCGAAGGTCACCGACCCAGGATGGCATAGACGCGCGCGCAGACGGTTCCCGGCGCGCCCGGGACAAACTCCCGAGCCGACGTTTCGTGGGTTCTGCGCCCGCGGGTAGTAATGTCGACGCGATGGGCCCGCACCTTCTGGCCTGGCACGAAATCAGATAGAGGACTTGATGAGCGAGCTCGCCAATTCGACACGACGGCGGGGCGTCAATGCGTCCGAGGGAGACCGACCAACGACCACCAGGCGCGGCAGCAGGCTTCCCCGCGACGAACGTCGCGGACAGCTACTGGTCGCCGCCAGTGAGGTCTTCGTGGACCGCGGCTACCACGCCGCGGGCATGGATGAAATCGCCGACCGTGCCGGGGTCAGCAAACCTGTTCTCTACCAGCATTTCTCGAGCAAACTCGAGCTGTACCTCGCGGTACTGGCCCAACATGTGGACAACATGGTGTCCAGCGTGCGCCAGGCGCTGCGCACCACCACCGACAACCGCCTCCGGGTGCGGGCCGCTGTGCAGGCGTTCTTCGAGTTCATCGAGCAGGACGGCCAGGGCTACCGGCTGATCTTCGAGAACGATTACGTGACCGAACCGCAGGTATCGCTGCAGGTGAAGGTGGCCACCGAGGCGTGCACCGACGCGGTGTTCGACCTCATCAGCCACGACTCCGGACTGGAGCCGCACCGGGCCCGGATGATCGCCGTAGGCCTGGTGAGCATCAGCGTCGACTCAGCGCGTTACTGGCTCGACAACGACCGCCCCATTTCCCGGGAAGACGCCATCGAAGGCACCGTCCAGTTCATCTGGGGCGGTCTGTCGCACGTGCCTCTTACTCGTTCGTGATCGGCGGCGTCACCGGACCACTGCCGACACCGAAGCCGACCCGACGACTGTCCGCGGCGCCCAGTTCGACGTAGGCCACCCGAGCGGCCTGGATCAGGAACCGACGGCCCTTCTCATCGGTGAGGCTCAGCACCCCGTCGCCCGCCGTCAGCGCGCTGGTCACCTGCTTCTCCAGCGCATCGGGTGTCGCCGCGCTGATGAACACAATCTCGCGCGGGCTGTCCGTGACACCGATCTTGACCTCCACGCTGGACCCTTTCTTCGACAAGCGGTTACGCAAGAAGGCTAGTGGACACCGCGGCAGCACTTCACATCACGGCGTTCGCGGTCAGCGAAGTGGGTCCCGACCTGCCGCGATAGTGATCCGATTGATATCAAATCGTCCACATCCCGGGTCCGTTGGGCATCTCGACGCCGATACGCTGAAGTGAAGAAAGTGACGTATGTGGCGAAAGTGAAAGGTTGCGCCGGCGGTGATCCGATGAGCAAACCGTATTGGAGTGGCGCGAACGGCCGGGGGAACTACTTCCTCGATGACCCGTTCGACGACGACGCACCGACCGGCGGCATCCGGACCCAAGAGCGCTACAACGACGGCTTCTACAGCAACGGCGGGTACCGGACCACCGACGAGTACCGCCATGGGCAGGATTACCACGACTACGACGAGTACGACGACGAAGACGAAGACGGCGTTTACTACCACTCCGACACCCGCTGGCGCCTGGTGGCCGGCATGGCCGTTGCGGTGCTGCTGGCCGCGGTGTTGGCGATCGTGCTGGTGATGCGCAGCGACGAGACCGAACCGACGGCGCAGACCGGTGACGCCCCGGCCACCTCGACGGCACCGCGGACCGTCGTGGCGACCATCCCGCCCAGCCCGGCACCGCTTCCGCCGGCCCAGCTCTCCCCCGAGACGGTCGTCACCATCACCACGACGCCGCCCGCGCCGCCGATCACCGCCGCCGCTCCTGCGCCGCCGGAGACCATTCCGGCGCCCGAGGCCGCCGCTCCCCCGCCGGCACCTGCCCCCGACCCACGCACCGTCACGTACACGGTCACCGGCACAAAGCAGTTGATCGACCTGGTGAGCGTCATCTACACCGACGAACAGGGCCTGCCTCGCACCGAGGTGAACGTGGCTCTGCCGTGGACCAAGACGTTGGTGCTGAATCCCGGTGTGGAGTTCGAATCCGTGACCGCCACCAGCCTCACCGGTCAGCTGAACTGTGTGATCACCGATGCCGCGGGCACTCCGGTGGCGGCACAGAACAACAACTCGATGATCGCGACCTGCACCGGCTAGCCCGGTCGACGAAGCGGGCCTTGCGTGGGGACATCGCCAGCGAAGTGAGGGGCTGAATCCTCAGCTCAAGCCGAGCTCGCTCATGCGGTCGGCATGGGTGCGCTGCAACCGGTCGAAAAACCCGGACATCTGACCGAGACCACCGGTGCTGGCCAACACCAGATCCACCAGCTCGTCACGGTCGGCCAGGACGTACTGCGCCTGCGTGATGGCCTCCCCCAACAGCCGCCGCGACCACAGCGCCAGACGGCTGCGCTGTCTGTCGCTGGCAGCCACCGCGGCGCGCACCTCGTCCACCACGAACTGTGAATGCCCAGTTTCCGAGAGCACACCACGCACCACATCGGCGATCTCGGCAGGCAGCACACCAGCAATCTCGAGGTAGAAGTCGGCGGCCAGCGCATCGCCCACATACGTCTTGACCAACGCCTCGAGCCACGTACTCGGTGTGGTCAACCGGTGGTAGTTCTCCAGCGCAGAGGCATACCGCGCCATCGCGGGCACCACGTCCACTCCGCGGCGCTCCAACGCTTCCCGCAGCAGCTCGTAGTGGCCCATCTCCGCGGCCGCCATGCGGGCCATGCTGATTCGGCCATTGAGATGAGGCGCCATCCGCGCCTCTTCGGTGAGCCGGTAGAACGCGGCCACTTCCCCGTAAGCCAGTAGTGCGAACAACTCGTTGACACCCGGATGATCGGCGGTCAACGCCGCGGCAGGCTCACTGGGAGCCAGTTCACCGGACCCCGCGGCGGGCTGCGTCGAGCTCATGGACTCACTGTAGTTCCTGGCACTCAGGGGCCGTGCCGAAGACGCCGTCACCGCGGTGAATCGGGTCATGGCTTGCACAACCAGCTACCATGGGAAGAGGCAGAGGCGTTTTCCCGCTTCTTCCTAGGTAATGTGCGTGCACGCAGTTGTCCCTACCGGTGACCACTGTCATCGCACTGGGCCCAGCGAATCGGCTCGCGGTGTCACATCGTGAAGCCCGGTCTCGTTCCTCTCAGAACTCGTGCGCGCGTGAACGCTACGCCGTGATCGAAATGACGAGTACTGATCTCGGACCGAGACCGAAAGGCTGCACTTCCCTATATGACTGTCATCCCCAAAACCTTCGCCGACCTGGGCGTTCGCGAAGAAATCGTTCGTGCGCTCGCTGAGCAGGGCAAATCCCATCCGTTCGCCATCCAGGAGCTGACGCTCCCGATGGCCATGGCCGGCGACGACCTGATCGGCCAGGCCCGCACCGGCATGGGCAAGACCCTGGCCTTCGGCGTCCCGCTGCTGCACAAGATCACCAGCGACGCCGGCCGCCCCCTGACCGGCGCTCCCCGAGCACTGGTTGTCGTCCCCACCCGCGAGCTGTGTATCCAGGTTTTCGGTGACCTCGCCGGCGCCGCCAAGCATCTGCAGGTGGGTGACCGCGCGCTGTCGGTGGTCTCCATCTACGGCGGTCGCCCCTACGAGGCCCAGATCGAGTCACTGCGCAACGGCGCCGACGTCGTGGTGGGCACCCCCGGGCGACTCCTCGACCTGGCCCAGCAGGGTCACCTGCAGCTCGGCGGACTGTCGGTGCTGGTACTCGACGAAGCCGACGAGATGCTGGACCTGGGCTTCCTGCCCGATATCGAACGCATTCTGCGGCTGACCCCGGACAGCAGGCAGGCCATGCTGTTCTCGGCGACCATGCCGGACCCGATCATCACACTGGCCCGCACCTTCATGAACCAGCCGACGCACATCCGGGCAGAATCCGCTGCGTCATCAGCCACTCACGACAGCACCGAGCAGTTCGTCTACCGGGCGCACGCGCTCGACAAAGTCGAGATGGTGGCCCGCATTCTGCAGGCCGAGGGCCGCGGCGCCACGATGATCTTCACCCGCACCAAGCGCACCGCGCAGAAGGTGTCCGACGAGCTCGCCGAACGCGGATTCAAGGTCGGCGCCGTACACGGCGACCTGGGTCAGATCGCACGTGAAAAGGCACTCAAGAGCTTTCGCACCGGCGCCATCGACGTGCTGGTGGCCACCGACGTGGCGGCCCGCGGTATCGACATCGACGACATCACCCACGTGATCAACTACCAGATCCCCGATGACGAGCAGGCCTACGTGCACCGCATCGGCCGCACGGGTCGCGCGGGTAAAACCGGTATCGCCGTCACCCTCGTCGACTGGGACGAGCTGCCACGCTGGACCATGATCGACAAGGCGCTCGGCCTGGACACACCGGATCCGTCCGAGACCTACTCCAGCTCCCCGCACCTCTACGACGAGCTGCACATCCCGACCTCCGCCACCGGCACCGTCGGCACCCCGCAGAAGGTGTCGTCGAAGCGACCGGAACGCAAGCCCCGCGCCTCCGAGGGCGCCGAGGACAGTGGCGCCGACACACCGCGCACCCGGACCCGCAGCCGTCGCCGCACCCGCGGAGGACAGACCGCGACCGGTCACGTCGAGCAGGTGAGTGACGACAGCAACGCCGGACCCGACTCCGGACAAACGACCGAGGCAGACGCGCCGGCCAAGCGCCGTCGCCGCCGTCGTCCCCGCAAGTCCTCGGGCACCACCGAGGCTCCGGTCACCGACGCTCCAGTCAGTGCCGGCTGACCACATCGTCCGCCGTGGTCAGACCTGAGCGCCGGACCAGGGGCGATGTCATCGCCGCTCTGGCCATCGCCGTAGTGGTGGCATTGACTGCGGGCGTCATCTGGTGGACCAGCGATGCCCGCGCCACCCTCAGCCGTCCCGCCGACAGCGTGTCCAGCGCGCCGCCGGCCGCCGAGGCGGTTCCCACCGGACTACGGGAGTTGTGGTCGGCACCCAGCCCGTACACGACTGTCCCGGTGATCGCCGCGGGCACCGTGATGACCGGTGACGGCTCCACCATGGACGGCCGCGACCCGGTGACGGGAGCCGTTCGCTGGAGCTACACCCGCAGCGACCGTGAACTGTGTGGAGTCACCTGGGTGTACAACTACGCCGTGGCGGTCTATCCGGACGACAGGGGTTGCGGGCAGGTCAGCACGGTCGATGCGGCCACCGGAAAACGCGGGCCCGCGCGGTCCGGTGTCGCCAGCCCCCATGTCGATCTGTCCGCCGATGGGACCACGGTGCTCTCGGTCGGCGGGTCCCGCTTCGAACTGTGGCGCTCGGACATGGTGCGGGTGATCGGCTTCGGCGAGGTGGACGCCCGCGTCAAGCCCGTCCACGTCGGTACCGGTGACGGCTGCGCGCTGCTGTCGGCGGCCGCAGACGACGACGCGGTGTCCGTGCTGCGGTTCTGCCCCGGCGAAACCGACGTCAAACTGTCGCTGGTGCGCGCCTCCGACGAAGACGACGAACCCGAGGTCCGCGACGTCCCCGAACCGGGCGTCCTGGCCGACTCCGGAGCCCAGGTGCTGGCGGTGTCCGGCACCACCACCGCCGTCTACCTGCCGGTGCCCGAACCCCGCGTCTCCGTCGTCGACGACACCGGCAACGAGATCGGCGACTACCCGCTGCCCGAACCGGCCTCAGCAGCCTTCCCGGAAGGAACGGTGTCCAAGACCGGCGACCTGATCACCTGGTGGACCGGCGATGCCGTGATGGTGTTCTCCAGCACCAACATCGAGTACCGCTACACCATCAGGCGCTCGGAATCGGAGGTGCCCTTGGGACCCGGAGTGATGATGGCGGAGAAACTGCTGGTGCCCGTCACCGGCGGGATCGGGGTCTACGACCCGGAGACCGGCGCCCCCGAGCGCGTCATTCCTGTCGAGCGTCCACCAGCCGATACCGCAGTGGTGCCCGCCGTCGTCGGCGACATCCTGCTGGAACAGCGCGGCCGCACGCTGGTGGCGCTGGGCCAGTAAGGCCCCATACTCATGACAGCCCTTGTCCTGGCGCTGCTCGGCCTCGCCGTGCTGGATTCGCTCAACGTGCTCAACATCGGCGTCGTCTCGGCGATCGTCTACGACAGCCGGCTCAACCGCCGCTCCCCCGTCCCCGGCGGCCTGAGCTACATCTTCGGGGTCTTCACCGTGTTGACGGCGTTCGGCATCGCCACTGTGTTGGGCCTGAGCTTCCTGACCGACATGCTGGACATCGAACTCACCCCGACCCTGCGTTATCGCGGCGAACTGCTTGTCGGTCTGGTGCTGATCGGCCTGGCCTTCTTCCCGCTGGTGGCCCAGACGTCGGCCCCTGGCTGGGCGATGGGCGCCATGGGGACGATGCGCCGACGTCCGTGGCTGCTCGCCTTTGTCGGGTTCGCCGTCGGGCTGGGGCAGGCTCCAACCGCGGTGCCGTATCTGACCGGTCTGGCGATGATCGCCGCTCTGGACCCGCGGCCTGAGCTGTGGCCGTTGCTGATCGTCGGCTACTGCCTGGTGACCGCACTGCCGTCGACGTCGGTGCTGGCGCTGTCGACGATGCGCAACCAGCGGGCCCAACGGGCACAACGCTGGGTGGTACGCAACGTCACCCGTTACGGACCGATCGGCGTGCGGGTGTTGTTCCTGGTGGCCGGCGTCGCGTTGGTGGCCGACGCCGCCATCCACCACTCCGCACTCTGGTGAGAGTCAGAGCCTTCTAGATCTCCGGGGTGAACGTCGGCAGCTTCCGTCCCGACTTCCAGTACCTCAGCAGGCTGTCGGCGAGCTCACGGTAGGCCACGGCTCCCTTGTTCTTGCGGCCAGCGATCACCGAGGCACCGGAGGCACTCGCCTCGGCGAACCGGACGGTCCGCGGGATCGGCGGGGCCAGCACCGGCAAGTCGTAGCGGTCGGCGACGTCGAGCAGCACGTCGCGGCTGTGGGTGGTGCGCGAGTCGTACAGCGTGGGCAACGCGCCCAGCAGTGTCAGGTCGGAGTTGGTGATCTGCTGGACGTCGGACACCGTGCGCAGGAACTGCCCCACACCGCGATGCGCGAGCGTCTCACACTGCAGCGGCACCATCACCTCGCCGGCGGCGGTGAGTCCGTTGAGGGTCAGCACACCCAGTGACGGCGGGCAGTCGATGATCACCACGTCAAAGTCGTCGGCGACCTTGGCCAGGGCGCGTTTGAGTGCGTACTCGCGGCCGGCGCGCATCAACAGCATCGCCTCGGCGCCGGCCAGGTCGATGTTGGCGGGCAGCAGCGTCATGCCTTCTTCGGTCTGCACCAGGGCGGCGCCGGGCTCGATATCGCCGAGCAGCACCTCGTGCACCGAGACGGCCAGCTTGTCCGGGTCCTGCCCCAGCGAGAAGGTCAGGCAGCCCTGCGGGTCCAGGTCGACCAGCAGCACCCGCTTCCCACTCTCGACGATCGCCGCCCCCAGCGATGCCACCGTCGTGGTCTTGGCCACCCCGCCCTTTTGGTTGGCCACAGCCAACACGTGTGTCCCCACGGGCTCCATCCTGGCATGTGAGACGGCCCACGTCCCGGGTGACGGCCCCGAGTGGGGCAGAATTGATGAACGTGAGCGTGGGCATGCATCGGTTGGTACTGCTTCGGCACGGCGAAACCGAATGGTCGAAGTCCGGACAGCACACCAGCACCACCGACCTGGAGCTCACCGAGAACGGTCGCGAACAGGCCGAGCTGGCAGCGTTGGCACTGGACCATCTGGGGTTGGCCAACCCGATCGTGTTCTCCAGTCCGCGGCGGCGGGCGTTGGACACCGCAGCGTTGGCGGGGCTGACAGTCGACGAGGTGACTCCGCTGCTGTCGGAGTGGGATTACGGCGACTACGAGGGCATCACCACACATGACATCCGCAAGAACGTACCGGGCTGGCTGCTGTGGACCTACGGCTGCCCGGGCGGCGAGAGCGTCGACCAGGTGAGCATGCGCGCCGATCAGGCGGTGAACCTGGCGCTCGAGAACCTGGCCGACCGCGACGTGGTGTTCGTCGGGCACGGACACTTCTCCCGGTCGGTGGTGACCCGGTGGGTGGAGCAGCCGCTGCGCGAGGGAGCCCGCTACGGCTTCGGGCCCGCCTCGGTGGCGGTGTGCGGCTTCGACTACGGCCTGCGTCAACTGAAGTCGCTGGGGCTGACCGCCCACCGTGAACCGGTCACGTCGTGAGCCGCGACTTCAGCGACCCTTCCTTCGTATTGTCCGGTCCCACCGGCACAGTGCTCGCCTGCGGAGTGCACACCGGATTCTCCGACGTGGCCGCCGCCGACGCCGCACTACGGTCCGGCGAGGTGCCAATTGTGCTGGGCGCGTTACCTTTCGACATCACCGGCCCCGCCGCCCTGCACTCTCCCGACGATGTGGTGTTCACTGAGGCGCTGCCCGAGTGGGCAACACACGATGCAGGTGCGGTGCGAGTACAGGAGACCGTCCCTGACGCAGCGGCGCACCGCGCTCGGGTGGCCGACGCGGTGGCGCGGCTGCGCAATCCCAACTCGACGTTGCACAAAGTGGTGCTGGCGCGTGCCATCCGGATGAGCTCCGAGTCCGGGTGGGATCCGCGGACGGTGCTCACCCGACTGCGGGCCGCCGACCCGGCGGCCTACGCCTACCTGGCCGACCTGACACCGGCAGGCGGACAGTACGCCGGCACCGCTCTGGTGGGCGCCAGCCCCGAGCTGCTGGTGGCACGCTTCGGAGATCAGGTGCGCTGCAGGCCTTTTGCGGGTTCGGCGGCGCGCTCTGCCGATCCTGCGGTTGATCGCGCCAACGGTGCGGCGCTGGCGGAGTCCGGCAAGAACCGCTTCGAACACCGACTGGTGGTAGACGCCATCCGCGACGCCTTGGCCCCGCTGTGCACCAGCCTGGACGTCGACGCAGAGCCGCAACTGCACCACACCGACGCCCTGTGGCATCTGAGCACCAGAGTCACCGGCACGTTGAGCGAAAAGTCCATCACAGCATTGGACCTGGCGCTGGCACTGCATCCGACGCCGGCGGTCGGCGGGCACCCCACCGCCGAGGCGACGGCCACCATCGCCGAGATCGAAGGTCAGCGGGGCTTCTACGCGGGAGCGACGGGCTGGTGTGACGCCGACGGCAACGGACGGTGGGTGGTGTCGATCCGGTGCGCGCAACTGTCGGCAGATCGCCGCACCGCGGTGGCGCACTCCGGTGGCGGAATCGTCGCCGACTCCGACCCCGACGACGAACTCGACGAAACCACAACCAAATTCCACACCATCATGACGGGATTGGGAGCAGAACATGAGTGAAGTGATCCGCCGGGCCGTACCGGGTGACGAGACCGAGATCGTGGCGATGATCCACGAACTGGCCGAGTTCGAGAAAGCTGCGGAGGAATGCACGGTCACGGCAGACCAGTTGCGCACCGCGTTGTTCGCCGATCAGCCGACAGTGCACGCACACATCGTCGAGGTGGACGGTCAGGCCGCCGCCACCGCGCTGTGGTTCCTGAACTTCTCCACCTGGGACGGCGTGGCCGGCATCTATCTCGAAGACCTGTTCGTACGTCCGGCTTTTCGTCGCCGGGGGCTGGCGGTGACACTGCTGTCCGAACTTGCCCGTGAGTGCGTCCAACACGGTTACACCCGGCTGAGCTGGGCGGTGCTGAACTGGAATGCCAACGCCATCGCACTGTATGACGGCGTGGGCGGCAAACCCCAGGATGAGTGGACCACCTATCGGGTGTCCGGCCCGAAGCTGGTGGAACTGGCCTCGAAGTCCTGACTCTGGTCGCGATGCGGCGACGAAGGAGCCGCGAGAAGAACAGGGGGCCGACGTGTCAGCCGCGGGTTGCGTACCACTGCACCGCGGGCGGGCTGAACAACAGGCCCAGCACCACCAGGGCAAGTAGCGCCACCAGAACTCCGTACACCTCGTGATGCGAGGTGAACACGTACCACGCCACCGGCAACAGCAGCAGGTTGGTGGGAACCCCGATTCCGCGGCCCCAGCGGCGCCCGGTGATCAGCGCCCAGCCGCCGGCACCCACCCCCGCGCCGATCAGCAGGAACCACAGCGCCGTACCGAATCCGCTGACGATGTGCTGGTCGGCGCCACCGAGGCCGCGGATCAACAGCACGGCAGACATCACCAGCGCGGCGACGCCCTGCGCGGCCACCAGGAATCCGGCGTAGCGCAGTACCGCTGGCTGCGTCGCACTCACAGCCTGTCCGCCAGGAACCGCACGGCCATCTCATACCCCAGCGGCCCTGCTCCCGCCACCACCATCTCCGCCACCGGCGAGATGTAGGAATGGTGCCGGAACTCCTCTCGCTTGTGGATGTTGCTCAGGTGTACCTCGACCGCCGGGAGTTCGACGCCGGTCAGCGCGTCGGCGATGGCCACCGACGTGTGGGTGTAGGCACCGGGGTTGATGATGATGCCAACACAGTCGGCTCGGGCGGCGTGGATGGCATCGATCAGATCGCCCTCATGATTGCTCTGCACCGCGCGCACCGTGAACCCGTGCTGACCGGCCAGGTCGGTGACCGCCTGTTCGATCTGCGCGAGAGTGGTCGATCCGTAGATCTCCGGCTGCCGGGTGCCCAGCAGGTTGAGGTTGGGCCCGTTCACGAGCAGCAGGCGGCGTTCTGTCACGAGGCAACCGTACCGAGCAGTGCTCTCAGACGCCTATAGGCTTGGGGCTCGTGCGCGCCGTGCTGATCGTGAACCCGAATGCGACCTCGACGACGCCTGCCGGCCGTGACCTGCTGGCACACGCGCTGGAGAGCCGAACCCGGCTGACGGTCGAACACACCAACCACCGCGGCCACGCCATCGAGATCGGCGAGCAGGCCGCCGCCGACGGTGTGGACGTGGTGATCGTGCATGGCGGCGACGGCACGGTGAACGAAGTGGTGAACGGGCTGCTGGGCAAGCCGGGTCCGCTTCCTTTGCATCCGGTTCCCGCGATCGGCGTGGTGCCAGGCGGGTCGGCCAACGTGTTCGCCCGGTCGCTGGGCATTCCGCAGGACCCGACCGACGCCACCAATCTGCTGGTGGACTTGCTCAGCGACTACCAGCGCACCCGTACCTGGCGCCGTATCGGCCTGATGGACTGCGGGGAGCGGTGGGGGGTGTTCACCGCCGGGATGGGCGTCGACGGCGAGGTGGTGGCAGCCGTGGAGGCGCGGCGCAGAAAGCACACCGGAGTCACGGCCATGCGCTACATCAGCGCCGCGGTGCCTGCCGTCCTCAGAAGCGCGCGTCGCGAACCTCAGCTGACGTTGCAGGTCGACGGGCAGGAGCCGGTCTCGGGCGTGCATTTCGTGTTCGTCTCGAATTCCAGCCCCTGGACCTATGCCAACAAACGCCCCGTCTGGACCAACCCCGACACCACCTTCGATACCGGCCTCGGGGTGTTTGCCACCACCAGCATGAGCGTGTGGCGCAATCTGGGGCTGGTGCGCCAGATGCTGGCAAAGCGCCCCAAACTCGCCGCCAAGCACCTGATCCGCGACGACGACGCGGCGTGGGTGCGGGTGATCAGCGACACTCCGGTGGCCAGTCAGGTCGACGGCGACTACATCGGCCTTCGTGACCAGATGACGTTCCGATCGGTTCCGGACGCGCTTGCAGTGGTGGCTCCGCAACTTTGATTGCGGGAAAAAACACGCCTCTAGCTGCAGCGAAAGCCGCTGTGACGTAAACGCTGCCTGAAATTGAGGGCACAGCTGGGTTGATCGTAGTACAAACGAGTGAGGGGTTGAGAAACAGGCCCTGCGAGTGACATTGCACACGTGTTAACTCGCGCTATTGACTTGTGTTGCCGATCTGGAACGATCAGATGCAACAGTGCAGAAACATTTGGTGTGCACGCGTTAACAGCCGACAAAACAAAACCGGGCGCGCATTGCTGCGCGCATTAGTAAGGAGTACGACCTATGGATTGGCGCCACAAGGCGGTCTGTCGCGACGAGGATCCGGAACTGTTTTTCCCGGTGGGAAACAGCGGCCCGGCCCTCGCGCAGATCGCCGACGCGAAGCTGGTGTGTAACCGGTGCCCGGTTACCACCGAGTGCCTGGCCTGGGCTTTGGAGTCCGGCCAGGACGCGGGCGTCTGGGGCGGCATGAGCGAAGACGAGCGCCGCGCGCTCAAGCGTCGCAACGCCCGGACGAAGGCTCGCAGCGGAGTCTGATCGACCCGGAAGAGGACGATGACGGCCCCGACAGAATTGTCGGGGCCGTTCTTTTTGGTGCGCCCTTTCGATACCCGAAGTCGCGTTTTATTGCGCCAATCTTGTGCGTCGCCCAATTGGCACCCGTAACACGACATCGGTGCCGCCACCGTCTGCGTCGTGCATTCCCAGAGAGCCGTCCAGTTCGGCTGACACCAGGGTCCGCACGATCTGCAGGCCCAACCGATCCGACTTCTCCAGGCTGAAGCCGTCGGGCAGCCCACGACCGTCATCGTGCACGGTCACATCCAGCCAACGCGCAGAGCGCTCAGCGCGGATGCTGACATGCCCCTGCTTGGCACCCGCGCCGGGAGTGAAGGCGTGTTCGATGGCGTTCTGCACCAGTTCGGTCACCACCATGATCAGCGCGGTCGCCCGGTCGGCGTCGAGCACGCCGAGCGCGCCCATCCGGCTGATCCTGATCGGGCTGTCCACGGCGGCCACGTCGTTCATGATCGGCAGGATCCGGTCGATCACTTCATCGAGATTCACCTGTTCGTCCACCGACATCGACAGCGCGTCGTGCACCAGTGCGATGGACGACACCCGCCGGACCGACTCGATGAGCGCCTCGCGCCCTTCGGCATTGTTGGTGCGACGAGCTTGTAGGCGCAGCAACGCCGCCACCGTCTGCAGGTTGTTCTTGACGCGGTGGTGAATCTCCCGGATGGTCGCGTCCTTGCTCAGCAGGGCGCGGTCACGTCGTTTGATCTCGGTGACGTCGCGGATCAGCAGGGCTGCACCCACCGGCGCGCCGTGCACCACCAGCGGCAGCGTACGCAGCAGCACCGCCGCGCCACCGGCGTCGACCTCCATACGCATGCTGGAACCGCCGGACAGCGAGACCTTGATGTGCTCGGCGAGTTCCTGCGCTTCGAAGGGATCCGAGATCAGCGGCCGGGTGACGGCCACCAAGTTGTGGCCCTCGAGTTCGGAGGTCAGGCCCATCCGGTGATAGGCCGACAGGGCGTTGGGGCTGGCGAAGACGACAGACCCCGAAACATCGAGGCGGACGAACCCGTCCCCCACCCGTGGACTGGACCGCGACATCGCGATATCGCCGACGTTGGGGAAGGTGCCTTCGGAGAGCATGTTCACCAGGTCCGCAGCACACGCCAGATACGCCATTTCCAGGGGCGAGGACTTGCGTAGGGCCGCCAACGCGGTCTGGTGGGTCAACACCGCGACGACGCTGCCCGCGTGCCGCACGGGGACGGCCTCGATGTTGAGGCCGGCGCCGGCTTCGCCGTCGGTGGGGTCTTCCCTGGCGATGGCCCCGGACCGGAACGCCGCGGTGACCAGCGGCAGATCGGCAGCCTCGGACATGGTGGAGACCGCATCGCTGAGCAATCCGGTGGGAGCGGTGTTGGGTCTGCACTGAGCTACACACACCAGCACACCGTCGTCGCGCCGCACCCACATCAGGTAGTCGGCGAACGAGAGATCGGCCAGCAACTGCCACTCCCCGACCACCGCGTGCAGGTGGTCGACGGCTTCGCCCGGCAGAACGGTGTGCTCGGCAAGAAGGTCACCGAGCGTCGACATGAGCCGCCTAGCTGATCACGGCAATGAGGTCGCCGGCCTGGATGACGTCACCCACCGACACACTGACCTTGCTCACGGTGCCCGCCACCTCGGCCAACACCGGAATCTCCATCTTCATCGACTCCAGGAGGACCACGGTGTCGCCTTCGCCGATCTGATCGCCCTCGTGCACCACGACCTCGAGCACACTGGCCACGATTTCGGCGCGAACATCCTCGGCCATCTTCACCCACCTCTACTGGAGCAACAGCACTGCTGAAGCTATCGAACCACAAGACCGGGTGGACAGAGCACCATCTGCCCCGTGAGACACTGGTAAGTGATGCCTCCCGGCTCCGGCCGGCGGGCCACCACCCTGATCAGTTCACGACATTGGAGGTACACCATGGCCAAGCGTGGCCGTAAGAAGCGCGACCGCAAGCACAGCAAGGCCAACCACGGACGTCGGCCCAACAGCTGAGCTAGCCCCTGATGATGGTGGTGCGGCTGATCTCCAGCCGTAACCGCTGTCGCAGGCTTTCAGGCGCTTTTTCGCCACTGCATCTGGTGGCGATGAGCGCCTTTATGCGTTCCTCCACCCCGTAGTGGCGCAGGCAGGCCGGGCACTCGTCCAGATGCTGCTGCAGCTTCTCGCGCGTGTCGACGGTGCACTCACCGTCGAGCAGAGTCCAGACCTCGGCGATCACCGCCGCGCATTCCGGATGCTCAGGATCCACCGGACCTACCGGCGGGCGCCAAGTGCGCTCGTCGTCGCTCATGAGGACACCTCCTCGGCTGCGTCGACCGAAGCACGGATGAATCCTCGGTCGCGTGCCACATCTGCCAACAGTTCGCGCAGCTGGCGCCTACCTCGGTGCAGCCGGGACATCACTGTCCCGATGGGCGTATCCATGATCTCGGCGATCTCCTTGTAGGGGAAACCCTCGACGTCGGCGTAGTAGACCGCCATCCGGAACTCTTCCGGAAGTGCCTGCAGGGCTTCTTTGATCTCGGTGTCGGGCAAGGCCTCCAGAGCCTCGACCTCGGCGGAGCGCAGCCCCGTCGACGAATGTTCGGCGTTGGACGCCAGCTGCCAGTCGGTGATCTCGTCCGTGGGGTACTCGGCCGGCTGGCGTTGTTTCTTGCGATAGCTGTTGATGTAGGTGTTGGTCAGAATCCGGTACAGCCATGCCTTGAGGTTGGTGCCCTCACGGAACGACCGGAATCCCGAGTACGCCTTGACCATGGTTTCCTGCAACAGGTCCTCGGCATCGGCCGGGTTGCGGGTCATGCGCAGGGCGCCGCCGTAGAGCTGGTCCAGCAGCGGGATCGCATCACGCTCGAAGCGCGCTGTCAGTTCGGCGTCAGTTTCGTCCGATCGGGCTACCGACGTCTTCTCGTCGGGCGCCAGACCAGTGCTGTCATCTATGTCGGTCATCTTGGTTGACACAGTCCCTTCCGTTGCGGAGGTCCAGATGATCGACGATGGCATGAGCAGTTGCACTGCCAGCGGTTCTGGCACCGCGCGTTCGAGGCACACCGTCGACACCAAGTTCCCCTCTCGCAATCCTAAGGCTGTGACCGACAAAGCCACGCTCGTGGGCATGACGTCTTGGTCAACAGTGGCCGCAGCCGTGCTATTTCCGGGCCGGACGCACGGTTACGCTGGCCCCGTGGCACGAGCGGCAACTCCGGCGATCGCGGCGCTGGTGGCCGCATCGGTCCCCCACGAGGTGTTCGGTTATCAACACGACCCCCGCAACCAGGCGTTCGGCGACGAGGCCGTCACCGAGCTGGCCTGCGCCAAGAACGTCGAACCGGAGCAGATCTTCAAGACGCTGGTGGTGCAGATCCCGTCGGGCCTGGCGGTGGCGGTGGTGCCGGTTCCGGCCAAACTGTCGCTCAAAGCGGTGGCGGCGGCGCTCGGTGCGCCCAAGGCCGCGATGGCCGACCCCGCTGCCGCTGCGCGTTCGTCGGGGTACGTGCTGGGCGGTATCTCACCGCTGGGCCAGCGCAAGGCCCTGCCGACGGTGATCGACGAAACGGCGCTGCTGTGGGACGTGGTGTGGTGCAGCGCCGGCAAACGCGGCCTGGAGATCGGCGTGGCCCCGGACGACCTCATCCGACTGACCGACGCCGTCATCGCCGACATCCAGGCTGTCTAGCTCGACTGACGGGCCTTGGCGCCGCCGTGGTGGGCGTGGCGCATCAGAGGGTGAGCGGGGATCACGCTGCGGTCAGCTTGGTGCCGCCTGCCGCATCGCCGCCAGCGCCTCCGCCTCCAATTCGGGTCCGCAGACGTCGACGGCCGCATTCGATCCGGCGATGACCTGAGCGCAACTGATATCGAAGCCGGGTCCGCCGGGCAGTATCGCCGCGAACGCCTGCGTGGACGCGGCGAACACGATGCGCTGCACCCCGGCCCACACACACGCCGCCGCGCACATCGGGCACGGCTCCCCGCTGGCATACATCACCGAACCCGCCAGCCGGTGCGCCGCGGCCAGCCGCAGCGCCACCAGTTCGGCATGGGCGGTGACGTCGCCGGTCGAGGCTACTTCGTTGCGTCCCTCGGCCAGCAGCATTCCGTCGGCGTCCACCAGCACCGCGCCGAACGGACGGTTGCCGAGCGCACCCGCCTCGACAGCGAGGGCGATGCTGCGTTGCAGAAAGTTCATGCGCCCAGGTCCACTCGGCTACCGATGCCGTGTTCCCTGGCGGCGTCGACGAGGGCTCTGGCGGTCACCAGATCCTGCAGACCGATCCCGACGGAGTTGAACAACGTCACGTCGTCGTCGCCGCGGCGACCGGTGGACGGGTCGAGGATGACGTCACCGAGTTCGGTTGTGACGTCGCCCTCGCGCAGGTGTCCCTCACTGATCGCCATCAGCACGTCACCGGACTTGGCGAGAGCGGTGGGCCTGCTGTCCACCACCAGCCGAACCGAACCCATTCCCGCACCGTCGATTTCACGGTGATCAGGCCGTGGCGGCGCGCCAACGGCGTTGACATGAAGGCCGGGACGAAACCACCCGCCTTCGACGATGGGGACCTTCGACGGTGTCAGCGTGCACACCACGTCCGCGGCGGCGATGACATTGCGCGGCGATTCCGCGCTCTCGACGGACAGGCCGAGGTCGACGATCCGGTGCCGGAACTCCTCGACCGTGGCCTGGCTGCGCGACCACACGAACACCTTCTCGATCGGCCGGACTCGGGCGATGGCGCGGGTGTGTTCCACCGCGAGCGTGCCTGCTCCGATCAAACCCAGTGCGGTACTGGACTTCCGGGAGAGGTGGGCGGTGGCCACGGCACTGGCCGCCGCTGTGCGCACCGCGGTGACGAGCCTGCCGTCCAGCAGCGCCTCGCACTCCCCGGTCTGCGCCGACATGAGCAGGATCGTCGAGCGCTGGGTGGGTAGTCCGGCAGCCCGATTGAAGGGCATGTCCGAGAGCATCTTCACGACGCTGGCGTGGTGGCGAGCAGCGGTGGCGACCATGGGCAGGACCGCCCCACCGCCGTCGAGCGGTAACAGAGCCGGCGCCGGATTCGCGGCGCTGCCCGAACTGAGGTCGGCGTGTGCACGTTCCACCGCATGGTAGACCGCCGCGCGGTTGATCAGGGCGGTGATATCGGAGTGGGACAACACGATGGTCATGAGATCAAGCCTTTCGGTGGTCACACGCGACCGACGTAGGGAACGGTGAGCCCGGACGGCGCTTTACGGCCGCCGGCGAACCCGCTGACAGCGACGACGGCGATGAGGTAGGGCAACATCACCAGCACCGCATAGGGGATCTGGATACCGACCGCGGGCAGAGCGAACTGCATGGCCCTCGCGACACCGAAGAAGACTGCAGCCCACAGTATTCCGATCACCTTCCACCGTCCGGCGATGACCGCGACGACAGCCAGGTATCCCATGCCCGCCGTCATGTTCTCACTGAAGGCCCGGACCTCTGAGAGTGCGAGTTGCGCGCCGGCCAGACCACCTGCGCCGGAGGCGATCAGCACCCCGATGACCCGGGTGCGGTTGACGGCCAAACCGGTCCAACCGGCTGAGGTGGCGTCCTCGCCCACCGCGTCGACCCGGATTCCGGCCATGGTGCGTGGCGAGAACACCACTGCCAGTGCGACGACGACGGCCAGGCACAGGTAGCCCAGCGGGGTCTGACCGAACACTGCCGGACCGATGATCGGGAGATCACTGAGGACAGGGATCCGCACGTCGGCGAATGCCGGGATGTTCTGGCCGCGGCCACCGCCGAGCAGGATCCGGGCTCCGAAAGTGGTGAGGCCCAAAGCCAGTGCGTTGGCGGCGATGCCGACGACGATCTGGTCGGCGCGCAGCCGGACCGAGAGCAATGCCTGGGCGATCCCGAAGATGAGCCCGGCCAGCACTCCGGCCACGGCGCCCGCGACGGCGGAGCCGGTGGTGACGGCGCCGAGCACGCCGGCGAACGCGCCGGTGAGCATCATGCCTTCCATGCTCAGGTTGAGCACACCGGCCCGCTCGCTGATCGACTCGCCCGAGGCGGCGACCAGCAATGGAATGGCGAAAGCAACTCCACTGGAGACGATTTCGGTGATCATGGGAATACTCATGCGGACACTTCCTCGCGGTGGGCTTTCTCGCGGTCGGCTTTGACGGCTTGCGCCGGGCGCGCCGTGGCGGACCACCATGCTGCGCCAGCAATCAGGATGATCAGCACGCTCTGGACCACGGTGACGGTGGAGGCGGGCACACCGGCCTGCAGTTGCAGGTTGATGCCGCCGGAGACCAGCAAGCCGAACAACAACGAGACAGCGGCCACCGCGGTCATGGAGCCGCGGGCGAGCAGCCCCACCACCAGGCCGGCGAAGCCGAATCCGGATGAGAATCCGTCGACGAGGATGAACGGCGCACTGGTGACCAGCAGACCACCGGCCAGGCCGGAGAATCCGCCGGCGGCACACAGTGCTGCACCCCCGGTGCGGTCGACGGCCACACCGAGGCGCGCCGAGGCTGTCGGTGACAGCCCGACCGCCCGCAACCGCAGACCGGTGGCACTGTTGCGCAACATGATTCCCACGACGGCCACGGCCAGCACCGCCAGCACGATGGCGATGGTCGCCGGATTCTTGTACAGCCCGAGCAACGGCAGGTGCGCCGAGGAGGCCAGCGGTTCGGATTGCGGCAGCGTCTCTGAGGACGTCACGGGTTGGCGCAGCAGCGAGGGCTCCTGAACCATCAGCACCACCAGGGCCAGTCCGACGAAGTTGAGCAGGAGGGTGGTGATGATCTCGCTGGTGCCGCGCTGCACCCGCAGCCACGCCGCGACGGCGGCCCACAGCGCCCCGGCGATCACGGCCGCACCGAGGGTGAGCATCAGCCCGATGGGTAGTGGCAGCGCCTCGGGCAGTGACACCCCGACTCCGGTGGCGGCGATACCGCCCAGGCACAGCTGGCCTTCCCCGCCGACGTTGACCAGGCCGGCCCGGTAGGCGATGGTGAACCCCGCGGCGACGAGCATCAACAGTGCGGCGTTGTTCAGCGAGGTGCCGATGGCGAACGGCGATCCGAGGGTGCCGTCGATGAGGGCTTCGACGACGGTGGCGGGACTTGCGCCGGCCACCGCGGCCAGAGCAAATCCGACACCCGCCGAGACAACCAGGGCGGCGGCGGCCACCACAAGCGGATGGCGCAGATGCACGGTCATTGCGACACTCCTGTCATGAGTGCACCAACTTCGCTTGCCGCGCTGGGAGAGTCGGTGCTGATGGAGCCGAGAAGGGTGCCGCGGTAGGCAACCACGATGCGGTCGCAGACGGCGATCAACTCGTCGATCTCACTCGAGGTGACCAGTACCGCCGCGCCGGCGTCGGCAGCATCGCGCAACCGGTCCAGAACAGCGGCGACGGCGCCTGCATCGAGTCCTCGGGTGGGCTGAGCGGCCACCACGACGCGAAGTCCGGGGGTGGACAGTTCGCGGGCCAGCACCACCTTCTGCTGATTGCCGCCGGACAGTGAGGCCATGGTGGCGTCCGGACCGGACGCGCGGACCGAGAACGTGGTGATGGCGGCAGCCGCGTCGGATCGCATGCGCCCGCGGTCCAGCAGGCCCCACCGGCGGTAGGTCCGCAGCCTCGGCAGGGCGATGTTCTCGGCGATGGTCATGGCCCCGACCATGCCTTCGGCGTGGCGGTCTTCGGGAATCACGGCCAGGCCCGCCGCGGTGCGCTGACCCGGCGTGGCGGTGGTGAGGTCACAGTCGCCGACGGCCACCGTGCCTGTGTCGGCGGGCAGCGCCCCGGAGAGCACCGAGGTGAGCTCGGATTGGCCGTTGCCTTCCACTCCGGCGATGCCGACGATCTCCCCCTGCCCCACGGTGAGCTCGACATTCTTCAGTGCGATGCTGCCGTCGTCCCGAGTCACGGTGAGACCGTTGACTTCGAGTCCGGCCACCTGCGTGGCGGGGCGGCGCCGCTGCGTGTGCACTGCCGGTGCGGCGTCGCCGAGCATGAGTTGTAACAGCGTCGGAAGTTCGACGTCGGACAGCCGGCCACCGCCTACCACGGTGCCCGCTCGCAGCACCGTGGCCTCGTCGGCGGCACGTGCCACCTCACCTAGCTTGTGCGTGATCAGCACCACGGACTTGCCGTCGGCGGTCAGTGCCGCGCAGGTGGCGATCAGTGCGTCGATCTCCTTGGGGTCCAGCACCGCGGTGGGTTCGTCGAGCAGGATCAACCGCGGATCCCGCAGCAGCGCTTTGACGATCTCGACTCGTTGCCGGGCACCCACGGTGAGGTCGCTGACCGTGGCGCCGGTATCGACGGCCAGACCGTAGCTGTCGGCGATCCGGTCCAGGTCACGGGTGAGTTGTTTTCGCGGCGGGCGGAATCCGTCGCGCCCCAACAGCAGATTGTCGGCCACGGTCATGGTCGAAATCAGCGAGAAGTGCTGGTGCACCATCGCCACCCCGGCGTTGAGGGCGTCGGCGGGACTGCGCGGGCGGTAGTCGGCGCCGGCCAGCGTCATGGTGCCTGCGTCCGGGGAGACGGTTCCGTAGATGCTGTTGCACAACGTCGATTTGCCCGCTCCGTTCTCGCCGAGGATGCAGTGCACCGAGCGCGGTTTCACGCTCAGCGTCACCTCGTCGAGAGCGCGCACCGAACCGAAGGACTTGCGTACTCCGGCCATGGTGAGAAGTGCCGTCTCACTGGTGTTCTGTCTGGTGGTCATGGTGTGTGCGGTGATGCTCATCGGTATCGGCCCTGTCAGTACGGGGTGATTCAGTACGGGGTGATGGAGCCGGCGATGATCGCGGATTCGGCCTTGTCGACCGCAGCGGCGACAGCGGGATTGTCCGAGCAGACCACAAAATCGCTGCCGCCCTTGTCGGTGGTGACACCGAATGGAACCTGCTGCGCTGCCCAGGTTCCGTCGAGCACGGAAGACACGGCGTATTCGATCTCGGTACCGATGTCGGTTCGGACGTAACCGGCGTAGACACCGGCACATTCACCGGGGATCGGGCCGCCGATCATCCGGTTGCCGGATTCGGCGGCCGCCTGTTCCATGCCCTGCTTGCCGAGGTTGACGATCTGCCCCAGAACGTCGGCGCCGCTGGCGTAGGCGGTGCCCGCGGCCTGTTTGGCTTTGGCGGGGTCGTTGAAATCACCGACGTATTGCGGTGCCAGTACGGTGACATCCGGCCGCGTGAACTGGGCTCCATTGCCGAATGCCTTGGCCGCGTTGACGATCGCAGGTAGTTCCACGCCGCCGATGAATCCGACCGTGCCGGTCTGCGACAGCGCCGCTGCGGCGGCTCCGGACAGGAATTCGGCCTCGGCCTGCTGGGGGTCGTAGTAGGCCAGGTTGGGCATCGGTTCGGCGTCGGAGGGGCCGCCGATTTCGACGAACTTGACGTCGGGGAATTGTGGGGCGATCTTGCGGACGTCAGCGTCGGTCTGCCCGCCGACCGAGATCACGAGGTCGTTCTCCGAGGCGAAACGCTGCAACGCCTGCTGGTAGTCGGCGGCGGCCACCTGCTCGACATAGCTGAGGTCCACCTGGTCGCCGTACTTCTGCGCCAGGCGCTCGTATCCGAGGTAACCCGACTGCATGAAGCCGGTGTCGTTGACGGACCCCGGCAGGAACACCCCCACCGAGAGTGCGTCGTTGTCGGCGCCGGTGCCGGCGGAGCCGCAGGCGGTGATGCCGATGGCCAGCGCGGCGACTGTGACCAGGGTCGATGCGGTGCGCGGGACGGAAATCTTCATCTGAGTTCTCCCAGCTTCGTGGCTACCTCGTAGCGGTATACCGTTATGAGAAGCATTGGCCCGACCTATTTCCACACGGTTAACCGGCGGTAAGAATCGAGTTACTGGTATACCGTTAAGCCCCTCACCGTTATGCTGATGAGGCCCGATGAGAAAGGGAGGGACGACTGTGACGACCGCGGTCACCGAGGAAGCCCGGAAATCCCTGCGAGAACGCGCCTACGACGAACTGCGTGCACGCATCGTGGGGCTGGAATTGGCACCGGGCACCCGCCTGATCGAACGGGATCTCGCCGAAGAGCTGGCGGTGTCCCGGATTCCGTTGCGCGAGGCCATGCAGCGGCTACAACAGGACGGTCTGGTGGTCGTGGTGCCGCGCCAGGGCGCCATCGTCTCCCCCTTCACCGTCGACGATGTCCGCGACCTGTTCGACGTCCGCGAGAGCCTGGAGGTGCTGGCCGCCCGCCTGGCGGCCGAACGCGCCGATCAGGCCGGGCTCGATGCACTCGAAGCGCAACTGGACACCGCCCGCCACGCGACCAGGAACAAAGACCGGCCTGCCATCGCCGCGGCCAACGCCGGATTCCACACCATCATCATCGACCTGGCCGCCAATCCGCTGCTCGAGTCGATCCTGCGGCCACTGGGTGCCCGCACCCAGTGGTTGTTCCACCTCACCGGCGACCGCGACCCCGGCGTGCAGTGCCAGGAACACGAGGAACTGCTGGCCGCCATCGCGGCCCACGATCCAGACCGGGCCGCCGAATCCGCGTTCCACCATGTGCATTCAGGCCGCGACGCCAGCTTGGCCATGGCCGCCGAATGGTCCAGGCCGGACCTCGATCCCGTCGCGCTGACCAAGAGCAGGCGGCGCGGCCAGGGCTAGCCTCGGCTTCCCACGATCATTGGCGGCCAGGGCATCTGATGTCCCGGAAGCGAGACACCACAATCTCGGCCCGGCTTGTTAGCGTGGGAACCATGTCATCGACCCTCTGGTCAGCCGGCCGCTACGAAGCCGTGGCCCAGCAGATAGCTCCCATCGCCGAGCAGGTGGTGGCCACCCTCGATGCGAAGTCAGGTCTGGCCGGAAGCACCGTCGTGGACCTGGCATGCGGCACCGGCAGCGCCGCCATCGCCGCAGCCCGCAAGGGCGCGACAGTCACCGCACTCGACATCACTCCTGAGCTCGTTGCTCTGGGTGAGCAGAAGGCAGACGCCGTAGGGGTGAGCGTGGACTGGCGCACCGGCGACGCGTCAGACACTGGGCTACCGGCCGGGTCCTTCGATGCAGCGGTGTCGAACATGGGCATCATCTTCGTGGAGCCGGGCAGCCAGGTGGCCGAGCTGGCCCGTCTGCTGAAATCCGGTGGTGTACTGGCATTTTCCTCCTGGGTACGCGATAGCGTGAACCCGTTTTTCGACCCCATCGTGGCGACGCTGGGTGCTCCACCCGCGCGTGGGTACTCCCCGGACCAGTGGGGTGATCAGGCTGTCGCCGGGCAACGTCTGGCAGCCGACTTCGACGAGGTGAGCTTCCAGCTGGGCAAGCACCCCTGGCGGTTCGAATCACAAGCCGCGGCACTGGCATTCGTCACCGACGAGTCACCCATGCACGTCGACATCTTCAGCCGTCTCGACGCCGACAAGTCAGCCGCGTTGCGAACGGCGTTCAGTGACGCGCTGGAAACTCAGACCGGCGCCGACGGATCGGTTGCCTTCGACGCGTCCTACGTGGTGGTGACCGCCAGGCGACGGTGACTCACAGCAGCACACCCTGCTCGGGCTGCGGCTGCGCCGGCTCGATCAGTTCCGGGCCGTTGTTGCGGATGCTGTTCACCAAGGTGGAGACCTCGCGGATGGCGATCCGGTCCAGATCGCCGTGGCCACGCAGCAGGCCCTCGTCCACCGGGGCATCGGGATCGAGCCAGCGGTCCCAGTCGGCGGCACTGATGGTCAGCGGCATGCGGTCGTGGATCTCGGCGAGCGGACCCGCGGAGTCGGTGGTGATGATGGTGCAGCTGACCAGCGGCTCGCTGTCCTTCGGCGCGCCCGTGGGCCGCCAGGTGGACCACAGCCCTGCCATGAACAGCAACTCGCCGTCCTGGCCGTACATGTAGAACGGCGTCTTGGGCGCCTTCTTGCCTGAGGCCGCCTCACCGTTGGGCCGCCACTCATACCAGCCGTCCATCGGAATCAGACAGCGCTTGTTCTTGGCCGAATTCCGGAACGCCGGTGATTCGGTGATCTTTTCCGAGCGGGCGTTGATCAGCAACGGTCCCTTGTTGTCCGGGCTGCCGTCCTCGGCCGTCTTCACCCATGGTGGGACCAAGCCCCAGCGCATGGAGCGCACCCGCCGCGTCGACTGGTCTCCGGGCTCGGAGTGCCGCTTGACCACCGTGGTGATGGTCTGGGTAGGCGCGGTGTTGAAGTTCGGGCCCGCAGACTTGTCCGTGGCTTCGTCGAGCGCCTTGATCTTCTCGGCCAGCAGGGCGGGGTCGGTGGTGACTGCGAAACGTCCACACATGAACACCATGGTTGCAGAAACGACCGACAAGGCAGTATGGACGCCGTGACGACATGGACGGCCCCCTGCACTCCGACGCCCGTGCACGCCACCGTCGCGATCCCGGGCTCGAAATCACTGACCAACCGCACCCTGATCCTGGCGGCGGTGGCCGCCGCGCAGGGTGCTGGCAGCTCAACCATCAGCGGCGCACTGCGCAGCCGCGACACCGACCTGATGATCGGCGCACTGCGCACCCTGGGCCTGACCGTCGAGGGGGACGGTGCCGAGTTGACCGTCAGCGGCGGCCTGTCCCCCGCCGACGGCGCCACCGTCGACTGCGGCCTGGCGGGCACCGTGCTGCGATTCGTGCCGCCACTGGCCGCCCTGAGCACCTCCGCCGTGGTGTTCGACGGTGACGAGTACGCCCGCAAACGCCCCATTGCGCCCCTGCTTGGCGCGCTGCGCACACTGGGCGTGGACGTCGACGCCGACGGCATGCCCTTCCGGGTGACCGGAGCGGGTGCGGTCAAGGGCGGCACCGTCGACATCGACGCGTCGGCCTCCTCGCAGTTCGTCTCGGGACTGCTGCTCTCGGGTGCCGCGTTCGACGAGGGCCTGACGGTGGTGCACACCGGCGACTCGCTGCCGTCGATGCCACACATCGCCATGACGACGACCATGCTGCGCCAAGCCGGCGTCGAGGTCGACGATTCGAGGCCGAACCGCTGGCACATCCCGCCGGGACAGGTGGCAGCGCGGCACTGGGACGTCGAACCCGACTTGTCGAATGCGGTGCCGTTCCTGGCTGCCGCTGTGGTCTCCGGCGGCATCGTGCGCATCGCCGGCTGGCCCACCCCCAGCCTGCAGCCCGCCGACACCATCCTGCGGTTGCTGGGGATGCTGAACTCCACCGCCAGCCACGCCGACAACCACCTGGAGATCTCCGGGTCGGCCCATTACGACGGCTTCGACGTCGATCTGCGTGACGTCGGCGAGCTGACGCCGGCAGTGGCAGTGCTGGCCGCCCTTGCCACCCCGGGTTCGGTGTCACGGTTGCGGGGTGTGGCACATCTGCGCGGGCACGAAACCGACCGACTGGCCGCGCTCACCGCGGAGCTCAACGGCCTGGGTGGTGACTGCCGGGAGACCGACGACGGTCTCGAGATCACCGCCACCGTGATGCACGGCGGCACCTGGCATTCCTACGCCGATCACCGGATGGCGACGGCGGGTGCACTCGTCGGCCTGCGGGTACCTGGCGTCGAGGTCGACGACATCGAGACCACCTCGAAGACGCTGCCGGACTTCCCGGCGATGTGGGCCGACATGTTGGCCGGCCAGGACTTCTGACAGGCATGAACGCACGTTGAGCGCTCGCGAGTACGACGAGTCCGATGTCCGGGTGCGCCCGGGCAAGGGCTCACGACCGCGCACCAAGAACCGCCCCGATCACGCCGACGCCCGCAGCGCCATGGTGATCACCGTGGACCGCGGGCGATGGGGCTGCGTGCTCGACGGCGACCCCGCTGCGCCGGTGACCGCGATGCGCGCCCGGGAACTCGGTCGCACCCCGATCGTCGTCGGCGACGACGTCGACGTCGTGGGCGATCTGTCCGGTCGGCCGGACACCCTGGCCCGCATCGTGCGGCGCGGTGAACGGCGAACGGTGTTGCGCCGCACCGCCGATGACACCGACCCCACCGAACGTGTGGTGGTGGCCAACGCTGATCAGCTGTTGATCGTGGTGGCGCTGGCCGACCCGCCACCACGCACCGGGTTCGTCGAGCGCTCGCTCATCGCTGCCTATGCCGGTGGGCTGCAACCGATCCTGTGCCTGACGAAGAGCGATCTGGCTGCGCCCGAGCCGTTCGCGGCGCAGTTCGCCGATCTGGAGTTGACGGTCATCACCGCAGGACGTGACGACCCGCTGGAACAGGTGCAGCCGCTGTTGACGGACCGGTTGACCGTCCTGCTGGGCCACTCCGGCGTTGGCAAGTCTACGCTGGTGAATCGCCTTGTCCCGGATGCCTTTCGCGCCACCGGTGACGTCTCGGGTGTCGGCAAGGGCAAACACACCTCCACGCAGTCGATCGCGCTGCCACTCCATGACGGCGGCTGGGTGGTGGACACCCCGGGAATCCGCTCGTTCGGGCTGGCCCACATCCAGCCCGACGACGTGCTGCTGGCGTTCTCGGATCTGGCCGAGGCCATCGAGGACTGCCCGCGCGGCTGCGGACACATGGGTCCGCCGGCCGATCCCGAGTGCGCACTCGACGCCTTGAGCGGAGCCGCCGCGGCGCGGGTGAACGCCGCACGACGGCTGTTGACCGTCCTGGCTGGTTAGCGCGGAGATCGCACCACGTAATATCTGCGCGACGCGACCGCACCGATGCCGAATGGAGGAACCATGAACGCACACGTCGAGCAGCGAGAGTTTCAAGCAGAGGCCCGTCAGCTGCTGCAGTTGATGGTCCACTCGATCTACTCCAACAAAGATGCCTTCCTGCGGGAGTTGATCTCCAACGCCTCCGACGCCCTCGACAAGTTGCGGCTTGCCGCGTTCAGCGACAAAGACCTCGATGTCGACACCTCGGATCTGCACATCGATATCGAGATCGACAAGGCCGCGCGCACTCTCACCGTGCGGGACAACGGCATCGGCATGTCCCGTGACGAGGTGGTGAACCTGATCGGCACGCTCGCCAAGTCGGGCACCGCCGAATTGCGCCAGAAGCTGCGCGAGGCCAGGCAGCAGGGTGACACCGACGAACTCATCGGGCAGTTCGGCGTGGGTTTCTACTCCACCTTCATGGTGGCCGACACCGTTGACCTGTTGACCCGCAAGGCCGGTGAGACCACGGCCACCCGCTGGCAGTCCAGCGGAGACGGCACCTACACCATCGAATCCGTCGAGCAGGCACCGCAGGGAACGTCGGTGACGCTGCAGCTGAAACCCGCCGACGCCGAGGATGCGCTGCACGACTACACCACCGAGTCGAAGATCCGTGAGCTGGTCACCACGTACTCGGACTTCATCGCCTGGCCCATCCGCATGGAGGTCGAGAAAACCTCCTACGACGGAGATCAGCCGACCACCACCGTCGAGACCGCAACGCTCAATTCCATGACGGCGCTGTGGGCGAAACCCAAGAGCGAAGTCTCCGAAGAGGAGTACACGCAGTTCTACAGACACATCGCGCATGCCTGGGACACCCCGCTGGATGTCATCGCGATGAAGGCCGAAGGCACCTTCGAGTACCAGGCGCTGTTGTTCATCCCCTCTGCGGCCCCGTTCGACCTGTTCAACCGGGACGCTCGCACCGGCGTGCAGCTCTACGTCAAACGGGTGTTCATCATGGCCGACTGCGACGAGCTGATGCCGGAGTACCTGCGCTTCGTCAAAGGTGTCGTGGACGCGGCGGACATGTCGTTGAACGTCTCGCGCGAGATCCTGCAACGCGACCGGCAGATCACCGTGATCCGACGCAGCCTGACGAAGAAAGTTCTCTCCGCGATCAAAGACCTGCAGACCAAGCGGCCTGAGGACTACCAGACTTTCTGGACCCAGTTCGGCCGGGTTCTCAAAGAGGGGTTGCTGTCCGATCCTGACAACCGCGACACCATTCTGGGAGTCTCGTCATTCGCATCAACCCACAGCGACGAGCAACCCACCACGCTGGCCGCGTACGTCGACCGCATGAAGGACGGCCAGTCGCAGATCTTCTATGCCACCGGCGAGTCACGACAACAGCTGGAGCGCTCGCCACACCTCGAGGCGTTCAAAGCGAAAGGCTATGAGGTACTGCTGCTCACCGACCCGGTGGACGAAGTGTGGGTGGAGTCGGTACCCGAGTTCGACGGCAAGGCACTGCAGTCGGTGGCCAAGGGCGAAGTAGACCTCAGCGGAGACGATGAGTCAGAACAGGATTCAGATCGTGATCAGACTTTCGCCGCATTGTTGACTTGGCTCAAGGAGACCCTCGACGAGAACGTGAAAGAGGTCCGGCTGTCCACCCGGCTCACCGAATCCCCGGCGTGCCTGATCACCGACACCTTCGGCATCACCCCGTCGCTGGCGCGAATGTACCGCGCCTCGGGCCAGGAGGTTCCCGTGGGCAAACGCATTCTGGAATTGAATCCCAACCACGACCTGGTCATCGGTCTGCAGCGGGCGTTGTCCGAGCGGCCAGATGAACCAGAGCTCACCGAGACCGCCGAGTTGCTCTATGGCACAGCGCTTCTGGCAGAGGGTGGAGCGCTCGACGATCCGGCCAGGTTCGCCGCCCTGCTGGCAGGCAGGCTGGCGCGCACGGTGTAGGTCGAAGGGGTCAAGACCAAAGCCGCCCCGGTTCTCGAGGAACCGGGGCGGCTTTGGTCGTTCAGGCGGGCGAGCTCAGGCGGTCTTGCGCTCCTCGAGCACGTCGACCTCCTGGCGCTTGCCACCGGACCTGCGCCACTTGCGCACCGTCGCGATGGCCGTCTTGAGTCCGCGACGGCGACCCGAGGCGGCATCGACGCCGGCGAACTCCGGCCCCAGCTCGGCGAACATCCGCTCGCTGCGAGTCTCCGGCGCATTGTCGGCGGTGTCGCGCAGATACTTGTTGGGCAGCGACAGCTTGGCGATGGTGCGCCAGGACTTGGCGTACTGCACCAGGAACGACCCGGTGGTGTAGGGCAGGTCGTATTTGTCGCAGATCTCCTTGACCCGGATCGACACCTCGTAGTACCGGTTGCTGGGCAGGTCCGGGAACAAGTGGTGCTCGATCTGGTGGCACAGGTTGCCGCTCATGAAACGCAGCACCGGACCGTTTTTGAAGTTGGCGCTGCCCAGCATCTGACGCAGGTACCACTGGCCCTTGGACTCGCCCACCATGTCGGTCTTGGTGAACTTCTCCGCACCGTCGGGGAAGTGGCCGCAGAAGATCACGGCGTTGGCCCAGACGTTGCGGATGATGTTGGCCACCGCGTTCGCCTTGGCGGTCGACTTGAACGTTGCGCCCGGGGACAGCGACGTCAGCGCCGGATAGGCCACGTAGTCCTTGACCACCTGCGCACCGGCCTTGGCGCCGAACTCACGCAACCGCTCCAGGGTGGCGGCGCGGTCGTCGCGCCCCTTGGAGATCTTGCCGAGCTCCAGGTGCTGCAGTCCGACACCCCACTCGAAGAACGCGCAGAGCACCGTGTTGTAGAAGAGGTTGCCCAGGTTGAACGGGCTCCACTTCTGGTCACGGGTGACGCGGATCAGGCCGTAGCCCACGTCGTCGTCCATCCCGAGGATGTTCGTGTACTTGTGGTGCATGAAGTTGTGGGTGAACCGCCAGTGCTTGGACGCCCCGCTCATGTCCCACTCCCAGCTGGAGGAGTGAATCTCGGGGTCGTTCATCCAGTCCCACTGGCCGTGCATGACGTTGTGGCCGATCTCCATGTTCTCGATGATCTTGGCCACGCCGAGGGTGGCGGTACCTGCCCACCACGCCTTGCGGTTCGAGCTGGCGGTCAACATGAGGCGACCGGCGAGTTCAAGCGCGCGCTGCGCGGCGATGGTGCGCCGGATGTAGCGGGCATCGCGTTCCCCGCGGGAATCCTCGATGTCCTGCCGGATGGTGTCGAGCTCGCGACCCAGGCTCTCGATGTCCGCATCAGTGAGATGCGCGAATTCTGGAACGTCAGTGATAGCCATTGTTGCCCTCCTTCCGGGTTCCTACGCTAGCGTAACCTACGATGCCGTAGGTTACTAGTCAGTAAATGTCACACGTCAAGTGTGCAGTCGCCCGAGGCGGCCGACACACAGGTCTGAATCCGGGTCCCCGGTTCATGCTCGACACCGGTGCGCAGATCGCGCACATGCCCGTCGAGCAGGCCCACCACGCAGGACTGGCAGATACCCATGCGGCAGCCGAACGGCATCTGCACACCCACCTGCTCACCGGCGTCCATCAACGGCGTCGCACCGTCGACGGTCAACGACTTGCCGGTGCGCTCGAAGGTGACGGTGCCACCGGTGCCGTGCGGAGCAGCGCGCGTCACCGCGAAACGCTCGAGGTGCAGCCGCTCTGGAATGCCCGCTGCAGCCCACACCCTCTCCGCCTCGGCCAGCATGCCCTCGGGCCCACATGCCCAGACCTGCCGGTCCTGCCAGTCCGGCACGATGTCGGCGAGGCTGTTGAGGTCCAGCCGCCCCTCGGTGCGGGTAGCCCGAACCCGCAGCTGGTAATCCGGGTGCGCCTCGTGCAGTCGGGCGAGCTCGTCGCCGAACATCACGTCATCGGCGGTGGGCACCGAATGCAGGTGCACGATGTCGGTGATCTGACCATGCCGCTCGAGCGTGCGCAACATCGACATGATGGGCGTGATACCCGAGCCGGCGGTGAGGAACAGCACCGACGACGGCGCCGGATTGGGCATGACGAAGTTGCCCTGCGGAGCGGCCAGGCGGACAACCGTTCCAGGTTCCACCCCACCCACCAGGTGGCTCGACAGGAAACCTTCCGGCATCGCCTTGACCGTGATGGTGATGGTCTTGGAGCGGGTCCGCGGCGCCGACGTCAGCGAGTAGGAACGCCACCGCCAACGGCCCTCCATCAGCACGCCGATACCGACGTACTGGCCGGGTTGGTAGTCGAACGAGAAACCCCAGCCGGGTTTGATCACCAGCGTCGCGGAGTCCTCGGTTTCGCGGCGGACCTCGATGATGCGGCCGCGCAGCTCCCGCGCCGACCACAGCGGATTGGCCAGGTGAAGGTAGTCATCGGGCAGCAGCGGCGTAGTGATCCGGTGCGCGATGGTGCGCAACGCGTGCCAGCCCGGATTCCTGTCCGCACCGGACACCGTGGGGCGGATGGTGTCAACAACTTTGGCACTGGTTTTGATCTTGCTCTTGGCCATGATTCTCCTGCGCCTGTGACTGCGTGCGTAACCTACGGTACCGTAACTTACGGTTCCGTATCCAGCCTTCAGAGCAACTCGAGCAGGAACGGCAGCTCCTGGGTCGCGTACCACGCCAGGTCGTGGTCCTGCGCGTCACCGACAGCCAGCTCGGCATCCTCGTCACCAAGATCTGCGGCGTCGATGACGTCGGCGGCCGCCCGCACTGCACCCTCCGCGGAGCCCAGGTCCACATACACGGCCACCACATCGCCGAGCGTCACCGGCTCGGACACCCGCACCACCGAATCGTCGAGATCGGGGCGGGCCTTGACGTTGTCGACGTCGGCCACCAGGACGGACCGACGGAACGGCAGCACACCGCCCTCGTCCCCGGCGGCCAGCAGCCGCAGGGAACCCAGGGCCGCGTCACGCAACGCCACCTCGGCGAGCTCCTCGTCATCACCGTCGGCGTACGCCTCACGCAGCGTCGGCGTCACGGCAAATGCGGTTCCGCTGACGGGGAACAGTGAACCGTCGGCGACGAGTCGCTGGAGAATCTCCAGCGTCGCCGGGATGTAGACCCGCATAGTGCACGAGGCTAACAGCGGGCCGGTCGCCGAGCCCGAGGCACGAGGGCGACAGCGGGCCGGCCCAACAACAACCGGGCCGGTCGCCGAGCCCGAGGCACGAGGGCGACAGCGGGCAGCGAAGCTATTCGCGATCGCCGATCAACGACGCCACGTGATCAGGCACATAGGTCGACAGCTCGCGCGGCGGGCGCCGATAGCTGCCCGAGAGCACCGGCCGGTCGGGCAGCTCGACCGTGGGACGCTCCACATCGTGGTAGTCGATGCTGCACAGCAGGTGGCTCATCATGTTCAGCCGGGCATGCTTCTTGTTGTCGGACTCCACCACGAACCAGGGGCTCAGCGGCGTGTCGGTGTGCACCATCATCTCGTCCTTGGCACGCGAGTAGTCCTCCCAGCGGTACACCGACTCGAGATCCATGGGTGAGAGCTTCCACTGCCGCACCGGATCCTTGAGCCGCGACCGGAATCGACGCAGCTGCTCGTCGTCGGAGACCGAAAACCAGTACTTGCGCAAGATGATGCCCTCGTCGATCAGCATCTGCTCGAAGATCGGGGTCTGCCGCAGGAACAGCGTATGTTCTTGGGGCGTACAGAAACCCATCACTTTCTCGACGCCGGCCCGGTTGTACCAGGATCTGTCGAACAAGACGATCTCGCCCTTGCTGGGCAGGTGCGAGATGTAGCGCTGGTAATACCACTGTCCGCGTTCGCGGTCGGTGGGCGCCGGCAGAGCGGCGATGCGGGCGGCACGAGGGCTCAGGTATTCGGTGATGCGCTTGATGGTGCCACCCTTGCCCGCGGCGTCACGACCCTCGAACACCACCACGATGCGGGCACCGGTGTGCTTGGCCCACTCCTGAAGCTTCACGAATTCGGTTTGGAGCCGGAATAATTCGGCTTCATAAACATCCTTCGACAGCTTCGTTTTGGACTTGCCCATCAGCGAATCCTAGCGCCAGAACAGCCCCTGGGTGAGTTGTGCGGGCCACATCGACTATGGTCGACGGGTCGTCGTAACCACAGCTTGAGTCTGTGCGAGTTCACGACACGACAATTGACCCGCTGGGCGCGTTCCTGCCGCATCGCGCGCGGACTCCGTGCGAACACGCCTGGCGTGCATTCGATACCAGAAGGAGCAGTGTGGCTACCCGGTCACAGCAGAGCGTCCCACTCGAGGCCCGATCCAGCGGCGCCAAGTCTGTCCTCAGCAGTCTCAAACCCCAAGTCTTCGTATCGGCGTCGCTGATCATCGTCGCCCTGATCGTCTTCGCCGCGGCGTACGGCAGCGCAGCCGAAGAGGCGTTCTCACAGCTGAACACGTTGATCACCAAGGGCGTCGGCTGGTGGTACATCCTCATCACCACGGCCTTCCTGCTTTTCGCCGCCTACTGCGGCCTCTCGCGTATCGGCACCCTGCGACTGGGCCGCGACGACGAGAAACCCGAGTTCAAGTTCTGGCCGTGGATGGCCATGCTCTTCAGCGCCGGCATGGGCATCGGACTGGTCTATTACGGGGTCGCCGAGCCGTTGACCCACTATGCAGAACCGCCGGCGTCGCGCGGCGTGCAAGGGCTTACCGACCCGGCCGCCAACGAGGCCATGGCGCTCACGCTCTTTCACTGGGGCCTGCACGCCTGGGGCATCTACGTGGTGGTGGGTCTCGGCATGGCGTACATGACCTACCGTCGCGGCCGCCCGCTGACGGTGCGGTGGCTGCTCGAGCCGCTACTGGGCCGCCAACGTGTCGAAGGCGTCATCGGCCACGCCGTCGACGTCATCGCCGTGGTGGGCACTCTCTTCGGCGTCGCGACCTCGCTGGGCTTTGGCATCACACAGATCGGCGCGGGGCTGGAGTACCTGGGCTGGATCGAGCTGAACAACTGGTGGATCGTCGGGATGATCTGCGTGATCACCGCGCTCGCGACGTTCTCGGTGGTGTCGGGCGTGCACCGAGGCCTGCAATGGCTGTCCAACATCAACATGGCGCTGGCGGCGACGCTCGCGATCTTCGTACTGGCCCTGGGCCCTACGCTGTTCCTGTTACAGGCCTGGGTGCAGAACCTCGGGGTCTATGTGCAGTCACTGCCGGGGCTGATGCTGCGTACCGCACCGTTCTCCGACGGTGAGTGGCTGGGCAGCTGGACCATCTTCTACTGGGGCTGGTGGATCAGCTGGGCGCCGTTCGTGGGCATGTTCATCGCCCGGATCTCCCGCGGGCGCACCATCCGCGAGTTCGTCGCAGGTGTGCTGCTGGTTCCGACTCTCATTGGCTCGCTGTGGTTCACGGTGTTCGGCGATACCGGGATCTTGCGCCAGCGCGACCAGGGCGACATGCTGGTCGACGGGGCCGTGGACACCAACACCTCATTGTTCCGGCTCCTGGAAGGATTGCCGCTGGGTGTCATCACCAGCGTCATCGCGGTTTTCGTCATCGTGTTCTTCTTCGTCACGTCGTCGGATTCCGGCTCGTTGGTGATCGACATCCTGTCCTCGGGAGGCGATTTGGAGCCGCCCACCGCCACCCGGGTGTACTGGAGTGTGTTGGAGGGGGTGGCCGCCGCGGTTCTGCTCATCGTGGGCGGAGCCGGGTCGTTGACTGCGCTGCAGACGGCGTCCATCGCCACGGCATTGCCGTTCTCGGTTGTGATGGTGATCGCCTGCATCGCGATGCTGCGTGCGTTCCGCTACGACGTGGCGACCACGCCGCGGCTGCTCCAGATCTCGCAGCCGGAAGGGGTCCACGATCACCGGCCGCGCAGTGACGTCTCCGCCACGCTGGCCGGCCTGGTGGCAGTGCGCAGTGTCGACGCCGACACGTTCGAGGTCCATCCGGAAACCGGCGCCGTCACCATCGCCACTCCGGACGATCCGCTGGGTGGTGAGGTGTTCGACACCGAGGAGTTCCGGATGTCGGCTCAGGCGCAACGCACCGAAGACGACGATCAATCTACGAAAGACGTTACCGCTCACTAGCTCTCACTGCGCGGCGTCGAGCAGCTCGTCCAGCGATTCCTGCAGCAGTGAGGGGAACACGTCCACGTCACTCATGGCGTCGCGGTCGGCGTTGATACCGAAGTACAGCATGCCCAGGTACGACGTCACACCGATGGCGAGCACCTGGTTGGTCAGCAACGGCGGCACCGCGTAGGTCTCGAGCAGTTTGGTGCCGGCGATGTACATCTGCGATTGCGCTCCCGGCACGTTGGTGATCAACAGGTTGAACTGCCGCGCCGAGAAACCCGACGCCACCCTGATTCCCATGGCGTGCAGCGTGGGCGGTGCAAATCCGGACAGGGTGACGATGGTGCGGGCGTCCACCAGACTTGCTGCGGTGGAATGAGATTCGGTGGCATGCGCGATCTGTGACAGTCGCACAACGGCATTGCCCTCGCCTACCGGCAGATCCACCAGGAAGGGCGCCACTTCGCTGATCGCCTGCCCCGGTCCCGCGCTGGAGTCCAGATCGGCGTCGGTGTACACCGACATCGGTGCCATGGCCCGCACAGCCGATGTCGGCTTGACCGGTTCCCCGCGCGACAGCAGCCAGTTGCGCAGCGCGCCCGCGATGACCGCCAGCACCACGTCGTTGACATCGCAGTCGTAGCGAGCCCGTAGGTGCCGGTAGTCCTCGAGTTTGCCACTGGCCACCGCGAACCGGCGGTTGCGCGACACGGTGGTGTTCAACGGGCTGCTCGGTGCCGTCCCCCGCGCCACGGTGCGGGCAATGTCCAACGCCCGTCGACCGGCTTCGACCAACTCCCCCGAATTGGTCACCATGCCCGCCACCGCGGACTGCACCGCCTGCACCTGCTGATGCGGCCGCGACACCCAATCCCCGATCGCCCCGATCACCAGCCCTGCGGTGCCCGGCTCACGGGCCGGAATCCAGATGTCCTCGCCGAACGTGGGCGGTTTCTGGGTGCGATCAGCGATCACGTGTCCGATCTCCAACGCCGTCATCCCGTTCACCAGAGCCTGGTGTGACCGCGTGTAGATGGCCACCCGGTTCTTGGTCAGACCTTCGACCAGATACATCTCCCACAACGGCCGGGACTTGTCCAAGGGGCGGGATCCCAACCTGGCCACCAGGTCGTGCAACTGGGCGTCGCTGCCCGGGGACGGCAGCGCCGACCGTCGGACGTGGTAGGTGATGTCGAAGTCGCGGTCGTCGATCCAGACCGGACGTCCGAGCCCCCAGGTGACCTCGCGCACCTTCTGCCGGTAACGCGGGATCTGCGGCAACCGCTGCTCGACGGTGGCCAGCAGCGTCTCATAGCTCAGCCCGGCTCGGGGCTTACGCAGGATCGACAGGGTGCCGACGTACATCGGCGTCGAGGTGTTCTCCAACCGATAGAACGACGCATCCGACGCCGACAACCTCGCCACCACCTCAGCGCTCCCCCTCGCGTCAATGGACAGCACAACGGTAACCGGCGACCCTGTGGGTGCGCATTGCGGGTGCACACAGGATTTCGGTGGCTATGCCATGATCAGCGTGGCTGCCACTCTCCAGCAGGCCGAGTCCTTTGCGTCACGCCCCTGGAGGTCGAGCATGTCCACGTCCCCTGTCACCCGGGTCGTCGATTACGAGCCACCCGCGCGGCTGCAGTCAACCAAGCCGGTGCGGCCGCCGGACACCGCCCCGGACCGGGAACGCCATTTACGCGTCGTGCGTACGGCATCACCGCCGCGCCGGGCGGCATCGGCATTCACCGACGCGGCGTTGCGCACCGTCTTGGAGGTCATCGATCAGCGTCGCCCGGCGGCACAGCTGCGCCCCCTGCTGGCCGGTGGTCTGGCCGACACGGTTGTGACGCTGCGCGCCCAGAACCGCACCACGGCCGTACTGCGGCGCGTCAGACTACAGGCAGCAGACGACCACGAAACAGCGTTTGAGGTAGCGGCCGTCTACTCACGCGGACCACGGTCGCACGCCATCGCCGGACGGGTGGAGCTCACCTCGACGCCGCGCGGACTGCGTTGGCAGCTGTCCGCGCTTCACATCGGGTGAGTGTCAGGCCCTGCGTGATTTGGCCGCGCGCCGGGCGGCCTCGCGGCGTTCCTTGCGCGTGGCACCTTCTGCCGCGACGGCAGCACCGTCACCGTCACGACGCTTGACCTCGGCACTGCCGTCCTCCGACGGTCCGGTGTAGGTCAGCGGGGGCGCCTTGTCCTCGATGCCCTTGGCGCGTACCGCGGCAGGCGCGGGAGCGTCCTGCTTACGCGCCGCAGCCGCGGCGGCGAACTCGGCCAGCCCCTCGGGGGCGGCCTGGGTGGCGACCGCAGGCGTCGCGGCAGGCGCAGCTTCCACCTGCACGTTGAACAGGAAACCCACCGACTCTTCCTTGAGCGCGTCGAGCATGCCTCGGAACATGTCGTAACCCTCGCGCTGGTACTCGACCACCGGGTCACGCTGTGCCATCGCGCGTAGGCCGATGCCCTCACGCAGGTAGTCCATCTCGTAGAGATGCTCGCGCCACTTGCGGTCCAGCACGTTGAGCAGGACGTTGCGTTCGAGCTGGCGCATGGCACCAGCGCCCGCGATCTCTTCCAACTGGGCTTCCCGTGCGGCGTAAGCCTTTTCGGCGTCCTCGATCAGCGCCGCCAGCAACTGGTCGCGGGTCAGCTCGCCGGCCTCACCGAACAGATCGCTGTCGATCAGGTCGTGATGATCGATGCCGACCGGATAGAGCGTCTTGAGCGCGTCCCACAGCTTCTCCAGATCCCAGTCCTCGGAGTAGCCCTCGGCGGTGGCGCCGTCGACGTAGGCGGTGATGACGTCGACCAGCATCTGGTGCGCCTGCGCCTGCAGGCTCTCGCCTTCGAGCACCATCTTGCGCTCGGCGTAGATCACCTTGCGCTGCTGGTTCATCACCTCGTCGTACTTGAGGACGTTCTTGCGGACCTCGAAGTTCTGCTGCTCCACCTGGGTTTGTGCGCTCTTGATGGCGCGGGTGACCATCTTGGCCTCGATCGGCACGTCCTCGGGCAGGTTCAGCCGGGTCAGCAGCGACTCGAGCGTGGCGCCGTTGAAGCGTCGCATCAGCTCGTCACCCAGGGACAGGTAGAACCGCGACTCACCGGGATCACCCTGACGACCGGCACGACCACGCAGCTGGTTGTCGATGCGTCGCGATTCGTGACGCTCGGTGCCCAGCACGTACAGCCCGCCCACCGCGCGGACGTCCTCGGCCTCGGCCTCGGCCTCGCTCTTGATCTTGGTCAACGTGTCATCCCACGCGGCTTCGTACTCTTCCGGGGTTTCCACCGGGTCGAGACCCTGCTCGCGCAGTCGCTTGTCCGCCAGGAAATCCACGTTGCCGCCGAGAACGATGTCGGTGCCGCGGCCGGCCATGTTGGTGGCGACGGTGATGGCGCCCAGGCGGCCCGCCTCGGCGATGATGTTCGCCTCCTGCTCGTGGTACTTCGCGTTGAGCACGTTGTGCGGGATCTTGCGCTTGGTGAACTGCCGCGACAGGTACTCCGAGCGCTCCACGCTGGTGGTACCGATCAGGACCGGCTGCCCCTTCTCGTAGCGCTCTGCCACGTCGTCGACGACGGCGATGTACTTGGCTTCCTCGGTCTTGTAGATCAGGTCGGACTGGTCCTGACGCACCATGTCGCGGTTGGTCGGAATGGTCACGACGCCGAGCTTGTAGATCTCGTGCAGCTCGGCGGCCTCGGTCTCGGCCGTACCCGTCATACCGGAGAGCTTGTCGTAGAGCCGGAAGTAGTTCTGCAGCGTGATGGTGGCCAGCGTCTGGTTCTCGGCCTTGATCTCGACGCGCTCCTTGGCCTCGATGGCCTGGTGCATGCCCTCGTTGTAGCGCCGGCCCACCAGCACGCGGCCGGTGAACTCGTCGACGATGATGACCTCACCGTTGCGGACGATGTAGTCCTTGTCGCGGGTGAACAGCTCCTTGGCCTTCAACGCGTTGTTGAGGTGGCTGATCAGCGGCGAGTTGGCCGATTCGTAGAGGTTGTCGATGCCCAGCTGATCCTCGACGAACTCGACGCCCAGCTCGTGCACGCCGACGGTGCGCTTGCGGATGTCCACCTCGTAGTGGACGTCCTTCTCCATCAGCGGCGCGATCCGGGCGAACTCGGTGTACCAGTTGGAGGCGCCGTCGGCGGGGCCGGAGATGATCAGCGGGGTACGCGCTTCGTCGATCAGGATGGAGTCCACTTCGTCGACGATCGCGAAGTTGTGGCCACGCTGCACCAGGTCGTCGAGGCTGTGCGCCATGTTGTCGCGAAGGTAGTCGAACCCGAACTCGTTGTTGGTGCCGTACGTGATGTCGGCGGCGTACGCCACTCGACGTTCGGCAGGAGTGAGGCCGGACAGGATGACACCCACGTTGAGGCCGAGGAAACGGTGCACCCGGCCCATCCACTCGGCGTCACGTTTGGCCAGGTAGTCGTTGACGGTGACGACGTGCACGCCCTTGCCGGACAGCGCGTTGAGGTACGACGGCAGAACCGCGGTCAGCGTCTTGCCCTCACCGGTGCGCATCTCGGCCACGTTTCCGAAGTGCAGCGCGGCTCCGCCCATCACCTGGACGTCGAAGTGCCGCTGCGACAGCACCCGCCACGCAGCTTCACGGGCCACGGCGAAGGCTTCGGGCAGCAGTTCGTCCAGGCTCTCGCCCTTGTCGATGCGCGATTTGAACTCGTCGGTCTTGGCACGCAATTCCGCGTCGGTGAGCTTCTCGACGTCGTCGGAGAGGGTGCCCACGTAGTCGGCCACACCTTTGAGGCGTTTGACCATGCGACCTTCGCCGAGGCGCAGCAGCTTCTGCAGCACTGATATATCCCCTACCGGATTGGAGTCTTAGCGCAGTCCATCGTAGGTGACGCCGCTGGCAGCCCTAGAGGCCCAACACCAACGTGGGTGGGATCCCCTCGTCGAGGATCCCACCCACGGGCGGTTATGTCGGGACGATCAGCCCAGACGGATCAGTCCGTAGTCGTAGGCGTGCCTGCGGTACACCACCGTGGGCCGATCGGTCTCCTTGTCGTGGAAGAGGAAGAAGTCGTGCCCCACGAGTTCCATCTCGTAGAGCGCGTCGTCGACCGTCATCGGACGGTCCGGATGCTCCTTGGTACGCACCACCCGACCGGGGATGTACTCATCGGCGGCTTCCGTGAGGGGCGAGTCCGTGGAGCCCTGCGTAGTTGCGGGCGGGTCGAAGTCCGGCGCGATGGCGGCGGTGGCTTCGGCCACGGAGACCGGAGTTTTGTCGCCGTAGTGGATCTTGCGGCGGTCCTTGCCTCGCCGCAGGCGTGCCTCGAGCTTGTGGACGGCCGATTCCAGAGCGGCGTAGAAGCTGTCCGCGCAGGCTTCGCCTCGGACCACCGGCCCTCGACCACGCGCGGTGATCTCGACGTGCTGACAGTTCTTGCGTTGACGACGGTTCTTCTCGTGGTCGAGTTCGACATCGAACATGTAGATGGTCTTGTCGAAGCGCTCCAGGCGGGCCAGCTTTTCGGCAACGTGTATCCGGAAGTGATCCGGTATCTCGACGTTGCGTCCTTTGACCACCACTTCGGCGCGCCGCTCCAGCGGCTGCTCGTCGGGGTCGGCCAGCATCTGTGCGGATTGGCTTGTCATGCTTGACAACTCGATACTCCTCTGCGTCGAACGCGAGCGCGTGTCTGGCGTGTACAAACTCGTACAAACATGCGCCGAGGGGCTTAGCGGATACGCACACCCGTCGGCGCCAGGGGTCGGATATCACCTCCTGTCGCCTCGGGGCGAAGTGGTCTCGCGGGACTGAAAGCCCGGCAAGTCCGGCTGCGATGACTTCACAGCTTGTTGCAAACGAAGGTAGTCCGAGTTCACCCAAACGTGCCACCTTTTTCGCGCACCTGTTGCGAGTTCTTTCGACCCTCGTTACTTGGAGACCTTGGTCCCTTGCGGTGGGGCCCGTTCAGGCGTGCGCCAGCGCCAGCACCGCTGCCACCCTGACACCGGCGGTGCTCAACACCCGCACCGATTCGCAGGCAGTGGCACCCGTGGTCACGATGTCGTCCACAACGAGCACGTCAACCCTGCTAATGAGTTTGCTGGCATCCAGGTGCACGCGGCCCGCCAGGTTGCGTTGCCGGTCCCCGCTACCCAGGCCCACCGAGTCCCTGGTGCCACGTTTGAGACGCAACGCGGGCGTAACGACGATCTCCGGATGAGCTCTCACCGCGGAGGCGCACAGCCGGCTCACCGGGTCACCACCGCGGCGGCGGGCGGCGATCCGGCGGGTGGGCGCCGGCACCAGGGCCAGCGGCTCGTCGAGCACGCCCCAGGCGAGCAGCCGGTGGATCCCGCCAGCCAGCGCGTGCGCCAGCGGCGAAAGCAGATCTACCCGGCCGTGTTCCTTGAGGGCGACAATGGCCCGCCTTCGGGTGCCGGCATGACGGCCGAGCGCGAAGACAGGCACACCTGGATCGAGCCGCGGGGTGATGACGTGCGGGTCATCGGCGCCGACACGCAGCGCCGTCGCGCACGCGTCACACCAGCGGGTGCCCGGCGCACCGCAGCCGCCGCACTCCAGCGGCAGGACCAGATCGAGCATGGTGGCAGTGTGGCCCGGAGGTGTGACAACTCAGGGGTGGTGCCGTGTTGAGCCGCTGCTGGTGGCGAAAAGTCCGTCGAACATGGTGTGCAAGCGCTTCCGGCGTTCCGAGCCGTCGACAGCCACCAGGTGGGGCAGGTAGGTCGTCGACCAAGACATCGACCGACGATCGGCGACAAACCCCATCACGAAGGCAGTCGCCGACGTCTCACCGGCAATCTTTTCAGCCGCAGACAGATCAACGGCGTGGGCGTTCAAGGCCCAGATCAGCTCGTGCAGCCCTTAGCTTCCGACATCGGTGGGGTTGAGCACCTCACACACCAACGCCGTCACGCGGACGTGCTGGGCCGACATGAAGTCATCTTCCGCGTGGGGAGAATCGGCCCGGTGAGTGGATCGTCACCGCCGGCGCTCTCAGCGCGGCGCCGACCTGCTGCGACACCACGTCACGCAATTCGGCTGGACCAGCGGGAAGCTGGGGCGCCTCTCCTGGCTCGGCGAACAGCACCACCTGATTGACCAAGCCGTCGACGGCAACTGATCCGACCGGCAAGAGCACAGTTCCCGGAAGTAAAGCGATCTCCTGCTCATCCGGATGCTTCGACAGTGGTGCGATATAGCGGCCTGTGATCGCGACGATCGCAGCCAGCCGCTCGGCGTGGAAGTTCTCAGATGCCACCCGCGGGCTCAGCGAGCTGGGAAGCACGTTTGTCAGTGTGATAGCTGACGACGGCGGAAGGCCAAGCATGCCCCGGTAGGTGATCGCTGGGGTTGCGGGCAACTTCAGGAGGGCTTGCTCGAGGCCCGCGGTCATAGATCCTTCTCTCTGGCTTCGATTGCATCGACGATGGCACGTGCGGCGCGTACAACGAAATCAGGTGAGTGAGCCTCGCTGTGGATGTCCCACTGCCAGCTGCCGATATATGTGAGTTCGCCGCTCGGCCGACCGGGGAATCCCACCTGTATCAGGTCGGACTCGGGAATCGGCTGTAGCGGCTCACCAAACTTCCGGATGAGCTGAGTGACCACCTCCGGAGAGTTCGTGACATAGGCAGGCGAGCTGTCCGTTCCGACAAAGATTGCGTATTCAGTGGGCGAACCGTCTCCGAGATCGGTTCTACCGACGGCGATTGTGACACCCTCTGCTCCCACTGACAGGTGCACTCCGACATCCGAGGCTCGCGCTTCGACGCCGAAAGAGTACAGATCCGACCCGAGCTTCGTCAGGCGATCCGTTGGCCAGGTGGCCAGAAACTGGGACGGCTCGCATCCTCCCAGGGACCACCGTCGACGGTACGGAGCGGACAGGTAGATGTCGCTACGCACGTGTTCGCGTAACCAACCGGCGATCGCGTCCCCGGACTGCAACAACTGCACGGTTATTCCTTCTGCCTCAAAATGACTCGCATCACGCCATTTTCATCAAGCTGAGCGGAAATCACCTCAAAGCTCGATGATCGTGGGAACAGAACCTCCGATTCATCCGCATACTTCGAAAGCTGTGTCACGTCGACCCCATTGTGCCCCTCCACCTTCAAGAGCAAGGGTGTCTCGTTGGGACCTGCGCCCCTTGCGAATGACTCGGCGACGAACTGATCCTTGCTGCTGCTGAAGAAGGCGCCGTCAGTGAACGTCTTCCCTACCTCGAACTTCGAGAGGAGTTCGTCAGGTGCGCGCAACCCTCGCCATGTGATTGACGACGCATCAGATGGGTCGGCCCGATAGGGCGGCAACGATGCCAGCCCGTCGTCGGTCTTCTGAATCTGCGCCTCGAGCGCCGAACGCTGCTCAGGAGTCATGTCGTCGATGGACCGAGCTCCAAGAGAGTATTTTTGCGAGTCGGACAACGGATCGACATCACGCAAGTACGCATTGAACGCGTCATAGTCCTGGGTCGTGTAGCGGTAGATTCCCTCGACTCCCTCCTTCGAGAGTGCCGGGTAGGCATCGGAAACTTTCGTCGCCCACTCATCGAACCGAGCGGGATCGACGGGTCCACCCGGCAGCCGAAACTCGTTGTTGATATCGGTGAGGTCCGGAAACACCGCGTCTTCCGGAGCCCTGTTGGCGGGCGGGTCCGTCAACCCGGTGTGCGGCGGATTGTTGGCACCGTCGCCTGGGGAACCGTGTCCACCGCTGGGTGATCCGTCCGGCGGGTGCCCTCCGGCACCCGCGCCCGATGCGCCGCCAAATGTCGCGTGGCTGCTGTCGCCGGATCCACCACTTGCGCCAGGTCCTGCGTATCTGCCGTTCCCTTGCTGCCCCGGGCCGTGGTCGAGCGGTGCTCCGCCGCCGGTGGGCGACCCACCGCCGAAAGGTGAGCTTTGTCCAGGAGAACTCGCGCCGCCGCCAGATCCAATCCCACCTCCGCCAGCCCCTGGAGGTGCTGACAAGCCTTCTGAACTCGCTTGTGACGGTGCCGACACAGCTGAGCCACCGGCGACGTCTGCGTCGGAGATCGGCCTGGCAGGGAGCGGCTTGTGTTCAGTGGGACCGAGATGTGTTTGTGGCGGGACCGACGCTGACACCGGTGCACCAGACTCGGGCTCAGGCACCTTGAATTGTTCTGGCGGAGGTACCGGCGCACCACCTGTCGGCGTCTTCGGCGGGTCCGGCACCGACGCGGGAGTCGGAGATCCGCCGACGGGAACGTCCGGACCCTTCGGCAGCTCCGGAACCTTCGGAATGACAGGGGTTTTCGGTAGTTCGAGATGCGGCGCCACACGGCTGACCGCCTCGGCTGTTTCGGCGGCGCCGTGTCCCAGGGTTCCGAGCTTGCTCGCGCCGCCACCGGGAAGGAAGAAGGTGGCGACGTCGAACGCACTGCGCCCCAGCGCCTCGGCGGGATTGGTCTTCCACAGATCCCAGTGCACGGTCTCCTTGCCCACCTGGAGCCACGCATCGCCGGTCCCGGCCCACCCGTCCTCGTCGGCACCCACCAACGGGGCCATGCCACTGACCAGCTGGCGGTAAGAGTCGAGGCTGCCCTGCGGGTCGACCACCGCCCGCTGGGGACTGTAGGTCCACGCACCTTCGACGAGCTCCCACGCTTGCAGCCCAAATCCCTTGCTGACCTGGGCCATGTCGTCGATGATCTGGCCCACGGGGTTGCCCTGGAGAAACTGTTCCCACTCCTTGTCGGCCAGCTTCAGCATGCTCTCGGCGATGGTGGCTGCCGCACCGACCATGGGCTTCAGTTCGGCCATCAGGGCGGACACCTGGGATGCGAAGTTGTCGACCACCGTTTTGATGTCTTCGGCGATCTGCTTGATCTCCGATTCCTCGTCGTCGGTGAGGAAATCCCAGATGATCTTCGCGCCGGTCATCGGATCGCAGATGCGCGCCAGCAGGTCGATGATCGCGGCGTGCACCTCGTCAACTTTGTCGGCGTAAGAGATCAACTTCGCCGCTACGGACGTGGTATGTGACATCACTTCGGATGCCGCGTTGAGTGAGTCGGCGAACGCCTTCCCCATTGCTTCCGCTTCCGGAATCTGCTGAGCGCCAATGACGCCCAGCGCGGGCGCCGCCGTCGTCTGCGTCACCAGCAGCTCGGTGCCCGCCGCCATCCACGCGCCGGCGGCAGTGCGGAGCTGCGCGGAATCAGCTGTGGGCCAGATCATTCCGATGTACTTGCTGACCCACCCGAAGCCAGGTGGTGCTGGGATGCTGCCGCCTACCGATGTGGGCGGTTGCCCGGAGGCTATCGATCCGCTGGCGGCGGGCACCGGCAGCGGTTCGGCCGCTCCCCTGCCGTCGGACAACGCTTCGGCCATCGAATAGTTGTGCGCCGACATCCGCACGCCGTCACCGAGATTGACCAGACCGTTGCGGGATGCGGCGAAAGCCTTGAGCAGGCCGGCGGCTGCGGAATCGTAGGACTCCCCGATGGCCGAGCCCACGGGATCATCCCCGCACATACCGCCGCACCCCGACAGCGTCCCGGCCAGCGTCGACATGGTCCAGCCGATGTCCTTACCGACATCGGTCAGTGTGACGCCGGCGCCGTCGAGCGCGGCGGGATCAACCGACAGCGGGGCCATCGGCTAGATCGACCACATTTTCGCGTTGAGGGAACTGGCGCCGGAGTAATTGTCGTGCGCTTCCCCGCCTGCGGTGTGCAGTTTCTGCAGTGCATCGCGCATGGTGGCGGCGCCTTCGGTCCACAGCTGATGGGCGGCCTGATGCGCGGCGGCCGCCTCGCCGTCCCACCCCAGGTGCAGGTTCTTGACCACTGCGTCGATCTCGGACAACAGACCGTCGAGGGTGGTCTGGAAGGTCGACATGCGCTCCACCGCGTCGGCCAGCCCCTGGGGATCCACCGAGAATGCCTCAGCCATGCGGGCCGCCCAATTGCGCTCGGGCGGCGTCATCCTGGGCGGCGAACTCCTGGCCGGCGTGCCCCAGCAGGTCGGCCATGATGGCCAGCCCTTTCTCCACCTCGTCGGCCCCGGCGGACCACATCACGTACGCCTCTTTGTAGGTGCCGCCGGACTGCCCGCGCCAGGAGGCGAGCATCCCCTCCACCTGAGAATCCAACGTCTGCAGTTGCTTGAGCAGATGCTCGGCCGCCGCCGACAACGATGAACATGTTCCCGCCAGCACCGCCGGATCGACCCGCAGTTCCCCACTCACAGGAGTGAACGTATCGACTTGACGAATTGCGCTCAATTCACCTAGCCCGAGCAAACTCCATGCGAACGCCACCACGAGAACGCCCAGTTCATCTATGACGCGGCGTTCATCTACCTCTGCTGACCCGTCAGCCGGGCAGCACCGGCACTGCGCCGGCCACCAGCAGGGGCTGCACACCCCGCCACGCAAGTTGGTTCTCGGTGCCCGCGGCGGAGAGCTGGATGACACCGGCACGATCGGCGACGTAGACGGCGGCGGGGCTGGCAGCCACCGTGGTCACCGGCATCCGCAGATCATCGCTGGGCCCATCGGAATTCACCCCGTCGAGGTTGACGAACGAGACCGGGTGGGCGCTGTCGTTGCGGGTGACCACGATGTCGTCACCGGTGCGCCACGACAACGACACCACCGACTCACCGAGCCCGAAACCCAGGCGCCGCGGATACGTCAGCGCGAATTCCCCGCCTGGTAGCAGCTCGACACCGGCCAGGATCACCTGCCCGTCGATCACCATGGCCGCCCGGGTGCCGTCCCTGGACAGCTGCAGCTCGGAGATGACGCCGGGAAACCTGGTGGACACCGCGGTGGCGTCGACGGGAATCTGGGCAGGCTCCCCGGAAGCGGCCTCGCGGATGACACGCAGGACGATGTTGCCGTCGACGACGATCCAGACCGCCTGATCCAGAGCCCAGGTGGGTCGCGACAGGCTGCGCGCAACGGTGGAGCGCTCGCCGTCGCGTCCCAGGGCACCGATCCACAGATTGGATTCCTGGTCCGGCGCTCCAGCGCGCAGTGTGGTGACCGACGCGACCTGCTGACCGTCACGCGACAGCGATGCAGCACGCTGGTCCGGCATCTGGCCGAAGGAACCAGGCACCCGCGTCGCACGCTCGCCATCGAGGAAATGCAACGAGCCGCCCACCAGTGCGTGCAGTCCTGCCGCCGCGCCGTCGGCCGCGCCGGGGTCGGTGGCCGCCACATCGGAGGTGTTCCAGCCGTCGGCAAAACGTTCATCGAGCGGCGCGCCATCGACGTCGATCACGTACGGGCCCTTGATGTCTGCGCGCGCCAGTGTCCAGATGATCTGAGCGGCCAGCAGCTGCCTGCTGTGCGGATCCGTGGTGGACAGGTTCTCCAGCTGGATGCGGGCACCGCCGTATCCGCGGCCGACCCCGGTTTTGCCGCCGTCGGCACGCGTCACCGGACCCCGCAACCGCAGCGGCTCGGCCACCATGTTGCGCACCGTGTTGGCCATCTCCGACCGCGGACCCGAGATCAGTTTGGTCACCAGTTCGGTGGCCAACTGATCTGAGTCCGAGACCGCGACGTAGCGGGGATCGGGGGCCATGGTGGAGCCGGTGGGGTCGACGAAGTACAGCGTGTGGCGCTTGTAGGTGGCCTGGAACTGCTGCCAGTCCAGGAACACCCCGTTGGGCAGGCGGTCTATCCGCCAGCCGTCCTCTGTCTTGACCAATTCGATGGCACCGGGATCCGGAAGCGCACCCTCGGCGGTCTCGAACACCCCGATATCCGACAGTGAACCCAGGATGTCGGCCCGCATGGACACCGAAACTCTATCGGCACTGCGGGTTTCGACGAACACCACCCGGTCGAGCAGCAGCGCACTGCCCGCGTCGTCCCAGGAGCTGGACGCGGACTCGGTGAGGAACTGGCGCGCGGCGAGGTGTCGGTTGGCCGGATCAGCCGTCGCCTTGAGGAACTCCCGCAGCAACAGATCGGGCTCCATGCCCGGAGTCGGCTTGGGCAGGCTGGGTGGCGCTGAGCGCTCCACCGTGCCGATGGCCTGTGGCGCCGAGGAATTCGGCACCCCGGCGCACCCCGACAATGTTGCCGCCATGACCATCATTGCGGCCGCGATGCGCTTCACACGGTCTTCCCGGCGGGCTCACGATTACGCGGCTGCTGCGTCCCGCTCCGTCCACTGCGTTCTGGCCCAATGGGTTTCAGCGGCAATGGACTGGTGGTCACCTTGTGTCCACGCACCAGCGGAAGGGTCAGTCGGAAGCAGGCACCGTTGCCCGGCTCACCCCACGCCTCGAGCCGGCCCTGGTGCAGCCGGGCATCCTCGATGCTGATGGCCAACCCCAGACCGGTACCGCCGGAGCGGCGCACTCGCGACGGATCCGACCGCCAGAACCGGCTGAACACCAACTTCTCCTCACCTGGCCGCAGACCCACACCGTAGTCGCGCACCGTCACCGCCACCGTGTCCTCGTCGGCAGCCATGCGTATGCGCACCGGTTTACGCTCGGCGTGGTCTATGGCGTTGGCGATGAGGTTGCGCAGGATCCGCTCGACCCGGCGGGCGTCCACTTCGGCGATCACCTCGTCACCGGGCATCTCCACCAACAGTTCGATGCCGGCGTCATCGGCCAGGTGTCCGACGTTACCCAGTGCGCTGTTGACGGTGGAGCGCAGATCGACGGCCTCGACCGACAATTCGGCCACACCGGCGTCGTGCCGAGAGATTTCCAGCAGGTCGGCCAGCAGGGTCTCGAATCGGTCGAGTTCGTTGACCATCAGCTCGGTGGACCGCCGCAGGGCCGGGTCCAGTTCCTCGCTGTGATCGTGGATCAGGTCGGCGGCCATCCGGACAGTGGTCAACGGTGTCCGCAGTTCGTGGCTGACGTCAGAAGTGAAGCGGCGCTGCAGGTTGCCGAACTCCTCGAGTTGGGTGATCTGGCGACTCAGACTCTCGGCCATGTCGTTGAACGAGACCGCCAGCCGTGCCATGTCGTCCTCGCCGCGCACCGGCATGCGTTCGGTCAGGTGCCCTTCGGCGAACCGCTCGGCGATCCGCGACGCGGAGCGCACCGGCAGCACCACCTGGCGCGATACCAGCACCGCGATGCCGGCCAGCAACACCAGCAGCACCACGCCGCCGGTGGCCATGGTGCCGCGCACCAGCGTGATGGTGCTCTCTTCCGATGACAGCGGGAAGATCAGATAGATCTCGAGGTTGGTGACCCGCGACGGAGTTGGGCTGCCGATGATCAGCGCCGGGCCGGAGAAGCCCTCGGTACGCACTCCTGCGTACTGGTAGCTGACCTGGCCGGCCTTGACGAATTCCCGCAGCGCATCCGGGATCTGGTCGATGGGCCCGGCCGCCGTGGCGGCCCGCGGACCGTCGCCCGGCACCACGAGCACGGCGTCGAAAGCCCCTGCCAGTGCCGAGCCCGCCGCCGGGTCGGCTTTGGAGATCAGCGTGTTGCGGGCCAGCTGCAGACTGCTGTCGAGGGAGCGGCTCTCCTCACCCCCGACGATGCCGCCGACGGTGGTGCGCGCTCGCTCGATCTCTTCGGTGGCGGCGCGCACTTTGACCTCGAGCACCCGGTCGGTGATCTGGCTGGTCAGCACAAAACCGAGCACCATGATGACCGCCAACGACAGACCGAGGGTCAGCACCACCACCCGCAGCTGCAACGAACGGCGCCACGCGACGCCAACCGCTCGACTCACCGCGCTCAGGCCGCTCAGCAGGGGGCCGGTGCGACCCCAGCGTCCGCGAGTGCGCCGCTTCGAGCGCAGGATCACGTGAACGGCTCGATCACTGGAGCCGGATTGTTCGCCGCGTTCCCGTCTCTCGTCCCCCTGCGCTCCGCGCGGGAGGTACCCCCAGCGCTTCTTCCGCTCCCTTGGCTCACGGGGGTCCGGCCTTGTATCCCACCCCTCGCACGGTCAGCACCACCTGCGGGTTCTCGGGATCTTTCTCGACCTTGGCGCGCAACCGCTGGACGTGCACGTTCACCAGGCGGGTGTCGGCCGGGTGTCGGTAACCCCAGACCTGTTCGAGCAGCACATCACGAGTAAACACCTGGCGCGGTTTGCGTGCCAGCGCCACCAGCAGGTCGAACTCCAACGGCGTCAGTGAGATCTGCTCGCCTGCCCGGGTGACCTTGTGGGCCGGGACATCGATGTCGATGTCGGCGATCGACAGCATCTCGGCAGGCTCGTCCTCGTTGCGCCGCAGCCGCGCCCGCACACGTGCGACCAGTTCCTTCGGCTTGAACGGCTTCATCACATAGTCGTCTGCGCCGGATTCCAACCCGAGGACGACGTCCACGGTGTCGGTCTTGGCGGTGAGCATCACGATGGGCACACCCGAGTCGGCACGCAGCACACGGCAGACGTCGATCCCGTTCATCCCGGGCAGCATCAGGTCCAGGAGAACCAGATCGGGCCGCAACTCCCGCACCGCCGTCAGCGCCTGGGTGCCGTCACCGATCACCGCGGTGTCGAACCCTTCCCCACGCAAGACGATGGTGAGCATTTCGGCCAGCGATGCATCGTCATCGACGACCAAGATCCTTTGCCTCATGGTGTCCATGGTGTCACCGATACGCGACAAAACTCCGCTACCACACGCGCAAATATCGCCCGGATCTCCGAAGCTCACGGCCGGGAACAACTCGACCCTGGTCTCGGTTACACGCCTTGCAAGACTTATATAACATCGTTCTATAAGAGTTCGGAAGGACCAGGATCATGACCAACGTCGCCTTCATCCATGGACTGTGGGTCGCCCAGAGCGCATGGCAGCCCTGGATCGACTACTTCACGCAGAACGGTCATCAGGCCATCGCCCTCCCGTGGCCGGGCGAGCTCGCGACCGTCGACGCCACTCGCGAGAACCCGGACGCTCAGGCCGGCTACGGCATCAACGCCCTGACCGACCACTTCGCGACGCTGCTTCACCAGTTCGACGCCCCTGCGGTGGTGATCGGCCACTCCTTCGGAGGGCTCGTCGCGCAGAAGCTGCTGAGCCAGCACAAGGCGGCCGCCGCGGTCGCGATCGACCCCGCACCCATCAAGGGTGTCCGGGCACTGCCCCTGGCGCAGTTGCGCTCGGCGTTTCCGGTACTCGGCAATCCGCGCAACGGCAAGCGCGCCACGGGCCTGACCAAAGACCAGTGGCGGTACGGGTTCGGCAACGCGCTGACCCAGGCCGAATCGGACGCGCTGTGGGAGCGGTGGTCCATCCCGTCGCCGGGTAAGCCGCTCTTCGAAGCCGCCACCGCCAACTTCAGCCCGAACTCCCCCGCCGCGGTCGACACCGCCAACGGCACCCGCGGGCCACTCCTGATCACCGGAGGCACCGCCGATCACACCGTGCCGTTGGTGACCGCCAAGGCCGCGCATCATCTCTACCGCAACTCCGAGGCCATCACCGACTTCCACGAGTTCGACGGGCGCGGGCATTCGCTGACCATCGACAGCGGCTGGCGTGACGTGGCCGACACCTCGCTGGCCTGGATGGCACGGCGCGGCGTCGACAGCCCGGCGCGGGCGTGACCCGTCGACGCACGGCCAGCCAGGAGGTCTCGGGTGCGCTGCTGCAGGCGGCCGAAGCCGTCTTGGATCGCGACGGCGCAGGCGGTGTCACCGTCCGCGCCGTCGCCAGGGAAGCCGGAGTCGCGCCGATGGGTGTCTACAACCGGTTCGTGAACAAGGACGGAATGCTGACCGCTTTGGCAAACCGGGCGCTGGACGAATTGGCCGTCTCGATCGACATCGACGACGACGATCCGGATGCGCGATTTCGTCGCGCCTGCCGCGGCTACCGCGACTTCGCGTTGCGGCACCCGGCTCGCTACGCCCTGATCTTCGCCGCCGGCAGCCCGCTGAGCGACCAGTCCTCGGACGTGGCCGCGCATGGCCGTTCGGTGTTCGCCGTCCTGGTCGAGCTGGTCACCGAACTCGGCAGCGACGACCCCACCGAAACCGCACAGGCCGTCTGGAGCGCCGTGCACGGCGCGGTGTCCATCGAGCTGACGGGGATCGGTCAAACACCCGATTCATCAGCCTCTTTCGAGAACCTCTTGAGCTTGATGGTTGCCGGTCTGCGGTAACCCCAATTTGTCAGTGGCTTCTGCTTGGATGGTGTCATGTCCACCACCGCAACACCTTTGGCCGCTGCTGGGGAAAATCCCCAGCAGCGATTCGAGGTGTTGTTCGGCAGGCTGGGCGAGTTGGCCGGGCAGCGTAACGCGATCGACGGTGAGATCGTGGAGATCATCGCCGAGATCGACCGCGACGGACTGGCAGGCAACACCGGCTTCCGCTCCATCGAGGCACTGGTGGCCTGCAAAACCGGAGTATCCCCACACCGGGCGAAAACCGCCACCACCATCGCCCGACGCAGCGCCGAGTTCCCCCGATGCACTGACGCCATGCGCGAAGGCTGGCTCTCCCTCGATCAGGTCGGTGTCATCGCCACCAAGGCCGGCGCCGGTTCCGACGCGCACTACGTCCAGTTCGCGAAATACGCCACCGTCCAACAGATCCGCACCGCCATCAAACAGGAACCCAAACCAGAGCCTCTACCCGACGCTGAGCCCGCGCCGCAGCCGGAGCCGGAGCGCTCACTCACCCAGACCTCGGATGGCGAGTCCACCACCTGGCACGTCACCCTTGCCTCTGAGGAAGCTGCCGAGTTCGACGCCGCCCTACGCTCGCACCAGGACAAGCTCGTCGTCGAATGGAAACGCGACCACACCGAGGAGTCAGAAACTACGCCGCCCTTCCCGACGCCGGTGGACGGGTTCATGAGCCTGGTGCGAGCCGGCTGGGATACCGATGTCACCGCCCGGCCCCACGGTCAGCGCACGACCGTCGTCGTCCACCTCGACCTCGAATCCCGCCTCGCCAACCTGCATCTCGGGCCACTGCTTTCCGATGCCGACCGCCAATATCTTCTCTGCGATGCGACCTGCGAGGTGTGGTTCGAACGCCACGGCAAGCCCATCGGTTCAGGCCGGGAAACCCGCACCATCAGCCGTCGCCTGCGTCGCGCTCTGGAGCACCGCGACAGCGGCACGTGTGTGGTGCCCGGTTGCGGCGCCACCCGCGGCCTGCATGCCCACCACTTACGGCATTGGGAGGACGGCGGACCCACCGAACTCTGGAACCTGGTGTTGGTCTGCCCCTTTCACCATCGCATGCACCACCGCGGGCGGATCACCCTCACCGGCCCCGCCGACGGTTTGGTCGTCGCCGACGCCACCGGCCGCCGCATGACTGCAGGGTCCCTGGCAAGACCACCCACCACACCACGACCCGATGTGCCGCCACCGTTCGGGCCAACCGGGGAACGATGCGACTGGTGGTGGTACACGCCCTACCAGCCACCCACTGATACCGCGTGCTAGCGGGCGCCCGCCACTTCAGCTGCCACCGCAGCCGGATCGGCGTCAGCGCCGGCGATGAGCCAGCGGCCGCCCCAGTCGGCCGCAGCCAACTCCGAGTAGACGGCGCCGGTGCGGTACTGCAGCCCGCCATCGCGTTCGTAGGCGTCGCGAGCCCGGCTGGGGTCGCTCTCGGCACGTGAGCGGGCCCGTTGCTCAGCGAGCTCCACCGGAACATCGAGCAGCAGTTGGTAATCCGCACTCGGCAGGCGCAGCCGCTGGTATTCCAGCCGATACACCCAGTCCACCACCTCACCGTCGGCGCCCTGATGCAGGCGCGCCGCGCTGTATGCGGCATTGGATGCGACATAGCGGTCCAGGATCACCACGTCATGGCTGGCCCGCAGCTGCACCAACTCATCGATGGCACCCGCGCGATCCAACGCGAACAGCATCGCCATGGCATACACCGAGTCCGCGAGGTCGCCGTGATCACCATGCAGGGCCTCGGCGGCGACGTCTGCGGTCACCGACTGGCCGTACCGAGGAAACGCCAGCGTAGCGACAGTTTTTCCCGCAGCTGAGAATGCCGCCTGCAACGCTCGCGACAGCGTGTTCTTGCCGGCACCGTCTACGCCTTCGATCGCGATGAGCACCGCCGCAGCCTAGCGGCAAGTTCGCGTAGTGCACTACGCGCGACCCCGTGAACGAGTCCTCCGACACTGAGGTCAGGGCGGCCGCATCCACGCTGCCGCGCAGCCACAGGGGGAAACACATGCTGTCGAGCGCTCAAAAACGGGAACTGATCACGCAACCGCGAAGCGTAGAACGGGCCGTCACCGACGATCCGGCCCTCGGACCGCTACGCCTTCTGCCTGGCACCTGGATCAGCGAAGGCCGGGGATGGAACATGATCGCCCTGCCATTCGAGACCGCGACATTGGACTACCGGCTGCTCATGAACCAGTACAACGAGAAGCTGACGTTCAACCTCGTCGACAAGGCAGTGCCCAACCGTGGCCTGACGTCCGACCACGAAGCGCAGACCGACCAGCACATCGTCACCCTCGACTACGAGCAGGTGATCGACCAGCTGATCGCCACCGACAGCCCCGAGAGCACCGTGGCCGGACCGCAAGGCGCGGCCATCCACCACGAGCCTGGATTGTTCCTGCACATGGTCGACCAGATCGCCCCAGAGCGGATGGACATCGGCAGACTGGCCACCATCCCACACGGAAATGCAGCGCTGGCGCTCGGGAAAAGCGCCCGGATAACCGATTTCGAGCCGACGACGTCGATTCCGGCGGTGAATGGCCTGCCGATCGGGGTCAACCAGAACATCGGCAGCCCGTACCTGCTGCCCTACAAGTTCTTCGTCGACAACCCGTTCAAGGGCATCGTCTCCGATCCGAACTTCCCGGGTTTCGTTCCGACAGCGCCGCACCTCTTGCTGGTCAGCGCAGCCGAATCGCTCTCGATCAAGAGGACCACCATCCTCGATCTCGACACCACAAACGCCACCGGCGGGATCCACAACATTCCGTTCGTCGAGAGGCAGGCCGATGCAACGAAGATGCACTCCATGTTCTGGATCCACGAACTGACCGATGGTGGACTGGTCCTGCAGTATCTGCAGGTGGTGATCTTGGAGTTCTTCTTGCGCTTCGACGGCTCCGGCCTGCTGATCGGCTGGCCGCACGTCAGCATCAACACGCTGACCAAGCAGTCGGACACACCGCTCGACATGCTGGAGATGGCAACGCCGTTGGCTCGTGAGGTGGGCTAGTACTGACCGCAATTCGGTGTCGTCGGCACGCCGTTGAAGCGGGCGGCGATCCACTGCATCGCAGGCTCGCCGTCCACCAGCATGGGCAGTGCGTGATTGACCGCCGCCTTGTTGAGGAACGGGGGCTGTTCGTTGGTGCGGAAGTCGACGTCAGCGCCCTGGGCGCACCAGTCGCGGGCAAGTTGCGCGACCGGCGCGTAGGGAACCAATGGATCGAATCGGTTGCTGTTCAACAGCACTGGCGCATTCGGCCGGTATCGACCGAGCTTCTGCAGGTCCAGCAGCCCCTTGAACGGCTCCTTGGTGATCAACTGCTCGATCGGTGCGTTGAAGTAGGGTTGCAGGTGCCGAAAGGTGAATTTCGCGATGGTCTCGGCGATACACTGCTCCTGCACCTTGGACAGCATGTCGGTGCCGCGCGGGGTCAGCGTCGATCGGATCGCGGGCTCGGCCTCCGGGTAGCTGGCCATCACCGAGTTGACGGCGTAGCCCACCACACCCACCAAAGCGCTGCCGTCGGCGAAGGGGAACAGCGCAGTCAGATCGGCGGGCGGCGCACCGGCGTAGGTACCCACGATCTTCAATTCAGGCGCGTAGGCCGACGCCAGTTCGGCGGCGGACGCGGCAGCACCGCCACCTTGCGAGTAGCCCCAGAAAGCCAGTGGCCCTTGGGGGTCCAGCGAGGTTCCGGGCAGCCGCATGGCTGCGCGGCCGGCGTCGAGCATGGCGTTGCCCTGGGCGATCCGGTTGACGTAACTGTGCACACCGGGGGTGCCGAGGCCCTCGTAATCGGTCATCACGATGGCGAATCCGCGAGCCACCATGGTCGCGACGAACAGTTCCTCGTAGTTGAACGCGATGTCGAGGTACGGCGACCAGTGGATCCCCTGGTTGAACAGCCGCGACGGTGCACAGTGGTCCCCCTGGCCCTGGGTGCCGGGACCGTAGACGATGAGCGGACGGGGCCCCTGGCCCGGCCAGGGGTTGAACGGCTCGAAATAGGTACCCGTGACGGCGTTGGGGTTGCCGCGAGCATCGGTGCTGCGGTACATGATCCGAGTCCCCGTCGCCATGATGGCACCCAGTTGTCCGGACGGTTCGAGTACCAGCCGTGACGGTTCCGTCCGAATCAGGTCGCCGGGCGCGCCCTCGGGCAACGGATTCGGTGGTGTGTAGAACGCGGTGTACTCGTCCTCATTCCAATACGGATGATCGTCGTCTGCGCTGGCTGCAGGGGCGAAAACAATTGTCGAACAACTATTTACGAGCCCGACAAGACAGACGAGCAGGACGACCCCGACGCGAAACATTACTGGACAGTAACAAAGGAGGGGCTATTTGACTACGGATTCCGCAGTTTACGGATCGACAGTCAGCTGTCACACGAAGAACGCCCCCTTCCCGGAGGAAGAGGGCGTTCTCGCAGAAACGTCAGTAGCGGTAGTGCTCGGGCTTGTACGGGCCCTCGACGTCGACGCCGATGTACTCGGCCTGCTCCTTGGTGAGCTTGGTGAGCGTGCCACCGAGCGCCTCGACGTGAATCTTGGCCACCTTCTCATCGAGGTGCTTGGCCAGCCGGTAGACCTCGTTGTCGTACTCGTCGTTCTTGGTCCACAGCTCGATCTGCGCGATCACCTGGTTGGAGAAGCTGTTGCTCATCACGAAGGACGGGTGCCCCGTCGCGTTGCCCAGGTTCAGCAGCCGGCCCTCGGACAGCACGATGATCGACTTGCCGCTGTCGAACAGCCACTGATCGACCTGCGGCTTGATGTTGATCCGCTTGGCACCGGAACGCTCGAGGGCAGCCATGTCGATCTCGTTGTCGAAGTGCCCGATGTTGCCCAGAATCGCCTGGTGCTTCATCGCCTTCATGTGATCGAGGGTGATGATGTCCTTGTTGCCGGTCGAGGTGATGATGATGTCTGCCTCGGCAACGCCCTGCTCGACGGTCACCACGTCGAAGCCGTCCATCAGCGCCTGCAGCGCGTTGATCGGGTCGATCTCGGTGACGGCCACTCGGGCGCCCTGACCGGCCAGCGACTCGGCGCAGCCCTTACCCACGTCGCCGTATCCGCAGATCAGCACCTTCTTGCCGCCGATCAGCACGTCGGTGCCGCGGTTGATGCCGTCGATCAGGGAGTGGCGGGTGCCGTACTTGTTGTCGAACTTGCTCTTGGTGACCGAGTCGTTGACGTTGATGGCCGGGAACGCCAGCTCACCGGCGGCGGCGAACTGGTAGAGCCGCAGCACACCGGTGGTGGTCTCCTCGGTGACACCCTTGACCGACGCGGCGATCTTGGTCCACTTGTCCTTCTCCGTCTCGAAGCGCTTGGACACCAGCGCCAGGAAGACCTTCCACTCCGCGGAGTCGTCGTCCTCGGCGGGCGGCACCACGCCGGCCTTCTCGTACTGCGCGCCGCGCAGCACCAGCATGGTGGCGTCGCCACCGTCGTCGAGAATCATGTTGGCCGGCTCACCCTCCCAGGTGAGCATCTGCTCGGCCGCCCACCAGTACTCCTCCAGCGTCTCGCCCTTCCAGGCGAAGACCGGGGTGCCCTTGGGCTCCTCCGGGGTGCCGTGGGGGCCGACGACGACGGCCGCTGCGGCGTGATCCTGGGTGGAGAAGATGTTGCAGCTCGCCCACCGAACCTCGGCACCGAGGTCGGTCAGGGTCTCGATGAGAACGGCTGTCTGCACGGTCATGTGCAGCGACCCGGAAATCCGTGCGCCCTTGAGCGGCTGGACGTCGTGGTACTCGCGCCGCAGCGCCATCAGGCCGGGCATCTCGTGCTCGGCGAGCCCGATCTCTTTGCGGCCGAACTCGGCCAAGGATAGGTCGGCGACCTTGAAGTCGATGCCGTTGCGTACGTCGGCGGTCAGTTCCGGTGCAGTCATGTAAGAGCCCCTAAATCATTCGTCATTGTCGAGAACGTCGGGCGCGCATGAGGCAGCACCCAGACAGACAACCCAAAGCCTGCGGGCTCGCGGGACAGGCGGCTGAAGCGCTCTGCCAGCTAAGGGGTATCGATGACACCGTAGCGCCCGGCCGCGCGGTTCATCAATCTGCCCTGTTTGGACGGGTCGCCGCACGGGGTACCTCCGCCTGGCCGAATGGAGGTGTGCCGATGGGCGAACGCAGTGAGACCGTCGGAAGACGGTCCCTGATCAGCCTCGCGGTGCTGAACCTCTTCCTGGCGGATGCGCGCGACGGCCTGGGGCCGTTCCTGGACGCTTTCCTGGCCACCCGGGGCTGGTCCCCCATGGCACTCGGCGGCATCGCCACCGTCGGCGGGCTGATCGGTCTGGCTGCGACACCGTTGTTCGGCGCCCTGGTGGACGGCACCCGGTACAAACGCGCCCTGGTGGCGGGTCCGGTGGTGTTCGTCACGGCGGTGGGGTTGGCCACGCTGCTCGCCCCGACGAGTGCCGTGGTGTGGCTGGGTCAGACCGGTACCGCGGTGGTGGGGGCCGTCATCGGCCCGGCCCTGACGGGTTTGACGCTCGGACTGGTCGGCGAGCGGCTGTTCGGCAGGCAGATCGCCCGCAACGAGGTGTGGAACCACGTCGGCAACGTGGCGTATCTGACTGCGGTGTTCCTCGGGGTCTCGCTCTATGGCGAGGCCGCCATCATCGTCTTGATGCTGGTGACCGCCACTGGTGCGGTGGTCGCGGTGCTGGCCATCGATCCCCACCGCATCGACCACGCGACAGCACGTGGGCTGGGCGGGCCCGAGACGGGCTCCCAGCCGTCCGGGCTGCGGGTGCTGGTCTCCACACCCGGGCTGATGCTGCTCGGAGGGGTGCTGCTGATGTTCCACTTCGGCAATGCGCCGGTGAGCAGGTTGGTGGCCCAGGACTTCGCGATCGAACTCGGCAGCCCGTTTCGGACCACCGCCATCATCACCGGGGTGTCGCAGGTGTCGATGATCGCAGTGGCGGTGCTGGCGCCGTTTCTCATCCGGCGGTTCGGGCTCGGTGCGGTGCTGCTGGCCGGCCTGTGCGCACTGCCCGTGCGCGGGCTGATCGCCGGGACACAGAGCGGCTTCTGGTCGATCATCCCGATCCAGGCCCTCGACGGTATCGGCGCGGGTCTGATCGGTATCGCCACCCCTATTGCGGCCGAACGGCTACTGGCCGGATCGGGCCGCTTCAACATCGGACTCGCGGCCGTCATGACCATGCAGGGCGTCGGCGCCTCACTGAGCAATGTGGTTGCCGGCGCCGTCTCGCAGCGCTACGGCTACCAGGCCTCACATTTGCTCAGTGGCGGTATCGCCGTGGCGGCCGTGGCCGTGTTCCTGCGGTGGCGCGGCGCCATCATCCGGCCGCCGCGGGAGACCCGTTTGGATCCGGCCCGGCCGAGTGCGTCTCGATGACACCGTAGCGCTGGGCGTATGGCGTCATGAGCCGCGCCAGGTCGGCGGCCACATCATGGTCGGACTCCGGCGGCATCGAGACGTAGCTCATGGCCAGCCGGACGATGGCCCGCGCCAGCACCCCGGCGTCGTGCTCACTGCACTGCACCCAGCTGTGCCGGAACGACTCGGTGAGCCGCGCCGAAGACCGCGAGATGATAGGGGCACTGTCGGTGGTGATGATCTGCAGCAGGTCGGGTTTTGCCACCCCGGTGAGCAGTGAGATCACCAGCGGATCGGCCGCCGACTCGGCGAAGAACGCGCGGAAACCCTGCAGGAACGCCTCGGAGATGTTGCCGACGTTGGCCTCGACGGCATCGTCCACCGCGTCCACCAGACGGTCCGCCAGCCGCAGCGCGTATCCCTGTGCCAAGCCCTGTCGAGAGCCGAACTCGTTGTAGATGGTCTGGCGGCTGATCCCGGCCACCTTCGCGACATCGGAGAGGGTGATCGAGGACCAGTCCTTGGTGAGCAGCAGCTCGCGCATGGCGTCGAGAACCAGGTCGCGCAGCAGCACCTTGGAGGCCTCGGCGTACGGAACGCGCACAGGCTTGCCCTCGCTGCGCCGTCGTGCCACACGGGCGAGAGTGGCAGTAACGCCGCCGCTCGTCAAATGGACCCGCTGGTCAAGGCCGGGCAACTTCGATCATCTCGAAGTCGGATTTGGCCGCACCGCAGTCCGGACAGCTCCAGTCTTCGGGGATGTCGTCCCAACGGGTGCCCGGGGCGATCCCGTCCTCCGGCCACCCTTTCTCCTCGTCGTACTCGAATCCGCACTGCACACAGACAAACAGCTTCCAGTCGCTCACGACACTCCTTCGAAATCGGCTTTCTCGCGCACCGCGCAGTCCGGGCAACACCAGTCGTCAGGCACATCCGTCCAGGGCGTTCCCGGCGGAAACCCTTCCCGCGGTTCACCTTTGGTCTCGTCATAGGTGTAACCGCAACCGGGGCAGGCAAATGAGCTCATGCCCCGTACCGGGCCAGCACGCGCTCTCGCACGCGGGGGTGGATGTTCACCCGGGTGATGTCGCCGTCGTAGTGGTCCAGCACCCGGTGGTCCATCACCTTGCGCCACAGCGGCGGGAAGTACGTCAGCCCGATCATCGACGCGTAACCGCTGGGCAGGTTCGGCGCGCCGTCCATGCTGCGCAGTGTCTGGTAGCGCCGGGTGGGGTTGGCGTGGTGGTCGCTGTGCCGCTGCAGGTGGTAGAGAAACAGGTTGGTCACGATGTGGTCGGAGTTCCAGCTGTGCTCAGGGGTGCAGCGCTCGTAACGCCCGCTGTCCTTCTTCTGCCGCAACAACCCGTAGTGCTCCAGATAGTTGACCGTCTCCAGCAGCGTGAATCCGTAGATCGCCTGAATCACCATGTAGGGCAGCAGCATCGGTCCGAACACCGCGATCAGCACACCCCAGAACAGCACCGACATGGCCCAGGCGTTGAGCACGTCATTCGACGGGTGCCAGACCGGCTTGCCCGCACGCTTCAGGCGCTGCGCCTCCAGCTCCCAGGACGACTTCAGGCTGCCCCACACACTGCGCGGCAGGAACTCCCAGAACGTCTCACCGAAGCGGGCCGACGCCGGGTCCTCCGGGGTGGCGACACGGACGTGGTGGCCGCGGTTGTGCTCGATGTAGAAATGGCCGTACCAGGTTTGGGCGAGCGTGATCTTGGACAGCCAGCGCTCCAGAGAGTCCTTCTTGTGGCCCATTTCGTGGGCGGTGTTGATTCCGACACCCCCGAGCACACCCACCGACAGCGCCAGCCCGATCTTCGCCGGCCAGCCGAGACCACCGTCGAATCCCAGCCAGCCGAGGTCGGACGCGGTGAACAGGTATGCGCCCACGATCACGCTGGCGTATTGGAACGGCAGGTACGCATAGGTGCAGTAGCGGTAGTACTTGTCGTTCTCCAAGCGCTGCATCACTTCGTCCGGCGGGTTCTGCCCGTCCGGCCCGAAGAACCGGTCCAGTGTCGGCAGCAGCACGTACACCAGCAGCGGGCCGACCCAGAACGGCACCTGCGCCGCGGCGTGCCAGCCGGCGTTGTTGAGTGCCCAGACCACCGGCAGCATCACAAACAGCGCAGTGGGCGCAATCAGGCCCATGAGCCACAGGTAGCGCTTCTTGTCGCGCCACTGGTCGATATCCGGCGCCTGAGTGGCGGCATTGATGTCTGCGGTCACGTTCACCTCCATGTGAAAGTCATCACCTCGATGAGTTGACTATAGAAGCGAATTTGTCCCATGTCTAGACACGGAGACATCATTTGTAAAGCAATGTCGCAGTCCCTCAGGAGCGGAGCGCGGCCTCGCGGCGGGCCATCACCGAATGCCGACGCCCATAGAGGAAGTAGACGACCACACCGATCGCCATCCAGATCAGGAAGCGGATCCAGGTCAGGCCGGTGAGATTCAGCATCAGCCAGACGCACGCGATGATCGACAGGATCGGTAGCACCGGTACCCATGGGGTCCGGAACCCGCGCTCGAGGTCCGGCCGCGACCGGCGCAGCATGATCACGCCCGCAGACACCAGCACGAACGCGAACAGCGTGCCGATGTTCACCATTTCCTCGAGCTTCCCGATGGGAAACACCGAGGCCGCCACCGCCACCAGCGCCCCGACGATCAACGTGATCCGCACCGGAGTGCCGTGCACACCTGTTTTGGCAAGCTGTTGCGGGATCAGACCGTCGCGCGACATGGCGAACAGCACGCGGGTCTGCCCCAGCATCAACACGATCACCACGGTCGTCAGACCGGCCAGCGCGCCGATCGAGATCACCGTCGCCGCCCAGTTGATGCCGTTGGCTTCGAACGCGGTGGCCAGGTTGGGCGACTCGGCGTCGCGCAGCACCGTGTAGGACACCATTCCCGTGAGCACCACCGTGACGGCGACGTACAGCACCGTGACAATGGCCAGCGACGACAAGATGCCTCGCGGGACGTCGCGCTGCGGGTTCCTGGTCTCCTCGGCGGTGGTGGCCACGATGTCGAATCCGATGAACGCGAAGAACACGATCGACGCACCCGCCAGCAGTCCGTACCAGCCGTAGGAACTGCCCTCGGCGCCGGTGATCAAGGAGAACAGCGACTGCTCGGACCCCGACCCGCTGTCACCGGATTCCGCGGGCGGGATGAACGGCGTGTAGTTGGCGACGTTGATGTAGAAGGCGCCGACCGCGACCACCAGGAGCACCACGGCCACCTTGATGACGGTGACCACCAGGCTGACGCCGGCCGACAGTTTGGTTCCCCGGGCCAGCAGCAGGGTCACGAGCACGATGATCAGCAATGCGCCCCAGTCGAAGGGCACCCCGCCGATCTCGGCGACCGCGCTGCCGAACCCGAACACCGTGCCCAGGTAGCTGGACCAGCCTTTGGCCACCACCGCAGCGGCAACAGCGAATTCGAGGATCAGATCCCAGCCGATGATCCAGGCGATGAACTCCCCGAATGTCGCGTAGGAGAACGTGTACGCGCTACCGGCAACAGGCACGGTGGACGCGAACTCTGCGTAACACAGTGCGGCCAGGCCGCAGGCGATCGCGGCGATGACGAACGAGATCGAGATCGCCGGCCCGGTGAGGTTACCTGCGGTGGAGGCGGTGATGGTGAAGATGCCCGCACCGATCACCACACTCACGCCAAACACCGTCAAATCCCACCAATTGAGATCCTTGCGGAGTTTGGTTCCCGGTTCGTCCGTGTCGGCGATCGACTGCTCGACAGATTTGGTCCGCCACCGTCCGGTCATAGTTTCGTTACCTCCCGATCGCCCCGACCTCGGCTATGTAACCACTAGGTTGGGCAGCAATGGGGCGGACTGGAGAACATGCAGTCGTCATCGGCGCCAGCATCGCTGGGTTGTGCGCCGCCCGTGTGCTGTCCGAGTTCTTCGACCGGGTGACGATTGTCGAGCGCGATCAGCTCCCCTCGGTACCAGGATGCCGCACGACAGTGCCGCAGGATCGTCACGTGCACCTGCTGATGGCGCGCGGGGCAGCCGAATTGGACGCTTTGTTCCCCGGATTGCTGCGCGATATGGCCGACGCCGGGGTGCCCGTGCTGCAGAACCGTCCCGACTGCATCCACTTCGGCGCTGCCGGCCACGTCCTGGGCACCCAGCAGCGGCTGCGTAAAGCGTTCACGGCCTATGTGCCCAGCCGCCCATATCTGGAATGGCAACTGCGCCAACGTGTCCGCGCGATTCCCAACGTCGAGCTCGTTCAGGCGACAGTGACCGAACCGACCTACGATCGGGCACGAAGGACAGTGACCGGCGTCGATGGCCTGCCCGCGGACCTGGTGGTCGACGCAGGGGGACGCGGCACCCGATTGCCGGTGTGGTTGCGACAGTGGGGCTTTCCCGCCCCCGACGAGGACACTGTGGACGTCGGGATCGGGTACGCCACCCTACAGGTGCGGATTCCCGACGGCCTGTTCGACGAGGTGGTGGTGGTGGCCGGAGCTTCCCGCGACCAACCGCTGGGGCTGGGCATGCTGTACTACGAAGACGGGCTGTGGGGATTGACGACGTTCGGCACCGCGGGCGCCCAGCCTCCGCGCGATTTCGCCGCCATGGTCGAACTTGCCGAACGTGTACTTCCCGCACACATCGCGGCGGCGGTGCAGCTGGGCGAGCCGGTGGGCGACGTGGCCCGGCACCACTACCCGACCAGCCGGTGGCGGCGCTACGACAAGCTCACCGAGTTCCCCGATGGCATTGTGCCCCTGGGAGATTCCGTGGCGAGCTTCAACCCGACCTTCGGTCAGGGCATGACGATGACAGCCATTCAGGCGGCACATCTACGCCGGGTGCTGCAGTCCGGTTCCGACGACATCGCCGGGCAACTCGCGCGACTGGCCGCCAGAGCCATCTTCCCGGTGTGGACCATGAACGCCATCGGCGACCTGGTGCTGCACAACGCACCAGGCCCCCAACCCTGGTGGTACCGACCCGTCGGCAACCTGTTCGACCAGTTCCTCGGTGCGGCAGAGACAGATCCTGTTCTGGCCGAATGGTTCCTGCGCCGCTTCAGCCTGCTCGACAGCCTTTACATGGTGCCGACCCCGCAACTGGTCGGACGAACCGTCCGACACAACACATCGCTGTGGCTACGGCAACGACGGGCAGGTTAGATCGCACCCCGGCCCTCTCTCCCCCTCGTCCCTCGGGCTCGTCGACCGGGCTGGTCAACTCGCACCCCGGCCCTCTCTCCCCCTCGTCCCTCGGGCTCGTCGACCGGGCTGGTCAGATCCCGACCGTGGCCCGGAACAGCCGGGTGGGCTGGTCGGCGACCAACCGGATGGGTCCGTCGTCAGCAGCCACCCACGCCGCCGATCCGCGCTCCAACGTCAGGGTGTCGGACTTGGCCCGCACCACGGCAGAACCCTGCGCACACAACAGGATCTGTGGACCGTCGTGCTCACACGGCGCGTCGACCTCATGCCCGAGGTCATCGCCCTCGAGCACCAGCACCGACACCGCGAACTCGCCGGCCGGGGTGCGGTAAGTGGATTCGAACCCGTCAGTCTCGACGGGTGAGAGCAACGTCTCCTCGGTGGCCGGGGTGAAGTCGAGCACCCGCAGAAGCTCGGGCACATCGACGTGTTTGGGCGTCAGTCCGCCGCGAAGAACGTTGTCCGAGTTGGCCATCACCTCGATGCCCACGCCACGCAGATAACTGTGCAAATTGCCTGCGGGCATGTAGAGCGCCTGACCCGGCTCCAGGTGCAGCACGTTGAGCAGCAGCGCGGCCAGCACACCGGCGTCACCGGGATAGCGCTCACCGAGTTCGAGCACCGTCTTGGCTTCGGCCTCGAATTCGGTTGCATCCGAACGCAGGTAGTTGATCGCGCCGTCCAGCACCGCGGGCACCAGCACGTCGAGATCCGGCTGCGGGGCGGTGATCCACGTGGTGAACAGCGCGCGCAGTCCGTTGGCGTCCGGCTGGCCGGCGAGCAGCTGAACATAGGGGTCGAGGTCAGATACGGCAAGTGCGTTGAGGAACTCCACCGTGCGCGCCGCCGGCCGGAACCCAGCCAGCGCGTCGAACGGTTCGAGCGCGACGAGCAACTCGGGCTTGTGGCTGCGATCGCGGTAGTTGCGCACCGGCGCGCTCAGCGGCACCCCCATCCGCTCTTCGCGGACAAAGCCTTCGACGGCCTGCTCCGAGCTCGGATGTGCTTGCAGCGACAGCGGTTCGTCGGCGGCCAAGACCTTCATCAGGAACGGCAACGCGTCACCGAATCGAGCGCGGACAGTCGGGCCCAGTTGCCCCTCCGGGTCAGCGCGGACCACCTCGAGAAGTGACTGCTCGCCGGCGTCGGTGATGATGAAAGCCGGGTCACCCGGGTGCGCGCCGAGCCACAGTTCGGCTTCCGGATGGTTGGTCGGCACCTCGCGACCGGTGAACTCGGCAATAGCCGTCCGAGATCCCCACGCGTAGTTGCGAACCGCTCCCCGCATCAACTCCATGATCTGTTATCCCCCTGTCATCCGCGTGCGAGCCTCATGTACACGGCCGCCATCTCCAAACGAACTGCCAGAACAGCCAATTGCTGTTCGGGGCGCCCGGCATCCGCCGGCGCGGCAGGCAGCCCGCTCCCCTCCCATGGATCGGACCGGGGCCGGTCGCCACTGGGCCCGCCATCGGGTACGTCCTCGGTGCCCACCAGGTCCACATCACTGACCCCGGCGACACGCGCACCCACCACCGCACGTTCGGCGGCCAGCGTCAACGCCAGCACCCGAGGCCGCTGAGGCAGCGGTCCGTCGAGTTCCTCGTCATGGAACAGCGCATCAAAATCGCTTCCCGCACTGCCGCCTTCGGCACCCATCCCCTCACGCAGCGCCACCACCGCGTCGGCAAGTCCAGCGGCGGCCACCGGCTTATGAGCCACCCGCAGCAGCACGGCGGCCAGGTGTCGCGCCAGGGCCACAGTGGCCAGGTTGTCGCCGGCCAGCACCACGTCGCGTCCGCTCATCCGCTCGGCAAGTGATTTGGCGGCGTTGGTGAAGACTTCGCGCCCGGCACTGTTGCGCAACGCCTCGGCATCCAGTTCGTCGGCCATCACCGACAGGTCGGTGCGCACGGCGGCGGCACCGGTCTCGACGGCCCCCAGCGTCGCCAATCCCGTTGCCAGATAACGGCACAATCCGAACTCGTCGCGCACCCACAACCGTGGCTCGAGTACCGCAACCCGGCCTGCGGTGGCATCGCGCAGCGGCCCGGCATACGGGGCGGCGATCACCACCCTGGCACCTCGGCGAACTCCGGTGGCCGCGGCCGTCACCAGGGCCGGGTCGCCCACATCGTCGCCGGCAACCACCAGGACGTCCAGCGGGCCGATCCACGGGGGCACCTCCGAAGCGGTGACGATGGGCTCGGCGGCCGCGCCCCCCAGCACCGCGGCCAGCATGGCTCCCGCGGACTCCGCGGCGCCACGACCGGCCACCCAGATCAGTGAGCGAGGCCGTTGGCCGGTGTCGACGGATTCCAGCGCTCCCTCGGCGACCGCGGAGGCCACCGCGCGGACCTGAGCACCCGACATCGACGCACCCCGCAGCAAGCCGTCACGATCGGCGCCGATCAGGCCGTCGCTGTCGTCGAGATCGATCGAGGCGCGGGTGGCGCTCACGGTGCCGCCTGGGCCGCTTCGATCTCGGCAGCCACCTTGGCGACGATGGCGTCCACCTCGTCGGCGGTGCGGGCTTCGACGTTGAGCCGCAGCAGCGGTTCGGTGTTCGAGGTACGCAGGTTGAACCAGCTGCCCTCGCCGAGATCCACGGTGACACCGTCCAGGTGGTCGATGGACTGGATGCCGGTGCCGAACATCTTCAGCACGGACTCCACGCACGCCGGCGCGTCGTGCACCGTGAAGTTGATCTCCCCGGATGCCTCGTAGCGCTGGTAGTCGGCAGCCAGGTCCGACAGCGGACGGTCCTGTCCGCCCAATGCCGCCAAGACGTACAGCGCCGCAAGCATTCCCGAATCCGCACCCCAGAAGTCACGGAAGTAGTAGTGAGCCGAGTGCTCGCCACCGAAGATGGCTCCGGTCTCGGCCATCAGGCCCTTGATGTAAGAGTGCCCCACCCGGGAGCGCACCGGGGTGCCGCCGCGCTCGATCACCAGTTCCGGCACGGCTCGGGAGGTGATCAGATTGTGGATCACGGTGGCGCCGATCTCGCGGGAGAGTTCCCGGGCGGCCACCAGTCCGGTGACCGACGACGGGGAGACCGCCTGTCCGCGTTCATCGACCACAAAACAGCGGTCGGCGTCGCCGTCGAATGCCAGCCCGATGTCGGCGCCCGACTCGACGACAAATCGCTGCAGGTCCACCAGGTTGGCCGGATCCAGCGGGTTGGCCTCGTGATTGGGAAACGACCCGTCGAGTTCGAAGTAGAGCGGCAACACCGTCAACGAGGAGACCTGCCCCAGAACCTCGGGTGCGGTATGCCCCGCCATGCCGTTGCCCGCGTCGACGGCGACCCGCAGCGGCCGCAGATCGCTCACGTCGACGAGACTGCGCAGGAACTTCCCGTAGTCGGCCAGCACATCCTGATCAGTGACCGAACCGGCGGGCCCGTCGAAATCGGGGACCCCCGCCACGATCTCTTCACTGATGGTGGTCAAGCCGGTGTCCTTGCCGACCGGTTTGGCTCCGGCGCGGCACAACTTGATGCCGTTGTAGGCGGCCGGGTTGTGGCTGGCGGTGAACATGGCGCCGGGGCAGTCGAGCAACCCCGAGGCGAAGTACAGCTGGTCGGTGGAGGCCAAACCGATACGGACGACGTCCAGTCCCTGGGCGGTTACGCCGGCAGCGAACGCCGCCGCCAGTGCCGGCGAGCTCTCACGCATGTCGTGCCCGACGACCACCTGGGAACTGTCGGCTCGAACCAGGCGGGCGAACGCCGCGCCGACCTCGGAGACGAACTGCTCATCGATCTCGGAGCCGACCAGACCGCGCACGTCATAGGCCTTGATCACCCGGGCAACCGCGTCAGCGGATCGAGACATGGCAGGACTCCTGACTTCGACGTGGGCTGCAGTTGGTTGCCGATACCAGCCTAGCCGGAAGAGGCGTCCGATTAGCGGGCCAACTCGATACGAAAATGGGACGGCGGGCCCAAAAACGGGTTGCCGACGTGCCAGGAAGCGAGATGAATACAGATCTACTCGGACGGATCCGGCAACACTCGCAGATGCCCCCGGCGCCGTCCGGCGCCGGCGGGACGCTGGGCCGCCGGCGCGAGCACACCGCCGACCGGAGCGGCACTGGTCGCGGGATGCGGCCCGGGGTCGGAGAAGGAGCCGTGCATCGGCGCACCGGTAGGGACACCCGTGCGGCCTTCGCGAACAGCATCGGCCAACGCCACCAGGTCGTCCTCGTCCGGGTGGCTGGGCAGTGGCCCGGCGTGGCGAACCAGCTCCCACCCGCGTGGCGCGGTGATCCGGCCTGCGTGTGTCACACACAGGTCCCACGAGTGCGGCTCACGAACCGTGGCGAGCGGACCCACCACTGCCGTCGAGTCTGAATACACGAACGTCAGCGTCGCCACGGCATAGTGAGGGCACCCAGGCCTGCAGCAGCGACGGGGAACATTCACGCCCGTGAGGCTATCGCGCTGGTGCGCTCGTGCTCGGGCGGACACGCGCAGCCACGGCCGCCACTACTGAACCGTTACCTCTGTATGCCAGACCGTTACGATCGGCCGGTGGCACACTCCGGCAGCTCTCGACACCGCCCGTCAGGCGGTCGGTGGTCGTCGCGCCACGGCAGAGACATCCGGGGGCCGCTGTTGCCACGTGATGTTCCGGGCTGGCGCAGCCGGGCCGAGCGCTTCGACATGGCGGTGCTGGAGGCATACGAACCCATCGAACGCCGGTTCTCCGATCGGGTGACGACGCTGGATGTGGCGGTGGACGAGATTCCCCGCATCGCTGCGCGGGATCCGGAGAATGTGCAGTTCCCACCGGAGGTGGTCGCCGACGGGCCGGTGGCGCTCGCCAGGCTGATCCCTGCCGGGGTGGACGTCCGGGGTCAAAACACCCGGGCACGAATAGTCCTGTTCCGCAAGCCGATTGAACGGCGGGCCAAGGACACTACAGAGTTGACGGACCTACTTCACGACATTCTGGTGGCACAGGTGGCCACCTATCTGGGTGTCGAGCCGTCAGTGATCGACCCCACACTCGACGACGACTGAGCGCCACGACCGGTCGACGAGCCCGAGGTACGAGGGGAGAGAGGGCCGGGCGAGTTGTTCTGCGCCGACTAGATGATGCCGCGCTTGATGCGGCGGCGCTCACGCTCGGAGAGTCCACCCCAGATCCCGAAGCGCTCGTCGTTGGCGAGTGCGTACTCGAGGCATTCGTTCTTCACTTCACACCCCAGGCAGATGCGCTTGGCCTCCCGGGTGGAGCCACCCTTCTCGGGGAAAAACGCCTCGGGGTCGGTTTGCGCGCACAGGGCACGCTCCTGCCACTGGTCGTCGGCAGGTTCGGGTTCGGGCTCGAAACGGTCGGGGACGAGGCTCAAGTGCGGACGTCCTCCCATCTCTGTCTCCCCCTCGGTTGCCGGTTCCATGTTGGTGCGCGGGATACTGCCCATAGCGCCGATCAGGTGCTGATAGGACATGTTCCGCCTCCTCACATTTCTGCTAGTCGATCCTTGAATGTCGCCCACTATTGATCTGTGGCCATGCCAATTCGAACAGGTGATCGAATCTCGGTCTGCGACACCGGAACCGGCCGGCCAACCGGGAAATGACACTGATGTGATTAGACACGGGTTAGCTGGCGAGGTCAAGCCGTAGAACGGAATTTCATACCATTTGAGACCGACATTTCCGCGAGTCGGCGCTTGGGCGTGTCGTCACTGTGACCGCGCTGAGATCAGATGCAGCAACAACGCCTAGTCTCGTTCAATGTGAAGGTCACCGTTTTGGTCGGCGGAGTCGGCGGCGCGAGATTCTTGCTGGGCGTTCAAAAATTGCTGGGTCTCGGCCAGTTCGCCGCCGAACCTGAGGGTCAAGCTGAGGTCGAGCATGAGCTCACGGCCGTCGTCAACATCGGCGACGACGCATGGATGCATGGCGTGCGCATCTGCCCCGACCTCGACACGTGTATGTACACCCTCGGCGGCGGCATCGACCCCGAACGAGGGTGGGGCCATCGCAACGAAACCTGGCACGCCAAAGAGGAACTCGCCGCCTACGGAGTGCAGCCGGACTGGTTCGGCCTGGGCGACCGCGACCTGGCCACCCACCTGGTCCGCAGCCAGATGCTGCGAGCGGGCTACCCACTCTCACAGGTCACCGAGGCGTTGTGCAAGCGATGGAACCCCGGCGCCCGCCTGCTGCCCGCCAGTGATGACCGCAGCGAGACCCACGTCGTCATCACCGATCCCGACACCGACGAACGCAAGGCGATCCACTTCCAGGAGTGGTGGGTGCGCTACCGCGCCAAGGTGCCCACCCACAGCTTCGCGTACGTGGGTGCCGAAAAGGCAACGCTGGGGCCTGATGTGGCCGACGCCATCGCCGAGGCCGACATCGTGTTCGTCGCACCGTCCAACCCCGTCGTGAGCATCGGCCCCATACTGGCCATCCCCGGCGTCCGGGGCGCGCTGCGTTCCACAGCAGCTCCGGTGGTGGGCTACTCCCCCATCATCGGCGGGAAACCGTTGCGGGGCATGGCCGACGAATGCCTGACGGTGATCGGCGTGGAATCCACGTCCGAGGCGGTCGGCCATTACCACGGTGCCCGATCGGGTACCGGCATCCTCGACGGGTGGCTGATCTCCGAGCAGGACAGCGCCCAGATCGACGGCGTGGCAGTGCGGTCGGTGCCGCTACTGATGACCTCGCCGGAGGCCACCGCGCAGATGGTCCGCGACGGGCTCGACCTGGTGGGAGTAAGCCTGTGACGGAACACGGCTCCGCCGCCACCATCGAAATCCTGCCGGTGCCAGGGCTTCCGGAGTTCCGTCCCGGCGATGACTTGACAGCTGTCCTGGCCGGCGCCGCACCGTGGTTGCGGGACGGCGACGTCCTGGTGGTCACCAGCAAGGTGCTCTCCAAGTGCGAGGGTCGCATCGTCTCCGCGCCGTCTGATCCGGAGCAGCGAGACACTCTGCGGCGCAAACTCATCGACGGTGAGGCCGTGCGGGTGCTGGCGCGCAAGGGTCGCACGCTGATCACCGAGAACGCCATCGGCCTCATCCAGGCCGCCGCCGGCGTCGACGGCTCGAACATCGGCAGCACCGAATTGGCGCTGTTGCCCGTCGATCCCGACGGCAGCGCCGCCGCCCTACGCGCAGGGCTGGCCCAACACCTGGGCGTTGACGTCGCGGTGGTGATCACCGACACCATGGGGCGGGCCTGGCGCACCGGCCAGATAGACCAGGCCATCGGCGCTGCCGGACTGCCAGTACTGCACGGCTATGCCGGAGCCGTCGACAAGCACGGCAACGAGCTGGTGGTCACCGAGGTGGCGGTGGCCGACGAGATCGCTGCCGCAGCCGATCTGGTGAAGGGCAAGCTGACCGGCGTACCGGCCGCCGTGGTGCGCGGTCTGCAGTTCCGCGATGACGGAAGCCGCGGCCGAGATCTGCTGCGCCCCGGCGCAGACGACCTGTTCTGGCTGGGTACCGCCGAGTCGATCGAACTGGGTCGCAAGCAGGCTCAGCTACTGCGCCGTTCGGTGCGCCGATTCAGCGACCAACCGGTTCCTGCCGCACTCATCGAAGAGGCTGTCGCCGAAGCGCTCACCGCCCCGGCCCCACATCACACCCGCCCGGTGCGGTTCCTGTGGCTCACATCGGACAGCCGCACTCCCCTGCTGGACGCCATGAAACAGCAGTGGCGAGATGATCTTTCGCGGGACGGCAAACCCGCCGACGCCGTGGAGCGGCGGGTGGCCCGCGGGCAGATCCTCTACGACGCGCAGGAAGTCGTCATCCCGTTCATGGTGCCCGACGGCGCCCACGACTACCCCGACGACGCCCGTACCGCCGCCGAGCACACCATGTTCACTGTTGCGGCAGGTGCGGCCGTGCAGGCCTTGCTGGTGGCACTGGCGGTGCGACAGGTGGGCAGCTGTTGGATCGGGTCCACCATCTTCACCCCCGACTTGGTGCGCAAGCAGCTGGATTTGCCCGACGACTGGAATCCGATGGGCGCCATCGCAATCGGCTACCCCGCCGATGAGTCCGGCCCCCGCGACCCGGCTGCCGTCGACGGGCTGCTGGTGCGTCGATGACGGTGCGCGACTCCGTCATCAGAGTTCTCAACGCTTGGGCCGCACCGAATCCCGACCAGGATGCGCTACGGGAAGCGGTGCTCGGATTCGTGCTGGCCCGTCCGGATTCGTGTGAGCGCGCCTGCGAACCCGGTCACGTCACGGCGTCGACGGCGTTGCTGGACAGCACCGGCAGCCGGGTGTTGCTGACGCTGCATCCGCGACTGGGCCGGTGGGTGCAGCTCGGCGGGCACTGCGAACCTCACGACACCGACATCCAGACGGCCGCACTGCGCGAAGCCACCGAGGAGTCCGGCGTCACCGGCGTACAGCTCGGCGAGCTCGCCGCCCTGCACGTGCACGCGCTGACGTGTTCGCTGGGGAAGCCGACACGGCACCTGGATCTGCAGTTTGTCGCGACCGCACCACCGGGTGCCGAGATCACGATCAGCGACGAATCACTGGATCTGCGGTGGTGGCCGGTCGACACACTTCCGCAGGACACCGATCACTCGGTGCGCGCCCTGGTCGCCGCCGCGCGTGCTCAGAGGTCGCTGGAGTAGCGGATCCCGTGGTCGGGCAGCATCACGCCGGGCCACACCCTGGCGCCGCGCAGCAGCTCACAACGGGCACCGATGCTGGCCCCGTCGCCGATGACTCCGTCGCGGATCAACGACCGTGGCCCGATCTGGGCACCGTGTCCGATGATCGACCGTTCGATCACACAACCCGCCTCCACCCGCACACCGTCGAAGATCACCGCACCGTCCAGTCGGGCGCCCGCACCGATCTCGGCGCCGCGGCCGATCACCGTACCGCCGATGAGCACCGCCCCCGGCGCGACGGACGCACCGTCGTGCACCAGCGATTCGCCGCGGTGGCCACGCAGCGCAGGTGACGGTGCCAGGCCGCGCACCAGGTCAGCCGATCCACGGACGAAGTCCTCCGGAGTTCCCATGTCACGCCAGTAGGTGGCATCGACGTACCCGCACACCTTCACCCCGTCGGAGAGCAGCTGCGGAAACACCTCACGCTCCACCGACACCTCACGTCCGGTGGGGATGCGGTCGATGATGTCGCGGTTAAAGACATAGCAGCCCGCGTTGATCTGGTCGGTCGGCGGATCCTGCGTCTTCTCCAGGAACGCCTCCACCCGGTGGTTCTCGTCGGTGGGCACACAGCCGAAGGCGCGCGGGTCGCCCACGCGCACCAAGTGCAAGGTGACGTCGGCGTCGTTGGCGTGGTGGTGGTTGAGCAGTGCACCGAGATCGGCGCCGGAGAGCACGTCGCCGTTGAAGATGACGGCTCGCTCGTGCCGCAGTTTGGGCGCGACATTCGCGATGCCGCCACCGGTGCCCAGCGGCTCCTCTTCGAAGACGTACTCGATCTGCAGCCCGAGCTTGGATCCGTCACCGAACTCCGCCTCGAACACCGACGCCTTGTAGGACGTACCGAGGATCACGTGCTCGATCCCGGCTTCGGCGATCCGTGACAGCAGGTGCGTCAGGAACGGCAAACCGGCCGTGGGCAACATCGGCTTGGGCGCCGACAAGGTGAGCGGGCGCAGCCGGGTGCCTTTGCCACCCACAAGTACCACCGCGTCGACCTTGGACGGGTCAACCACTTCCAGAGTGCCGCTCATTGGCCTCCCCTTCCCCCTCGCCTCAGCCGCGGTGCCGCCGCGCACCACGTACTACCAGGTGCGATCGTACGGCCAAAGCGGCTCTCATGGCCCACCTCAGCGGAGCCCGCTGCCAGCCGGTATGCCGGTCGGACAGATACACATAGGTGCTGCGATGGTGGGCAGCGAGGTTGCGGGCGGGGTCCCGACCGGTGGAATGGCCTTTGGCATGCAGGATCTCGGCGTCGGGGACGTAGACGTTGAGCCAGCCGGCGCGGCCCAGCCTGTCTCCGAGGTCGACGTCTTCCATGTACATGAAGTAGCGCTCGTCGAACCCGCCGATCTGTTCGAAGGCCGCCCGCCGCATCAGCAGACACGATCCGGACAGCCATCCCACGGCCCGTTCGCTGGGTTCCTGGCGCTCCTGACGGTAGGCCCGGGTCCATGGATTGTTCTTCCAGACCGGGCCGACCACGGCGTGCATCCCGCCCCGGATGATGCTCGGCAGATGCCGCGCCGACGGGTACACCGACCCGTCCGGGTCGCGGATCAGTGGGCCCACCGCGCCGGCGGTGGGCCAGCGGGTCATCGCCTCCAGCAGCGCGTCGATACTCCCGGGTCCCCACACCACGTCGGGGTTGGCCACCACGATGAAATCCGAGTCGGGCAGCGAGTCCACGCCGCGATTGACCGCACTTCCATAACCCAGGTTGGCACCGGTGCTCAGCAGTCGGGCGTTGGGATGCCGCTGCACCGCGCTCTCCGGGGCGCCATCGGTGGAACCGTTGTCTGCCATCACCACGGTCACCGGACGATCGGTGGCCAGGCTCAACGACGACAGGAACCTCTCCAGGTGCGGGCCCGGTGAGTAGGTCACTGTCACCACCGGCAGTTCGTCACTCACGGCGTAGAGGGTAGCGGGCCGACGTTGGTGATCAGCGCCTCAGCCAACGCCTGCCGCCACGGACGCAACGGGGTGAGTCCCGCCCGCGCGGACAGCTCGCCGCCCAGTGCGGAGAAGGGCGGTCGCGGGGCCGGCCGGGGATGGGATTCCGTCCCCACCGGCCGGACCAGTTCCGGGTCGGCGCCGACGTTCTCGTAGACGGCCCTGGCCAGCTCGAATCGGCTGGCAGGTTCACTGTTGGCGGCGTGCAGCACCGACTCTCGGATGGTGCCGCCGGCGATCTCGAGCAGCGCGGCGCACAGGTCACCGACGTAGGTGGGAGAACCGATCTGGTCGGCCACCACGTCGACTCCCTCCCCTGCTGCGGCCTTGGCCCGCATCACCGCGGCGAAATCCGATCCGGTGCCTCCGGTGAACACCCAGGCGGTCCGGACCACCGTCGTGTCGGGCAGAGCAGCCAGCACCGCCAGTTCGCCGGCCAGCTTGGTGCTGCCGTACACCGAGTGGGGACCGGTCTCGTCGCCGGGCTCGTAGGGTCGGGGCCGGCCGGAGAAATGGCCGCTGAACACGTAGTCGGTCGAGATGTGGATCAACTGCGCTCCGACCCGAGCGCAGGCCTGTGCGACGTTCTCGGCGCCGGTCACGTTGACGGCGTATGCCCGGTCCTGTTGGTTTTCGGCAGCGTCGACCGCCGTGAACGCCGCGCAGTTCACCACCGCGTCACCGTCCTCGATCAGTGCTTCGGCGGCCTGCGGATCGGTGATGTCCCACTGCGCGGAGGTGTAGGCGGCAACCCGGTGACCTCGCTGTTCGACCAAGCGGGCCAGGAATCCGCCCACCTGTCCGCCGGCTCCGGTGATGACGATCCTGGGCAGGTTGGGTCCGGTGTCAGCCATGTCACCGAGTCTGGCACGCCGGTGTCGGCTACCCGGTTCCCGGCGGTGTCACCAGTAGCCTGGGCGGGTGCCAGCCCGAGTGATACGTGTGGTCTCGACCCTGATCGCCATCGCGATCGTGGCGGGGACCGGCGTCGCCTGGAGCACCATCCGGTCTTTCGAGGAGGGCATCAACCACATCAGCGCCGAGGCGCTCGGCGGTGGCGGCGAGGACGGCGCCATCGACATCCTGCTGGTGGGTGTGGACAGCCGGACCGACGCGCACGGCAACCCGCTGTCGCCGGAGGAGCTGGCGATGCTGCGGGCCGGCGACGACGTGGCCACCAATACCGACACCATCATCCTGGTCCGCATCCCCAACAACGGGAAGTCGGCCACCGCCATCTCCATCCCGCGCGACTCCTACGTCGAGGCGCCGGGCCTGGGCAAGATGAAGATCAACGGCGTCTTCGGCCAGGTCAAGCTGGAGACCATGAAAGAGCTCATCGAGGTCCAGGGCATGGACCCGGTGGAGGGCGAAAAACGCGGCGTGGAAGCCGGCCGCGAACGGCTGATCGAGACGGTTGCCGATCTCACCGGTGTCACCGTGGACCATTACGCCGAGGTCGGGCTGTTGGGCTTCTCCCTGATCACCGACGCCATCGGTGGCGTCGACGTGTGCCTCAAAGCCCCTGTCTACGAACCGCTTTCCGGCGCCGATTTCCCCGCCGGCTGGCAGCGCCTGGGCGGCCCGCAGGCGCTGAGCTTCGTCCGGCAGCGCCACGATCTGCCCCGCGGCGACCTGGACCGGGTGGTGCGCCAGCAGGTGGTGATGGCTTCCCTTGCCCACCAGGTGATCTCGGGCAAAACCCTGTCCAGTCCGGCCACACTGAGCCGGCTGCAGGATGCGGTGCACCGGTCGGTGGTGTTGTCCGACGGCTGGGACATCATGAGTTTCATCACCCAGCTACAGGAACTGGCCGCGGGCAGCGTGGCCTTCGCCACCATCCCGGTGCTCGACGAGGCCGGTTGGAGCGACGACGGCATGCAGAGCGTGGTGCGCATCGATCCCACCCAGGTCAAAGACTGGGTGACCAGCCTGCTCCAAGACCAGGATCAGGGCAAGACCGAGGAACTGGCGTACTCGCCGGGCAAGACCACCGTCGAGGTGCTCAACGACACCGACATCAACGGACTGGCCTCCTCGGTGTCGGACGTGTTGACCGCCAAGGGTTTCCTGCCGGGCAACGTCGGCAACAACGAAGGTCCCCGGCCGCCGGCCAGCCAGGTGCTGGCCCGCAGCGTCGACGACCTCGGCGCGCAGGCGGTGTCCGGCGAACTCGGTGACGTGCCCGTCGTGACCGACGAGACGCTGCCCGAGGGCACCGTGCGGGTGGTGCTCGCCGACGACTACACCGGCCCCGGCTCGGGCCTGGAGTCCGACCCCGCGCTGCACGGCGACGTGATCTCACAGGCCGCGGGCCCGGTGACGGCGCCGCCACCGCCGTCGCCGATCCTGACCGCCGGGTCCGACGACCCGCAGTGCGTCAACTGACCATGGCCGCCACTGTTTCCGGCGCGGTACTGGACCCGCTGCTGCGCAGTGACCCGATGGGGCCGCGCATCACCTTCTACGACGACGACACCGGTGAGCGCATCGAGCTGTCGACGGTGACGCTGGCCAACTGGGCAGCCAAGACCGCCAACCTGCTGCGCGACGAACTCGGCGCGGGCCCGGGTAGCCGGGTCGCGGTGCTGCTGCCTGCACACTGGCAGACCGCGGCGGTGGTGTTCGGGGTCTGGTGGATCGGCGCCGAGGTGGTCTTCGACGGTGACGCCGAGGTGGCACTGTGCACCGCCGACCGGTTGTCCGAGGCCGTTGCCGCGGTGGGCATGGGCGAGGTCGCGGTGCTGTCACTGGACCCGTTCGGCAAGCCGGTTCCGGATCTGCCCGTCGGTCTCACCGACTACGCCACCGCGGTACGGGTGCACGGTGACCAGATTGTGCCCGAGCAGGCCCCGGGCCCGGCACTGGACGGCCAGACCGTCGAGCAGGTACTCGCCGCCGCGAAGGCGGGCGCGCAGGCGCGGGGGTTGTCAGGAACAGACCGGGTGTGGTCCTGCGGTGCGTGGGACACCCCCGAGTTGCTGATCGCCAATCTGGTGGCGGTGTTCGCCGCGGGCGCGTCCCTGGTTCAGGTGGCCAACCCCGATCCGCAGGCCCAGCCGCACCGCCGCGATATGGAGAAGGTGACTGTCACCTTCGACTAGTTGCTGTATCCACGCGAGCCGTCACACAAAGCCTGGTACATCGAGGACAATCGCTGGTACAACAAAGTCAACGAGAAATCTCAGACTTCTGACTGGATTCGCCGGGCGTTGCCAGATATGTTACTGAACAGTTACGCGTGTTTGTTCCGTCAAACTGTCGGCGGGGTGGACACTAGGCAACAGCAGTTCCGTCGACGAAGCCGGAGAACCCCAATGGTCACACCTGTGTTCGCCATCGCCGTGGCTGTGATGCTGGCTGTCTTGGGCCGGTTCACTCGCAGCCACCCCGCGTGGCATCTCAGCGTCCACGCCCGCTTCTACATGGGCGCCGGTTACCTGAGCTCTCTCATCGCCACCTACTTCTTCCTCGCCGACGGCGGCGCGTCGTGGGTGTTCGGCGCCGCCTGGGCTGTCGCAGCCGTGTCGATGTTCGGTGCGGGTTACCTCGCCTTGCTCGGCGTTGTGCGCAGGCAGCACGCAGCGGCACTCTCGATGGAGACCATCGAGGTCGACCAGGTGCAGCCGCAGAGTCACGGCTTCTGACCGATAGGCTCGGGGGCCGTGAGCGCCGAGCCCCGATCTCCTCTTGATGTCACCACACTGCGCGACCTGCCCACCTGGCGCAGCGTCGACGTCGTGGACGAAACCGGATCCACCAATGCCGACCTGTTGGCCAGGGCTGCTGCCGGCGAGGACATCGCGGGCAACGTCCTGCTGGCGGAGTACCAGAATTCGGGTCGCGGCAGGCATGGCCGCGCCTGGACGGCACCGCCGCGATCGCTGATCGCGATGTCGGTCGGTATAGGCACCGCCGGAGTGCCGCCGGACGCCTGGGGGTGGCTGCCGCTGCTGACCGGCGTCGCGGTGGTTGATGCCCTGGCGCGCAGCTGTTCGGTATCGGCGAAACTGAAGTGGCCCAATGACGTACTGGTGGGCGGCGGCAAGCTGGCCGGCATCCTGGCCGAGGTGGCGGCTCCCGCTCCGGTGATCGTGGTGGGCCTCGGCCTCAATGTGTCACTGTCAGCCGACGAAGCCCCGGACCCCCGCGCGACGTCGCTGGCCATGCTGGGCAATTCGGCCGTCGACCGCACTGCGCTGGTAGCCGGGATTCTCGGGACGCTGGCCGACCGGGTGCGGCAGTGGCGTGCGGCCGGCGGCGCCGACGAGACCTTGATGCGCGACTACCGCACGCGCAGTTCGACTCTGGGAACCGAGGTACGCGCGCTGCTTCCGGGAGACACCTCGCTGGTGGGCACGGCCACCGACATCGACGCCTTCGGCCGCCTGATCATCGACGACGGCAGTACCGTGACGACGGTGGCCGCCGGCGACATCACGCACCTGCGGTGATTCGGGAAGTTTCAGTTCATTTCAAGAGGGCGCGGCTCATCACGACGCGCTGGATCTGATTGGTGCCCTCGTAGATCTGGGTGATCTTGGCGTCCCGCATCATCCGCTCGACGGGGAAGTCGACGGTGTAGCCCGCACCACCGAACAACTGCACCGCATCGGTGGTGACCTCCATCGCGATATCGGAAGCAAAGCACTTCGACGCCGCCGAGATGAAGCCGAGATTGCCCTCACCCCGCTCAGCCCGTGCCGCCGCGCTGTAGACCATCAACCGCGCCGCTTCGACCTTCATCGCCATATCGGCGAGCATGAACTGCACACCCTGGAAATCCGAGATCGACTTCCCGAACTGCTTGCGGTCCTTGGTGTACTCGATCGCCGCGTCCAGCGCCCCCTGCGCAATCCCCACCGCCTGCGCACCGATGGTCGGACGAGTGTGATCCAACGTCGCCAACGCCGTCTTGAAACCAGTTCCCGGATCACCGATCATGCGATCCCCGGAGACCCGGCAGTTCTCGAAATACAACTCCGTGGTCGGCGAACCCTTGATACCGAGTTTCTTTTCCTTCGGTCCGACGGTGAACCCCTCGTCATCGGCGTGCACAACAAACGCCGAGATACCGTTGGCGCCCTTGTCCGGATCGGTCACCGCCATCACCGTGTACCACGACGACTTACCACCATTGGTGATCCACGCCTTGGCACCGTTGAGAATCCAACCGTCACCATCGGGCTTCGCCCGGGTCTTCATCCCCGCGGCATCCGAGCCCGCCTCGCGCTCGGACAGCGCGTACGACGCCATGGCGCCGTCCACCAAGTCCGGCAGCACCTTGTTCTTCAACTCCTCCGAGCCCCGCAGGATCAGGCCCATGGTGCCCAGCTTGTTCACCGCGGGAATCAACGACGCCGAAGCATCCACCCGCGCCACCTCTTCGATGACGATGCACGCCGCCACCGAATCCGCACCCTGGCCGCCGTACTCCTCGGGCACATGCACCGCATTGAAACCCGAGGCGTTCAGCGCCTTGAGCGCCTCCTCCGGGAACCGTGAATGCTCGTCGACGTCAGCGGCGTACGGGGCGATCTCCTTCTCGGCCAGCCCACGGATAGCCGCGCGGAGCTCGACGTGCTCCTCCGGCAGCTGAAACAGATCGAATGACGGATTTCCGGCCCAACCAGCCATGATGCCTCCCGGTACTTCGGTCGCTACTCGTCGGTAACGTTACTCGGTTCCTACAGTTCCCAGCAGCCGGTCCCGCAGCGCGGCGTCCTTTTTGAGGACCATCGCCTCGAGGTCCGCCTGGAACGCCACCATCCGGGCGCGCAGTCGCGGATCGGTGGCCCCGAGGATGCGCGCCGCCAGCAGTCCGGCGTTGCGGGCCCCGCCGATCGACACCGTGGCCACCGGCACGCCGGCGGGCATCTGCACGATGGACAGCAGTGAGTCCATGCCGTCGAGGCGGGCCAGCGGCACCGGGACCCCGATGACGGGCAGTGGGGTGGCAGAGGCGACCATGCCGGGCAGGTGGGCAGCGCCGCCCGCCCCGGCGATGATGACCTCGATACCGCGGTCGGCGGCCGACTGGGCGTACTCGAGCATGCGGCCCGGCGTGCGGTGCGCGGACACGACACCCACCTCGAACGCGATCTCGAACTCGGCCAGCGCCTCTGCGGCGTCGGACATCACCGTCCAGTCGCTGTCGCTGCCCATGATCAGCCCCACGCGCGCGCTGCTGCGGCTCATGTCAGTGCCCTTCCCATCCGTCGGTCCATTCGGCGTGCGACAACCAATGTGCCGCGCGGTTGGCGCGTTCCCTGATGCCCGCGGGGTCGTCGCCCGGCGCACCGACGATGTTGACGTGTCCCAGCTTTCGGCCCGCTCGCTCGCTCTTGCCGTACATGTGCACCTTCGCCTCGGGCATGCGGCCAAACAGGTGGTGTATCCGCTCGTCGACACTCATCTGCGGAATCTCCGGGGCGCCAAGCACATTGGCCATCACTGTCACCGGGGCCAGGGCCGCGGTGTCTCCCAGCGGGTAGTCCAGCACCGCACGCAGGTGCTGCTCGAACTGACTGGTCACCGAGCCGTCCATGGTCCAGTGCCCGGAATTGTGTGGCCGCATTGCCAATTCGTTCACCAGCAGGGCGCCGTCGAGGGTTTCGAACAACTCGACAGCCAGCACCCCCACCACGCCCAGTTCACTGGCCAGGCGCAGCCCGAGTTCCTGGGCTGCGGCACCCAACCCGGCGGGCAGGTCCTGTGCGGGCGCGATCACCTCGACGCAGATCCCGTTGCGCTGCACCGTCTCCACCACCTGCCAGGCGGCCCCCTGCCCGAACGGTGAGCGGGCCACCAGGGCGGCCAATTCGCGCCGCATGGCGACCTTCTCCTCGATCATCACCGGTACCCCGTCGGCCAGGTACTTCTCGGCGATGGCGCGGGCCTCGTCGGGCGAATCGGCCATCAACACCCCGCGGCCGTCGTACCCGCCTCGTACCGTCTTGAGCACAGCGGAGCCGCCGACCTCGCGGGCGAAAGCCGCGGCGTCCTCAGCGGTGTCCACGGCGGAGAATCGCGGCACCGGAGCACCCAGCGCGCTCAGCTTGCGGCGCATCAGGAGCTTGTCCTGCGCGTGCACCAACGCCTGCGGCGGCGGAGCCACGTTCACACCGTCGGCCACCAGCTTGTCCAGCATTTCGGTGGGTACGTGCTCATGGTCGAAGGTGAGCGCCGTGGCTCCGGAGGCCGCGCGCTTGAGGGCGTCGAAGTCGGTGTGGGACCCCAGCACCACGTCGGGGCTGACCTGAGCGGCGGGATCGCGCTCGTCAACAGCCAGTACACGCAGCGTCTGCCCGAGGGCGATCGCGGCTTGGTGGGTCATCCGGGCCAACTGGCCGCCACCGATCATGGCGACCACCGGCGCATTCTGCGAAGATCTCGGCACACCATCATGGTGTCATGGCCGTCCCGGTCGCCGTACCGCCGGTGAGCAGCGCCGATGATCGACGATTACCCAGCGCCCAGCAGCGCTCCGTACACTCCCTCTTTATGTCCTTCGCTGATGCAACGATCGCGCGGCTTCCCCGTCCGATCCGTCCCTTCACCGAACGGCATCACGAACTCATCAAGTTCGCCATCGTCGGTGCCACGACGTTCGTCATCGACTCGGCGATCTTCTTCACCCTCAAGCTGACGGTGCTCGACACCAAGCCGGTGACCGCCAAGATCATCGCGGGCATCGTCGCGGTGATCGCCTCCTACATCCTCAATAGGGAATGGAGCTTCCGCGACCGCGGTGGACGGGAGCGCCACCACGAGGCCCTGCTGTTCTTCGGGGTGAGCGCGGTGGGCGTGATCCTGTCGATGGCACCGCTGTGGATCTCCAGTTACGTGCTGATGCTCCGGGTGCCGATGGTGTCGTTGACCATCGAGAACATCGCCGACTTCATCTCTGCCTACATCATCGGCAACCTGCTGCAGATGGCCTTCAGGTTCTGGGCGTTCCGCCGCTTCGTGTTCCCCGACGAGTTCGCGCGCAACCCGGAGAAGGCTCTGGAATCCACGCTCACCGGTGGTGGTATCGCCGAAGCACTCGAGGACGAATACGAGCTGCGGCACGGCCTCGCGGCCGATCAGACCGACAACAGCACGGTGACACCGCTGCGCCCGGTCCGCCCCGGCCTGCCGGATCAGCTGGGCGATTCCTCCGCCCCCAGGGTGTCGAAGACCTCGTGATACAGCAGCGAGTGGACCTGCTCCACTCGCGGGATGTCGTAGAACTCCAGCGGGTCCTGTGACGCCGACTCGATGATCAGCGTGCCGGTGCGCAGGATGCGATCCAGTAGTCCGTGCCGGAACTCCACACTGTTGACCCTGGCCAGCGGGATGTCGATGCCACTGCGGGTGATCAGGCCGTGCCGGAACATCACCCGGCGGTCGGTGATCACGAAATGGGTGGTCCACCAGTTCAGGAAGGGCCACACCGTCAGCCAACCCACCAGGATCAGCCACACGGCGCCGATGACCACGGAGACGACGGTCTTGGCGGCGGATTCCCAGTCGGTGTTGGTCACCACTGCGGCGCCGAACGCCGCCAGGGCGGTGGTGACCAACAGCACGAGAATCGGGCCTGTCAGCCGCTTCCAGTGTGGATGCCGGTGCAGCACCACACGCTCGTCTTTGGCCAGGACGTTATCGGGATAACCCACGAGGGCACTTTACCCAGGTCATCTGCGCGTGCAGCGGGTAAATCAGCCAGAGCCCTCACCGCCGGAGTGTTTGCCACATCGGCAAATCTGGTCAGTTTCCCCAGCAATAGTCGTACCGAATGCCAAGTAGTCCCCGGCGCCCTTTCGCGCGCACGTCAGCAAGCATTGTGAGCCAAGACAGCAACGCTGAGAGCTGGATTTCGAGGCACCTTGCGGCACCGGCACCAGGCGCACCGACACGCCCCGGCGCGGGCACCAAACGAGAACCCTGGCGGAATTCTAAGAAGACAGCCGATACCATCGGTTCCCATGACGAGTGTTACCGAGCCTGACGCCGGGGTTCCCGCAGAGAGCAAGGTCGATATCCACACCACCGCGGGCAAGCTGGCCGACCTGCGCAAGCGTGCCGAAGAGGCGCTGCACCCGGTGGGCGAAGCGGCAGTCGACAAGGTGCACGCCAAGGGCAAGCTGACCGCCCGTGAACGCATCTACGCGCTGCTCGACGAAGGGTCGTTCGTCGAACTCGACGCGTTGGCCCGCCATCGCAGCACCAACTTCGGCCTCGAGAAGAACCGTCCGGTGGGCGACGGTGTGGTGACCGGTTACGGCACCATCGACGGCCGCGAGGTGTGCGTGTTCAGCCAGGACGCCACGGTGTTCGGCGGCAGCCTCGGCGAGGTCTACGGCGAGAAGATCGTCAAGGTCCAGGAGCTGGCCATCAAGACCGGTCGCCCGCTGATCGGCATCAACGACGGCGCCGGCGCGCGCATCCAGGAGGGCGTGGTCTCCCTCGGCCTGTACAGCAAGATCTTCCACAACAACATCAAGGCCTCCGGTGTCATCCCGCAGATCTCGCTGATCATGGGCGCCGCGGCCGGCGGGCACGTCTACTCCCCCGCGCTCACCGATTTTGTGATCATGGTCGACCAGACCAGCCAGATGTTCATCACCGGCCCCGACGTCATCAAGACCGTCACCGGCGAGGACGTTTCCATGGAGGAGCTGGGCGGCGCCCACACCCACATGGCCAAATCGGGCACCGTGCACTACGTCGCCTCGGGTGAGCAGGATGCGCTGGATTACGTCCGCGACCTGCTGTCCTACCTGCCCCCGAACAACTACGCCGACCCGCCGCGCTACCCGGCGCCGCACCCGGCCCCCATCGAGGAGAGCCTCACCGATGAGGACCTCGAGCTGGACACCCTGATCCCGGATTCGCCGAACCAGCCGTACGACATGCACGAGGTGATCACCCGGATTCTCGACGACGACGAGTTCCTCGAGGTGCAGGCCGGCTACGCGGGCAACATCCTGGTGGGCTTCGGCCGAGTCGACGGACGTCCCGTGGGCATCGTGGCCAACCAGCCCACCCAGTTCGCCGGGTGCCTGGACATCAATGCCTCGGAGAAGGCGGCCCGGTTCATCCGGACGTGTGACTGCTTCAACATCCCGATCGTGCTGCTGGTCGACGTGCCTGGCTTCCTGCCCGGCACCGACCAGGAGTTCAACGGCATCATCCGCCGTGGCGCCAAGCTGCTGTACGCCTATGGCGAGGCCACCGTCGCGAAGGTCACCGTCATCACCCGCAAGTCCTACGGCGGTGCGTACTGCGTCATGGGATCCAAGGACATGGGCGCGGACGTGGTGGTGGCCTGGCCCACCGCCCAGATCGCCGTGATGGGTGCCTCCGGCGCGGTGGGCTTCGTCTACCGCAAGGAACTCAAGGATGCGGCTGCCGAGGGTGCCGACGTCGACGCCCTGCGCCTGGAACTGCAGCAGACCTACGAGGACACCTTGGTGAACCCGTACGTGGCCGCCGAGCGCGGGTACGTCGACGCCGTGATCCCGCCGTCGCACACCCGCGGGTACATCGGCACCGCGCTGCGACTGCTGGAGCGCAAGATCTCCCAGGTGCCGCCGAAGAAACACGGCAACATCCCGCTCTGATTTCGCGATTTGGGCGTGATTCCGGTCTCTCAGCGGCTGGAATCACGCCGAAATCACCTGAAAGGACACGCCTTGTCTCAGCACGTCGACATCACCGAGGTCAGCGACCCCCGGGACATGACCATTGACGACCCCGCCCCGCCGCAGACGGAGATCCGGATCGTCAAGGGTGAGCCGACCGACGAAGAGATCGCCGCGCTGGTCGCCGTGCTCTCCGCGGCGGGCGGCGGCACCGGAGAGCCGGGCCCGCAGGAACTCAACCCGTGGGGCCACCCTGTCGACAAGCTGCGCTACCACCTGACCAGCTGGCAGCGGGTCACCTTGCTGGAGCGGACGCACATGCGCCGATGACGCGACTCGTCCTCGCGTCGGCGTCCTCGGGACGCCTCAAGGTGCTCAATCAGGCCGGGGTGCAGCCCCACGTGAGGGTGTCCGGTGTCGACGAAGACGCCATCATCGCCGCGATGCCCGGCGCACCTCATGCCGAGGTCGTCACTGCGCTGGCCGTGGCGAAGGCGCACGACGTGGCAGCCGGGTTGCCCGCGGACATTTCGGCCGATTGTGTTGTCATCGGCTGTGATTCGATGCTGCTGCTGGACGGTCAGCTGCGCGGCAAACCCGGCACGCCCGAGGCCGCGCACGCGCAATGGGGGCAGATGGCCGGACGCAGCGGTGAGTTGTTCACCGGCCACTGCGTTGTCCGCATGGCAGCCGGCAGCCATCGCGAGATCGCCGAATCCGGCTGCACCACAGTTCATTTCGGCAAGCCAACCGCAGCTGATCTGACCGCGTACATCGCCGGTGGCGAACCGCTGTTCGTGGCGGGCGCGTTCACCCTCGACGGGCTGGGCGCCTGGTTCGTCGATCGGATCGAGGGCGACCCGTCGAATGTGATCGGGCTGAGCCTGCCGCTGTTGCGACGGATGCTGGCCGACCTCGGTGTGTCCGTTGCGTCACTGTGGGCCGCCAACCCCGCCTGAGCGCGCGTGCACGGCGTGGGCGACCGGTAGGCTCGACGCGTGCCGCTACCAGCAGATCCCAGTCCCAAGCTCCAGGACTACGCCCACCCCGAGCGCCTCGTGACCGCCGACTGGCTGTCGGCCCATCTGGGCACCAAAGGTCTGGCCATCGTCGAGTCCGACGAGGATGTCCTGCTCTACGACATCGGCCACATTCCCGGCGCGGTCAAGATCGACTGGCACACCGACCTCAACGACCCCGAGGTGCGCGACTACATCACCGGCGAACAGTTCGCGGAATTGATGGATCGCAAAGGCATTTCGCGTGACGACACCGTGGTGATCTACGGCGACAAGAGCAATTGGTGGGCCGCCTACGCGCTGTGGGTGTTCACCCTCTTCGGCCATGAGGACGTCCGGCTGCTCAACGGCGGACGCGACCTGTGGATCTCCGACGGCCGTGACACCACCTTGGACGTGCCGTCGCGGAGCACCACCGGCTATCCCGTGGTTGAGCGCAACGACGCCGCCATCCGCGCCTTCAAGAACGACGTGCTGGCCACCCTGGGCACCGAGACGCTGATCGATGTTCGTTCGCCGCAGGAGTACACCGGTGAGCGCACCCACATGCCCGACTACCCGGAAGAGGGTGCGCTGCGCGGTGGACACATTCCCACCGCGATCTCGGTGCCGTGGGCCAAGGCCGCCGACGATCACTCCCGGTTCCGCAGCCGCGCCGAACTCGACGAGATCTACAGCTTCGTCGGCGAGGCGGGCAAGCCGGTCATCGCCTACTGCCGCATCGGCGAGCGGTCCAGCCACACGTGGTTCGTCCTGACCCACCTACTCGGCGTGGAGAACGTCCGCAACTACGACGGCTCCTGGACCGAGTGGGGCAACACCGTGCGGGTGCCGATCGTGGCGGGCGAAGCCCCCGGCGACGCGCCGGGGTGAGTCGATGAGCATGCCCGCCGCCCTGGCCGAAGTGGTGTCCGATTTCGCCGAGGTGCAGGGGCAGGACAAGCTGCAACTGCTGCTGGAGTTCGCCCAGGAGCTGCCGGAACTGCCCGCCGACCTCGAAGAGGCGGCCATGGAACCGGTGCCGGAATGCCAGTCGCCATTGTTCCTGCATGTCGACGCCGCCGATCCCGCTCATGTGCGGCTGTTCTTCAGCGCTCCAGCCGAGGCTCCCACCACCCGCGGGTTCGCCTCGATCCTGGCCACCGGGCTGGACGGGCAGAGCAAGGACGACATCTTGGCCGTGCCCGACGATTTCTACTCCGAGTTGGGCCTTGGGGCACTGATCAGTCCGCTGCGACTGCGCGGCATGTCGGCGATGCTGGCACGAATCAAGCGGCGGTTACGGGACATCTAGTCGGCACAGCCGGCGCCGTTTGCCACACCTGCCCATTGCCGGCACACACCCATCTGTGCGCGTGTCCACCGCCGGGCAGCGAGTGCGCCCGGTCGCCGACGAGCAAGCTCCAAGCAATACCTGGCAAACTGCTGTGAATTGTTCAATACATGCTCACCACTATTGGGCACTACACTCGAGCAAATGACCGCGGCCGACCATCAGCGGCACGCCGACGCCGTCGCAACCACCCTGGAGAGCCAGGTCGGCCAGACGCGGCGCGAGCTCGACCGCACCGGACTGGTCCGTCTCGTCGACGTCATCACCTCGGACTGGCTCTGCAGCGCCCGCGCGGAGGTCGACGACCATATTGGCCGCCACGGACGCGGTGAGCACAGTTTGATCGACGTCGAGCAGTGGGAGTGCCCCGCGATTGCGGCGCTGGCCACCGACGCACGGGTGGAGTCCTTTCTGCACTCACTGACGTCGCTGCCCGCGGCGCCGGGCTTCGGCGGATACCGCCTACGGGTGCTGCGGATCCTGGACGGCTCCGGCGTCGACTCTCCGCCGTTCGACTGGCACTACGACGCCAATGCCGTGACCATGCTGGTCCCGATCGTCATCCCGGACGACGATTCCGGTCACGTCGCCTTGTTCCCCGATCATCGCCCGCACCGACGCTGGGCGATGCTCAGCGCCGCGGAGCGACTGATCGTCCACAACAACGCGTACGGCCGGCGGCTACGGCACCGGTTCGACAATGCCCCGGAGGTCTTCACCGTCCGACTCAGGCCGGGCGATGCCTATCTGTTCCGCGGCTACCGCTCGCTCCACGCGACACTGCCGTGGCCGGCGAACACGCTGCGGGTCACCCTGCTGCTGCAATACGGCCATCCCTACGGCCCCGAGGGCAGGGTTGTGCAGGCGCTACGGGCGCGACGAAATCAGCAGCGGCAGCGCCGAACCAGGCGATACCCGGGCCACGAATCGCGAGGCTGACAGAACCTACCCGTCGGTAACCGGCACCGCCTCCCCCCGCCGACAGACGGGGCGCTTAAACTGCCCGATAGATTCTTAAAGACGTTTCTTAGAGACGGCCGCCGATCGGCCCACAGACTTGACCCCCAGGAGGCGTAGTGCCTAGTCACGCCAGTTCCAGCATCTCGAAAGTCCTCGTCGCCAACCGCGGCGAGATCGCGGTCCGAGTGATCCGAGCAGCCAAGGATGCCGGCCTGGCGAGTGTGGCGGTGTACGCCGAACCGGACGCCGACGCGCCGCACGTACGTCTGGCCGATGAGGCATTTGCACTCGGCGGACAGACGTCCGCCGAGTCGTACCTGGTGTTCGACAAGCTGCTCGACGCCGCCGCCAAATCCGGCGCCAACGCCGTCCACCCCGGCTACGGCTTCCTGTCCGAGAACGCCGACTTCGCCCAGGCCGTCCTCGACGCCGGGCTGATCTGGATCGGGCCCAGCCCGCAGTCCATCCGCGACCTCGGTGACAAGGTGACGGCTCGCCACATCGCCGCCCGTGCCCAGGCTCCCCTGGTTCCCGGCACCCCGGATCCGGTCAAGGACGCCGACGAGGTCGTCGCCTTCGCCAAGGAGTACGGCGTACCCGTCGCGATCAAGGCCGCGTTCGGCGGCGGTGGGCGCGGCATGAAGGTGGCCCGCACCATCGAAGAGATCCCCGAGCTGTTCGACTCCGCCACCCGCGAGGCCATCTCCGCCTTCGGCCGCGGTGAATGCTTCGTGGAGCGCTACCTGGACAAGCCACGCCACGTCGAGGCTCAGGTGATCGCCGACATGCACGGCAACGTCGTGGTCGCGGGCACCCGCGACTGCTCGCTGCAGCGCCGATTCCAGAAGCTCGTCGAGGAGGCCCCGGCGCCGTTCCTGACCGACGCGCAGCGCAAGGAGATCCACGAATCGGCCAAGCGCATCTGCAAGGAAGCCGGCTACTACGGTGCAGGCACCGTCGAATACCTGGTGGGCCAGGACGGGCTGATCTCCTTCCTCGAGGTGAACACCCGCCTGCAGGTGGAACATCCGGTCACCGAGGAGACCTCGGGCATCGACCTGGTGCGCCAGCAGTTCCGCATCGCCAACGGTGAAGCCCTCGACGTCACCGAGGATCCGACGCCGCGCGGACACAGCTTCGAGTTCCGGATCAACGGCGAAGACGCCGGTCGCGGCTTCCTGCCCGCCCCGGGTCCCGTCACCAACTTCGTTCCGCCCACCGGTCCCGGCGTGCGCCTGGACTCCGGCGTGGAGACCGGTTCGGTTATCGGCGGACAGTTCGACTCGATGCTGGCCAAACTGATCGTCACCGGCGCCACCCGTGAAGAGGCGCTGGAGCGCTCGCGCCGCGCGCTGGCCGAGTTCACCGTCGAGGGTCTGGCGACCGTCATCCCGTTCCACCGCGCCGTGGTGTCCGACCCCGCCTTCATCGGCGACGACAACGGCTTCACCGTGCACACCCGCTGGATCGAAACCGAGTGGGACAACACCGTCGAGCCGTTCACCGGCGGCGGTGCCGTCGACGAGGAAGAGGCGACTCCGCGCCAGACCGTGGTCGTCGAGGTGGGTGGCCGTCGTGTCGAGGTGTCGCTGCCCGGAGACCTCGCGATCGGCGGCGGCGCTGCACCCGCCAGCGGTGTGATCCGCAAGAAGCCCAAGCCGCGCAAGCGAGGCGCTGCCGGTGGTGCCGCCGCGTCCGGTGACGCCGTGACCGCACCCATGCAGGGCACTGTCGTGAAGGTCGCCGTCGAAGAGGGCCAGCAGGTCTCTGCCGGGGATCTGATCGTGGTGCTGGAGGCGATGAAGATGGAGAACCCGGTGACCGCGCACAAGGACGGCACCGTGACCGGGCTGTCCGTCGAAGCCGGTGCCGCTGTCACCCAGGGCACCGTCCTGGCGGAGCTCAAGGACTAGCCATCACCCACTGACCGCAACGGCCGCTCCTTCGGGGGCGGCCGTTCTGGTCTGGCACAGAGCACCGAGCCCGGGCCCGGGCCCGACGCCGCATAATTGCGGACGTGGAACCCGTCGAGATCAACGCCGGCAGTTGGTATCTGCGCGCGCTGCGCGCCGACGACCGGGTGGACGACCGGCCGGCGCTGACAGCTCTGGGCGAGACCGACCCGGACTACGTCACCCGATGCACCAGGGACTGGTTCGAGGAGAACCGCTTCACGTGGGCGGTCAGTGAGCCCACCACCGGGGAGATGCTGGCCGAGGTGACGCTGGACCCCGACGACGGCATGGTCACCTCACGCGCTCGCAGCGGTCATGACGACGTGTTGCCGACGTCCGAGGACGCTGTGCGTCGGTTCGCCGCAGGTGCGTTGGGTCTGGGTCAGTAGCCAAACCAATTGATGTGAAGTCGATCTCGATGACCTCAGCACTGCCTGTCTGACTGCAAGACTGGCGGACGGATCCTCACCACGAGCCGCAGGAGTCAACGATGACCCGCCCCCAGATCGTCGCCGTCACAGGTGCGGCAGGCAGCATCGGCTACGCCGCGCTGTTCCGCATCGCCGCGGGCGCCATGCTCGGCCATGACACCCCGGTGATCTTGCGCCTGGTCGAACTCCCCGAGGCGGTGCGCGCCGCCGAAGGCGTGGTGATGGAACTCGACGACGGCGCCTTCCCACTGTTGGCGGGCACCGAGATCCACGATGATCCCGTCCGCGCGTTCGACGGGGTCGATGTCGCGCTGTTGATCGGCGCCCGCCCGCGTACCAAGGGTATGGAGCGCGCCGATCTGCTGTCGGCCAACGCCCAGATATTCGCCACCGCAGGCCGGGCCCTCAATGCCGGAGCAAGCGCCGATGTCCGGGTTCTGGTGGTGGGCAACCCCGCCAACACCAACGCCATGGTGGCCGCAGCCAACGCCCCCGACATCCCCGCCGAACGCTTCACGGCGCTCACCCGCCTGGACCACAACCGTGCCGTCGCGGCCATGGCCCGCCACGCGCGGGTGCCCGTCACCGAGATCAGCCAGATGACCATCTGGGGCAATCACTCCCCCACGATGTACCCCGACATCTTCCACGCCAAGGTCGGCGGCCGCTCCGGTGCCGACTACGCCGCCGATACCCATTGGCTGACAGATGATTTCATTCCCACCGTGGCCCGCCGCGGCACCGCCATCATCGAGGCCCGCGGCGCCAGCTCAGCGGCATCGGCCGCCAACGGCGCCATCGACCACATCGACGACTGGGTGCACGGTACCCCGGTCGGCGACTGGACTTCGGTGGCGCTGCCCTCGCCCGGCGCCTACGGCGTCGACGAAGGGCTGGTGTGTTCGTTCCCGTGCCGGGCCGTCGACGGTCGGTGGCAGATCGTGGACGGCCTGGACATCAACCCCTTCTCCCGGTCACGCATCGACGCCTCGGTGACCGAGTTGCGCGAGGAACGCGACGCGGTGCGATCACTGGGCCTGCTCTGAGTCAGTCCGAAAGCGACCCATCGAGGGGGCTGTCGATGTCGGTACCGGTCGCCAGGTCGCCACACTCGACCGCCACCACGTCGGCGCGCCCGGACAGGAATGCCCGCGCGCCCTGGTCCCCGGACAGACCTGCCAGCAACGCGGGCCAGTGTGCCGCGGCAATCAGTACCGGATGCCCCGGTCGCCCGTTGTAGACGGCACGGGCCAGGTCAGCGCCGGACTCGAGGACCCGACGCACCACGTCGGCGCCGACGTCGGGGGTGTCCACCAGATGCAGCACCACCCGACCCGCACCGGTCGCGGCCGCCAGCCCGACCCGTAATGACGCGCTCAAACCCTGCGACCAGTCCTCGGCGATCACCGCGCGAGCCGGCGCCGGCACCTCCACCACGGCCGCTCCCAGCACCACCACCACATCGTCACAACCGCCGCCCGTGAGCGCCGAGACCGCGGACTGAAGCCAAACACCGTCCTCAGCAAGCACTTTCGGCATGCCAAAGCGCGTTCCCGCGCCGGCTGCCAGCAGCACTCCGGTCACGTGTTCTTCGCTCGACATGCGAACATTGTCGACCTGTCCGAAACTTGCGAGATGTCAGCCCCGGCGAAGTCCAACTCAGGCAAGCGAGTGCACCCCGTCGACGAGGTGTTGCCGATCCCGAAACTGGCCACCTACGGCTTCCAGCACGTGGTGGCGTTCTACGCCGGTGCGGTGCTGGTGCCGATCATCATCGCCGGCGCGGTCGGGCTCTCCCAGGAAGAACTGGTCATGCTGATCACAGCGGACCTGTTCACCTGCGGCATCGCCTCGATCATCCAGGCAGTCGGGTTCTGGAAGGTCGGTGTGCGGCTGCCGCTGCTGCAGGGCGTGACGTTCGCCGGCGTAGCGCCCATCATCGCGATCGCGATGGCCCATGGCGGCGCGTCGGCCGGCATGCTCTACGTATACGGCGCAGTGATCGTGGCAGGTGTCTTCACATTCCTGATCGCGCCCATCTTCATCAAGCTGCTGAAGTTCTTCCCGCCGGTGGTGACCGGTTCACTGATCACCATCATCGGGCTCGCGCTGGTACCGATCGGGGCAATGGACGCCGTCACCAACCCCCACACCCATGAGCCGGACCCCACCAACATCCGCTGGTTCCTCTACGCGCTGGGCACCATCGCGGTGATCGTGGCCATTCAACGCCTGTTTCGCGGGTTCCTGGCCACCATCGCCGTGCTGCTGGGCCTGGTGATCGGCTGTGCGGTGGCCTACGCGCTGGGCGATATGGATTTCGACCGCGTCGGCGAGGCAGCCGCCTTCGGTTTCACCCCGCCGTTCCTGTTCGGGATGCCCAAATTCGACATCGTGGCGTGCCTGACCATGATCATCGTGATGCTGATCATCGCCGTGGAGTCCACCGGCTCCACCATCGCCACCGGTGAGATCGTCGGCAAGCGCATCAAGGCCTCCGACATCGGCAACGTGCTGCGCGCCGACGGTGTGGCCACCACTATCGGCGGCATCTTCAACTCGTTCCCGTACACCGCGTTCTCCGAGAACGTCGGCCTGGTGCGACTCACCGGTGTCAAGAGCCGCTGGGTGGTGGCCGCAGCCGGGGTGTTCATGATCGTGCTGGGATTCCTGCCCAAGGTCGCCGCGGTCGTCGCCTCCATTCCCAACCCGGTCCTCGGTGGTGCGGCATTGACGTTGTTCGCCACCGTCGCCGTGGTCGGCATCCAGACGCTGGGCAAGGTGGATTTCACCGATCACCGCAACCTGATCATCGTCACCACCAGCCTGGCGCTGGCGTTGTGGGTGACGTCCTACCCCGACATCGCCCAGGCCATGCCCACGGGTCTGGACCTGATCTTCGGCTCGGGCATCAGCATCGGCGCGGTCAGCGCCATCGTGCTCAACATCGTGTTCTTCCACACCGGCGGCCTCGGTGCCCGCGTCGCCGGCGGCGGCTCGATCACGCTGGACGAGGTCAACACGATGACCAGGGAACGCTTCACCGAGGTGTTCGGGCACGTGGTGCAGGGTGTGCCGTGGGCCATCGAGCGGGCCTTCGAACAGCGTCCGTTCGCCGACACCAAGGCTCTGCGCGAAGCCTTCCAGGACGCTGTGCTCACCGGTACCAACGATCAGCAACTGGAACTGCTGAACGCCTTCCACGACCTGGGTGCCGAGGACGACACCGGGGCCGCACTGGCGGTCGATCACGTGGCTTTGTCCAACCTCGACGAGGACGACCACAATGACGTGGTGCAACTTGCCGCCGCGTACCGCGAACACTTCGGTTTCCCGCTGATCATCTGCGCCCGCGAGACCGAGCATTTCGATCGGGTCCTCAAGAACGGGTGGTCGCGAATCGACAACTCCCCTGCCGCCGAGCGCGCCTTCGCGTTGATCGAGGTGGAGAAGATCGCCAACTACCGCTTCACCGACCTGGTGGCCGACGCCAATCCCATCGCGGCGGCCCGATTCAGCCGGCTCAACGAGTTGCAGTAGATGCCGAGTCTGGACACGTTCAACTCCATGACGGACCGACAGCGGATGCACCTGCTGTTCGGGGTGTGCAGCTCGACCATCTGGGCTCGCCGGGTGCTGGCCGGGTCACCGTTTCGCAGTCTGGATTCGCTGTTCGATCGGGCCGATCGGGTGCTGGCCGAGCTGCCCGACGCGGAGATCGACGCTGCCCTCGACGGTCATCCCCGTATCGGCGCCAAAGTCGACAATCCGTCGTCGGCCCGTGAGCAGGCTGCGGTGACCTCCGCCGGCGACGAGGTGAAGGCCCAGCTGGCGCTGAAAAACAGGGAGTACGAGGACAAGTTCGGCTACGTGTATCTGGTGTGTGCCAGCGGCCGCTCCGCCGAGGAGTTGCTGGCCATTCTGACCGACCGGCTGGACAACGATCCCGAGACCGAGCGCCGGGTGATGCGCAGCGAACTCGCCAAGATCAACCGGCTGCGACTCGAGCGTCTGTTCAGCGAGGCAGGATCTAGCTCATGACACACGTGAGCACGCACGTCCTCAATGCCGTCACCGGCCTACCCGGTGCCGGTGTGGCGGTAACCTTGACCGACTCGGCGGGCACCATCCTGGCTCAGGCCAGCACCGATGCCGACGGCCGCGTCGGCAGTCTCACCGACGCAGATCTGACGGGCGTGTACAGACTGACGTTCGACACGGCATCGTATTTCGCGGCGCAGGGGGTGGCAGGTTTCTATCCGGAAGTGGTCATCTCCTTCGAGATCACCGATGCCGGCGGCAGATTCCACGTTCCGCTGTTGCTGTCGCCCTACGCCTACTCCACCTACCGAGGAAGTTGAGCCCTGTGAAAGCAATCGTCATCGGTGCCGGCATGGGCGGAATGAGCGCCGCAATTGCATTGCGGCAGATCGGCATCGAGACCGCGGTGTACGAGCGTGTCACCGAGAACAAGCCGGTGGGGGCGGCCATCTCGGTGTGGTCGAACGGGGTGAAGTGCCTCAACTACCTCGGCCTCGCGGAGCAGACGGCCGAGCTCGGCGGCATCGTCGACACCATGAGCTACCTGGATGCACACACTGGCGAGACCATGTGCCGGTTCTCCATGCAGCCGCTCATCGACGAGGTGGGCCAGCGGCCCTACCCGATCGCCCGAGCTGACCTGCAGATGATGCTGATGCAGGCTTACGGTCTCGATGACATCAACTTCGGCATGAAGATGGTGTCGGTGCAGGACGGCGCGGATGCGGCCACCGCTGTGTTCGCCGACGGCACCAGTGCCACAGCGGATTTCATCATCGGTGCCGACGGCGCCAGCTCCATCACCCGCGAGTACGTACTGGGCGGGCCGGTGACGCGTCGTTATGCGGGCTACGTGAACTTCAACGGCCTGGTCGACACCGATGACGCCATTGGACCGGCCACCGAGTGGACGACGTATGTCGGTGAGGGCAAACGTGTTTCGGTGATGCCGGTGGCGGGGGGCCGGTTCTATTTCTTCTTCGACGTGGTGGAACCCCAGGGTGAATCCTATGAGCGCGGCAGTGCCCGTGAGGTTCTGCGCAAGCATTTCAGCGGATGGGCGCCGGGAGTGCAGGCGCTGATCGACAAACTGGACCCGATGACCACCAATCGGGTCGAGATCCTGGATCTGGATCCGTTTTACACCTGGGTCAAGGGGCGGGTCGCGGTCCTGGGCGATGCCGCGCACAACACCACCCCTGACATCGGACAGGGCGGCTGCTCGGCGATGGAGGATGCGGTGGCGCTGCAGTGGGCGTTCAAGGATCATCCCGACAATGTGCACGCCGCACTGTCGGCCTACCAGCAGGCGCGCGCCGTACGCGCGGGTGATCTGGTGCTGCGCGCACGCAAACGATGCGATGTCACCCATGCCAAGGACCCGGAGAAGACCCAGCAGTGGTACGACGAGTTGCGGGTCGAGGACGGCACCAACGTGATCAGGGGCATCGTCGGCAACATCATGGGTGGACCGGTCACCCCTGTCGGTTGACAACAGGGCGTAGGGTCTAAGCAGGTTGAGTTCACAGCCGGACCAGGAAACGTCAAAACTGGCGAGCTAGATCTGAGAACTCGAGCATTTGACGCGACCCACGTGCTGACAAGCGACTGATGGGGTCATGATGTCCACTGCACCGGCATGCACAACCTTCACACACGCCTGCGTGGCGTGGCACGACGACTATGTGGCCATCACCGTCGACGGTGATATCGACGCGGCCAACGCCGAGGCATTCGCCCGGTTCGCCATCGCCCACATCCAACCCGGCAGAAAACTGCAGATCAACCTCACGCAGCTGGACTTCTTTGGGACAGCCGGCTTTTCGGCACTGCACGCGATCAATGTCCGCTGCGCCGCCGCCGGGACCGACTGGACGGTGTCAGCCTGCGGTCCGGTGGCACGCGTGTTGCGGATCTGCGATCCCAACGGTGCGCTGCCCGTGCGTCACTCCAGCTGATCACGCAGCCGGGTCAGCGCCCTGGCCAGCAGTCGGGATACATGCATCTGCGAAACACCGATGCGTTCGGCGATCTGCGTCTGAGTCAGCGACTCGAAGAACCTGAGCACCACCACGGTGCGTTCCCGCTCGGGCAGTGACTCCAGCAGCGGCCTCAGCGCCTCACGGTTCTCGATCTGATCCAAGGTCAGGTCGACGTCACCGAGGGTGTCGGCGATGGCTGGGGCATCCTCGTTGCCGCTGCCGCCGCTGTCGATGGACAGCGTGTTGTAGGAACTGCCCGCCACCAGACCCTCGACCACCTCGTCGCGGTCCATCCCCAGTTCGGCGGCGAGTTCGGTGGGTGTGGGGGCGCGCCCCAGCCGTTGTGAGAGTTCGGCAGTGGCGCTACCCAGGCGCAGGTGCAGTTCCTTGAGCCGGCGCGGCACTTTCACCGACCAGCTGTTGTCGCGGAAGTGGCGCCGGACCTCACCCATGATGGTGGGCACGGCAAACGACACGAAGTCCGATCCGGCGTTGACGTCGAACCGGATCACGGCGTTCACCAGACCGACCCGCGCCACCTGCACCAGGTCGTCACGGGGTTCACCACGACCGTCGAACCGGCGGGCGATGTGATCGGCCAGGGGCAGGCAGCGTTCGACAATGCGGTCGCGCTGACGCTGGAACTCCTTGGAATCCTCTGCCAGCTCGGCCAACTCGTGGAACATCCCCGGCACATCGGCGTATTCAGAACTCGAACGCGAAGCTCCGGTACGCGAGGCCGACCCTTGCGAACCTGAGGGCGTCACCGTGCGGGGCTCACTCGCCTCGTCGTCAGCGAGATGCCGAAAACGGGGCCCTGCCCGTCGACATCCGATCCGTCACGGAAGGTGCTGACGTCATCGGTCAGAGAAGTCAGGACGTGCCAGCTGAAGCTGCCCGGCGTCAGAATGTCCTCGGTGGTGGAAGCCGTTGACACGTTGATCACCAATTCGGTGGGACGGGGGTCGATCACCAGAACCAACGAGGCGTCCTTGGCCGCCGACTTGATCAACCGCGTGCACGCTTCATCCACGGCCAGCCGCAGATCAGCCACCGCATCCAGGTCCAGGTCCTCGAATGTTCCGATGGCCCCGATGACGGTGCGCACCACGGCGAGGTTCTCCAGCTGCGCGTCGATACGCAGCTCAACAGCTTTGGGGCTGCGAACGCTCGCGGCGTCGGAACTATCGGAATCGAACATGTAGTGGCCTCCCGGCAATATCGCACCGAGACTACCCCAGCGCGCAGCCCAACTAACCATTGCGCCACCCTTCCCAGTCGCATTGTCGACGGCTGTCTCGATGTTTGTGGTGACCGACACTTACCCGCATCGAGGACGTCGCCAAACTCCTATGTGACATGGCCGTGCTCCGGTGTAAACAGCTGTGGCGCGGGTATTCGCGCGCCGTGACTGAACTTCCGCGGGTCGATCCGCCGTGCGACTGCGGCGCAGCGTAGTCACCGGTCCGGGTATTCGCCGGGTTCGCAAAGGGACGGGCTTCTCCTACCGCGGACCGGACGGCGAACTCATCGCCGACGACGTGATCCTGGGCCGCATCAAGGAACTGGTGATCCCGCCGGCGTGGAAGAACGTCTGGATCAGCGAGCATCCGCGAGGCCACATCCAGGCGGTGGGTACCGACGCGGCGGGACGGCGCCAGTACCTGTATCACCAACGGTGGCAGGACGAGCGCAGCGAAGAGAAGTTCGACCGAGTGCTCGAGTTGTCCGAGAAGTTGCCCGACTGGCGCAGTCAGGTGGTCGCGGACCTGGCCGGCCGCGGGTTGTCCAGGGACCGGGTGCTCGCCTTGGCCCTGCGGATGCTCGATCGCGGCTACTTTCGGGCCGGCGGCGAGACCTACGCCGAGGACAACCAGTCCTACGGTGTCGCCACGCTGTTGTGCGAGCACGTCACCGTCAAGAAGGACGCGGTCCACTTCGACTATCCCGCCAAGAGCGGTGTCCAACGCGAGTGGGAGGTCGACGATCCTGCCATCGTGAAGACCGTGCGGGCGTTGATGCGGCGCGAGGACCGCACGGACCGCCTGTTGGTGTGCCGGAGCGGTTCTGGGTGGACCGACATCCACTCCGACGACCTCAACAACCGGTTCAAGGAGATGGTCGGCGACGAGTTCAGCGTCAAGGACCTGCGCACCTGGCACGGTACGGTGCTGGCCGCGGCGGCGTTCGTGGACGCCGACCCGCCCTCCTCGGATCGAGCCAACAAGAAGATCGTGTCAGCGGTGATGAAGGAGGTGTCGGCCGAACTCGGCAACACTCCTGCCGTGGCGCGAAGTTCGTACGTCGACCCCCGAGTCGTCGCCGCCTACCAGGACGGGTTCACCGTCGCGGCGGCCGCGCGGCGGGCCGCCAAGACCCGCGACGACGACGCACAGGCCATCATGGAGAAAGCGACGGCGACGATGATCCGGAAGGTCAGTCGAGGCCGTTGACTCGCCCGGGTGTATCAACGCACTGCAGATGAACCGGTTTCACTGCCCTGGAGGCTGGGAACCCACAGCCCGTGGGTGAACCGCTCCACGATGTGGCCCACATCAGAACAAGGCCAGGAGGTGGAGATGCCGAATTCATCGATCAAGGACGAGGGCCTCTACGTCGATCTGCGCAAGCAGGGGAACTCCAAGGAGAAAGCCGCCCGAATCTCCAATGCCGCTGCGGCGCATGGTCGTACACGCGTCGGGCGACGGGGTGGTCGGTCTGGATCATACGAGGGCTGGACTGTATCCGAGCTCAAGAAGAGGGCGAAAGAGCTTGGAGTGTCCGGCTATTCGGACAAGAGAAAAGACCAACTGGTCGCTCTGCTTCGCAACCACTGAGGAAAGGTGAACAGCATGGCTGACAAGACCGGACCGCACGAAGCTGTCAGTGGCGTCGTCGAAGACGTCAAGGGTAAGGCCAAGGAGGTCGCCGGCACGGTGACCGGCCGCGACGACCTCGTGAACGAGGGCAAAGCACAGCAGGACAAGGCCGAGGCCGAGCGCGATGTCGCCAAGAAGGAAGCTGAAGCCGAGGCTGCGCGCGGTGGCGCCGAGGCCGCGGAGCAGCGTCAAAAAGCCTTCCAGCGCTAGATATCACAGTTCGAAAAACCCGGCGGGCACACGTCCCCGCCGGGTTTTTCCGTGGTCGCGAGCCGCTTCGGGAGATCAGCCTCCGAACGCGGGGCCGGCAAGCGCGGGGAAGCCCATGGCCAAGGTCACCAGCATGACGGTGGACAAGAACCAGCCCGCACCCTGCCAGGTCCAGAACTCGTCACCGCCACCCGCCCGCCAGGCGCGGTAGGTGCGGACGAAAGCCCAGATGGCTCCGGCCAGCAGGATCAGCGGTGCGCCGAGTCCGAGGAACGTCCGCTGCGGAACACCGCAGGCCATGGTGTCCACATCCATGGATTCGGTACAGGTGCTCACCCACAGCGCCGCCAGGATCAGAAAGCCTAGGCCGGCCACAGCGACAGCAGCCGAGAACCGGACAGCGTTACCCAGGCCGGGTTCGACCTTGACAGCACTGTCACGCTGTTGCTGGCGAGGGCGAGGACTGACGCTCAACAGCGCCTCTGACCTGCGCATGGTCACCATGTCGGTTCCTTTCCGGTGCTCTGTAGTACCCGCCCTGCCGGAACTCAAAACGTGCTTCTGCAAATTTATCGAATTGTTGCTGTGTTGGTACGACGAATGTGATGAACACCCTGCTAAGCCCGCTGAGACAGCGCTCGACGCGCTGCGCGGCCTTCGTTGCTTGACTAGCGTGACGGCATGGACCTCAACACCGTCGAGGTCGTCGATATCGCGACCACTCGCGACGACGTCTGGCCCCTCGGACCACATGACGCAGTGCTGGCGGGCGGCACCTGGTTGTTCTCGGAACCTCAGGTGCAGCTGCGCCGGCTGGTGGACATCACCAGGTTGGGCTGGGAACCGGTGGTGACCAGCGCCGACGGCGTGGATTTGGCGGCCACCTGCACCATCGAGCAGGTGGCCCGGCTGTCCGACGAACTGTCGTCGCAGCATCCGGATTGGGCTGCCGCTCCCTTGCTTCGTCAGTGCTGCGAGGCGCTGCTGATGTCCTTCAAGATCTGGCACACCGCCACCGTCGGCGGCAATGTCTGCCTGTCGTTTCCTGCCGGTGCCGTGATCTCTCTTCTCTCGGCCCTGGACGGCACGGTGACGGTGTGGCGCGCCGATGGTTCGCAGTACTGCAAACGCATCACCGACTTCGTCACCGGCAGCGCCACCAATGTGCTGACCGCCGGTGACGTGATTCGTTCCGTACACCTGCCGGCAAGCGCCCTGCGCGCCACCACCGCGTTCCGCAAGCTGGCCCCTTCCCCGTTGGGACGCTCAGGCATCGTGGTGATCGCCCGTCGCGACACCCCACGCGACGGGGGACGGTGCGTCCTGTCGATCACGGCGGCGACGGTGCGTCCCTGCGTATTCGACTTCGTCACCGTGCCATCCGATGACGAACTCGCCGCCGCACACGCCACCATCGACGACGACGCGTGGACGCTGGACGCCCACGGAGATCCGGACTGGCGCCGTGGCGTTTCGCTGGAACTGGCCCAGCAGGTTTGCGCGGAGCTGCGGTGAGCATTCGTATCAACGGCATGGCGGCCGCAGGCACCCCTCGGCCGGGTCAGTGCCTACGCACCTTCCTGCGCGACTGCGGGCATTTCGAGGTCAAGAAGGGGTGCGACGCAGGCGACTGCGGGGCCTGTTCGGTGCTGGTGGACGGGCACCCCGTGCACTCCTGCGTCTTCCCGGCGTTCCGCGCCGACGAATGCGACGTCACCACCGTCGCCGGCCTGGGGACCCCGGAGGATCTGCATCCTGTCCAGCGGAAGTTTCTGGAGGCGGCGGGATTTCAGTGTGGGTTCTGCACCGCGGGGATGATCACCACCGCCTCGGCACTATCCGAGGCGCAGTTGGCTGACCTACCGCGCAGCCTCAAGGGAAACCTGTGCCGGTGCACCGGCTACCGCACCATCACCGATGCCGTCGACGGTCGGGCCAACACCGAGAAACCGGCCCAGGGCGCCGATGTCGGCCGCTCGCTGGGCGCCCCCGCCGGGGCCCGGGTGGTCACCGGCACCGAGCAGTACACCATGGATTTCGCGATGCCCGGACTGTTGCACATGGCGGTGCTGCCCAGCCCGGTGGCGCACGCCAGGATTCGGTCCATCGACACCTCCGTGGCCGAAGCCATCGAGGGCGTGCGTCTGGTACTGACACATCTCGACAGCCCACCGGTGGCGTTCTCCACCGCCCGGCACGAAAGCCGTCTCGACGATCCCGACGACACCTTTGTGCTCGACGACACCGTCCGCTTCATCGGGCAGCGGGTGGCCGCCGTGGTGGCCGATGATCTGGCCACTGCCGAAAAAGCCTGCCGCGCACTTGTGGTCGACTTCGAGCCGTTGCCCGCGGTGTTCGACCCCGAGGTGGCCCGCTCGCCCGGCGCTCCTCTGGTACACCAGGGCAAGGGCACACCCAGCCGCATCGCGGATCCGAGCCGCAACATCGTGGCCGAACTGCACGGCGGAGTCGGCGATGTCGAGGCTGGTGTTTCCGCGGCGCGGGCTTCCGGCGGTGCCGTGGTGACCGGCCGCTGGCACACTCAGCGGGTACAGCACAGTCACCTCGAGACACATGGCTGCACCGGCTGGCGTGATCAGAACGGGCGCCTGGTGATCCGCAGCAGCACGCAGGTGCCGTTCCTGATCCGTGACGAGTTGTGCCACGTTTTCGGCCTGGCACGCGATGACGTCCAGGTGTTCACCAAGCGCGTCGGCGGCGGCTTCGGCGGTAAGCAGGAAATGCTCACCGAGGATCTGGTGGCGCTGGCGGTGCTGCGGCTGGGGCAACCGGTGCGCTTCGAGTTCAGCCGAGGTGACCAGTTCACCGTAGCGCCGTGCCGCCATCCCTACCGCATCGACGTGACGGCAGCCGCGGGCGGCGACGGGCTGCTCACAGCGCTGGCGGTCGACGTGTTGATCGACGCCGGCGCCTACGGCAACCACACCCCCGGGGTGATGTTCCACAGCTGCGGCGAATCCCTTGCGCTGTATCGCTGCCCGAACAAGTACGTCGACGCCCAGGCGGTCTACACCAACAACCTGCCTTCGGGGGCGTTTCGCGGGTACGGCTTGTCCCAGATGATCTTCGCGATCGAGTCCGCGATCGACGAGCTGGCCCTGCAGTTGGGACTGGACCCCTTCGAGATGCGCAGGCGCAATGTCGTGGTGCCCGGCGATGCGTTTGTGGACTCGCATGTGGCAGAAGATGATCTGACGTTCGGCAGTTACGGTCTGGACCAGTGCCTGGATCTGGTGCAGCAGGCACTCGACTCGGGCCGAGGCACGCCGGCACCCGAGGGGCCGCAGTGGCGGGTGGGCACCGGCATGGCGACGGCGATGATTGCGACCATCCCGCCGCGTGGGCATTTCGCCGATGCGCGGGTATCGGTGTCAGCCGATGGTCAATACACCCTGTCGGTGGGCACCGCCGAGTTCGGTAACGGCACCTCGACAGTCCACACCCAGCTGGCAGCCACCGAACTGGGGACCACAGCGGACCGGATTCTGTTGCGGCAGTCCGATACCGAATTCTCCGGTCACGACACGGGTGCGTTCGGCTCCGCCGGCACGGTGGTGGCGGGCAGGGCAGTCCAGAGCGCTTGTGTCGAGTTACGCGCCAGGCTGGTGCAGACGGCGTCGACGTTGACCTCGGTACCCGCTGCGGAGTGTGGACTGGGCCCCCATGGCGTGCAGTGCGGGGAGCGCCTCGTCGGATTCAGTGAGTTGGCGGCCGACGGACCTGTGGTCGGGATTGGCCGCCATGACGGCACGCCGCGGTCGGTGGCGTTCAACGTGCAGGGTTTCCGGGTCGCCGTGGACACCACCACCGGGGTGGTGCGAGTGCTGCAGTCGGTGCAGGCTGCCGACGCCGGTGTGGTGATCAATCCTCAGCAGTGCCGCGGGCAGGTGGAAGGTGGTGTGGCACAGGCGATCGGTGGTGCGTTGTACGAGGAGATGCTGCTGTCCCCCGACGGGGTGGTCACCAACGCGACGCTGCGCAACTACCACATCCCCCAGCTCGCCGACCTGCCCGTGACCGAGGTGCTGTTCGCCGATACCTACGACCGCCTGGGACCCATGGGCGCCAAGTCCATGAGTGAATCGCCCTACAACCCGGTGGCACCAGCGCTGGCCAACGCGATTCGCGACGCCATCGGGATCCGTTTGCACCGGCTGCCGATGACACCGGCGCGGGTATGGCGTGCGCTCACCACAGGTGCGACCGACTAGCGTGCCGCTCGAACGTCAGAATGGCAGCGGAAACACCCACGCTCGCCGAACTGTCAGATGCCTCGTTTGGCGGCCTTCACCGCAGCCACCGCGTCGTCGTCACCGGTGAACTCGATCCGAACGGCGTCGCGCCCGAAGGCGAACAGCACCAGCTCTTCCGGAGCTCCGGTGAGTATCACCTCGGGTCCCTTACCCACGGTGGCCAGGGTGCGGCCGTCGGCGGTGCGCAGGATCAGCCGAGCGGGCACCTTGGCGAGTGCGACCCTGCTCAGCATGCCGAAGGGACGCAGCAGGGCCGCCACCGTCGCACTGTCCAGTTGCCGTGGTTCCCAATCGGGTTGAGCTCGTCGCACATCCTCGTGGTGGACGAACATCTCGCTGACGTTAACCAGCGGGTCCACCCACGCGAACGGCGAGTAGATGGGCGGCCCGCCGGCGAGCTTGTCGACCAGTTCCGGATACGGCGTGGACTCCGCAATCCGGTCCTGCACCTTGGCGGTGTACTTCTGCAGGGGCGGGAAGGCGATACCGGGGGTGGCGTCGAGGCGCCGTTCGCGCAGCACCAGATGGGCGGCGAGGTCGCGGGTGGTCCAGCCCTCACACAGGGTGGGTGCGTCGGCGCCGACGGCGCGGAAGGTGTCGACGAGCGCCGCGCGCTCGCGTTTGGCGACGGTCATGCCCACCACAGTAAGCACATCTAAGCGATGTTGTCGGCCAAGCGCCCTATCATCGGCGCGTGCTGCGGATCCGGATGCTGATGATCGTCGCGGCAGCAGCGGCGGCCGCCGCCTACGCACTGGGTATGCCCCCGTGGTGGTGCCTGGTCGCCGCTGCCGCCGCCCCGCCGTTACTGCTGGCGTTGCCGCGGTTCATCGCGGGCGCACTGCACGGCGCGGCGACACCCCGCCCCGACGAAGAACCCACGACGGCCATGTCCGGCACCGAGTTCGAGGACTTCGTGGCGGGTATCGCCCGCCGCGCCGGCGTGCCGGTGATCATGACGCCACTCACCGGCGACTGGGGTGTGGACCTGATCCTCGGCAGGCGTCCCGATCGTGTTGCGGTGCAATGCAAAAGACTGGGACGTCCGGTCGGCCCCGGTGCGGTCCAGGAGGTGGTGGCCGGCGCGCCGATGCAGGACTGCACCCGGACCATGGTGGTGTCCAACCAGGAGTTCACCCCCGCGGCTCGGCGGCTGGCCGAACAGCATGGCTGCATCCTGGTGGGCGGATCTCAGCTGCCGCGGCTGCGCGCCGAGATCTTGCGGGTCACCGCGCCGACAGCTGGCTGAGCGCCTCCCGCACGGCGGCCACGGCGGTGTCGATCTCGGCGCGGCCCACAGTCAGCGCCGGACGGAATCGGACACTGTCGGCTCCACTGGCCAGCATCACCACACCGCGTTGCCACAGTGCGTCGATCAGCGCGTCGCGCTGCCGCGCAGTCGGCAGGCTGAAGGCGCACATCAGCCCGCGGCCGCGGACATCGAGCACGACGTCCGGATACTCGCCCGCCAGTGCCGACAACTGTTGCAGCAGATACCGACCCTGGCTGGCGGCGTTGGCGAACAGGCCGTCGGCCTCGATGGTCTCCAGAATGCGGCGGGCACGCACCATGTCGACCAGGTTGCCGCCCCAGGTGGAGTTGATCCGGGAGCTCACCGCGAACACGTTGTCGGCCACGTCGTCAACCCGTCGGCCGGCCATCACGCCGCACACCTGGGTCTTCTTGCCGAACGCGACGATGTCGGGCATCACGCCCAGTTGCTGATACGCCCAGGCGGTTCCGGTGATCCCACAACCGGTCTGCACCTCGTCGAAGATCAGCAGCGCGTCGTACTCGTCGCACAGGGCGCGCATCGCGGCGAAGAACTCGGCCCGGATGTGACGGTCGCCGCCCTCACCCTGGATGGGCTCGGCGATGAAGCAGGCGATGTCGTGTGGGTGCGCCTCGAAGGCGGCACGGGCCTGACGCAGCGACTCGGCCTCGATCTCTGCGATGTCGGCTCCGGGGCGCAGGTAGGGCGCGGCGATACGCGGCCAGTCGAACTTCGGGAACCGGGCCACCTTGTTGGGATCGGTGTTGGTCAGCGACAGCGTGTAGCCGCTGCGGCCGTGGAACGCCCCCCGCAGGTGCAACACCTTGGTACCCAGATCGGCTGAGCGGCCGTGGGTTTCGTTGAAGCGGCTCTTCCAGTCGAAGGCCACTTTCAGCGCGTTCTCCACGGCCAGCGCTCCGCCGTCGACGAAGAACAGGTGCGGCAGCGCCGGGTCCCCCAGCACGCGTGCGAAGGTGTCGACGAAGCGCGCCATCGGCACGGTGTAGACGTCGGAGTTGCTGGGCTTGTTGATCGCCGCCGCGGCCAGTTCGGCACGGAAGTCGGAATCCTCGGCCAGTGCGGGGTGGTTCATGCCCAGCGCCGACGAGGCGAAAAACGTGAACATGTCCAGGTACCGACGGCCGGTGCGGGCGTCGACGAGGTAGCTGCCCTGCGATCGATCCAGGTCGAGCACCAGGTCCATCCCGTCGGCCAGAATGTTCCGGCGAAGCACCTGATGGACGTCGTTGGGCGTGATCTCTTCGGCAAGGTGAGGCTCGCGCGACAAAAGTTCCGTCATGGGCGCAATCCTAACGGAATTTTTACGGAACTCGGTAAAGAAACCGGTCGGAGGTCAACTTCACAGGAAAATCTACGGTAGAGATTGCCGGCCGTCGTAAAAAGTCTGTAGGATGATCGTGCTTCGTGTGCGGACGTTGGCCGCTGTCCGGATCTGCTGCAGCAGGTCCTCGAGAGCCCGTGCCGACCCCACGCGAACCAGCAGGACGTAGCTTTCCTCACCCGCCACCGAATGGCACGCCTCGATGGCATCGATGTGCTCGAGGCGGGCAGGTGCATCATCGGGTTGAGACGGATCGAGAGGAGTGATGGCGACGAACGCCGACAGCATGTGGCCCACTGCTTCCGGGTTGATCCGGGCGGTGTACCCCTTCACCACACCCCGCGATTCCAGCCGCCGCACACGTGACTGCACGGCTGACACCGACAGACCGGCGGTACTGGCCAGATGTGCCAGCGTGGCACGCCCGTCGGTCACCAGCTCGCGCACCAGAGTCTTGTCGATGTCATCCAGATGCTCGGCGTCGGCCGTCCCTCGGCTAGAAGACACACGCGGAGACTATCGCAGGATGGGGTCACGATGAACCGGCAGCCATTTGTCCCCACCTGGCAACTTCGTGCGCGTTTCGCCGCCGAGCTGTCGGCCATGTACGCACACGAGGTGCCTGCCTACACCACCTTGGTGGAGGTCAGCGCCCAGGTGAACCGTGATCACCTCACCGCCCACCCCGACGCCGAACGTCTCGGCAGCCTGGAGCGGGTGACGGCCGAACGCCATGGCGCCATCCGCGTGGGCACACCGGCCGAGCTCGCCGACGTCGCCACCCTGTTCTCCGCGTTCGGCATGTTCCCGGTGGGGTTCTACGACTTGCGCGACGCCGCCTCTCCCGTGCCGGTGGTGTCGACGGCGTTCCGCCCCATCGACGCCGACGAACTCGCCCGCAACCCGTTCCGCGTCTTCACCTCCATGCTTGCCACCGAAGATCCCCGGTTCTTCGACGCCGACCTACGTGCCCGCGTTCAGCGCGCGCTGGCGGCGCGCACACTGTTCGATCCCGAACTGATCGCTGCGGCACGGCGATTCGCCGCCGACGGCGGGTGCACCGCAGCACAGGCCGATGAGTTCGTCGCGCGCGCGGTGGCTGCCTTCGCCCTGTCGGACACCCCGATAGACCGGGCCTGGTATCAGGAACTCTCGCAGGTGTCGGCGGTGGCCGCCGACATCGCGGGCGTCGACTCCACCCATATCAACCACCTGACGCCGCGCGTGCTCGACATCGACGACCTGTACGCCAGGATGTCGGCGCGGGGCATCACCATGATCGACGCCATCCAGGGCCCACCCCGCTGGGACGGTCCGGACGTGCTGCTTCGGCAGACATCGTTTCGGGCGCTGGCCGAACCGCGACGGTTCGCCGACGGCGACGGCACCGTGTCCGAAGGCACGCTGCGGGTGCGGTTCGGCGAGGTCGAGGCCCGCGGTGTGGCGCTCACCCCCACCGGCCGCCGGCGGTATGACGCGGCGTTCGCCGAAGCCACGCAAGCCACCGATCGGGCCGCGGTGTGGTCGCGGTACTTCCCGCGCACCGATGCCCAGATGTGCGCGGCGGGGCTGGCCTACTACCGCAACGGTGATCCCACCAAACCCGTTGTCTACGAGGACTTCCTGCCTGCATCGGCGGCCGGGATCTTCCGTTCGAACCTGGACTCGGACGCCACGGCGGGCACCGCCGACGACACTTCCGGCTACAGCGCGCAGTTCCTGGCCGGCGCCATCGGCCAAGAGCTGCACGATCCTTACACCCTCTACGAGAAAGCGGCATCATGACTGTCATGGACGTCACTTCCACGCTCCCCAGTACCGACACCTTGCGAGGACGTGCCCGTGAAGCGCTGTCGGCGATTTTCGGACGTCCCGTCGAGGACACCGAGTTGGCCGCCCCCGGCAAAGAAGGCATCCCGTCGAGCACCCCGCTGACCGGAGCCACCCTCTTCACCATCGCCGAGACCGTCGATTCGGACGTGGAGGCGGCCATCTCCGCTGCCGCCGAAGCATTCACCCAGTGGCGCACCACCCCGGCGCCGGTGCGCGGCGCACTGGTGGCTCGCCTGGGCGACCTGCTCATCGAACACAAGGACCACCTGGCCACGCTGGTCACCATCGAAGCGGGCAAGATCACCTCCGAGGCACGTGGCGAGGTGCAGGAGATGATCGACGTCTGCCAGTTCGCCGTCGGCCTGTCGCGCCAGCTGTACGGACGCACCATCGCCTCGGAGCGGCCCGGACATCGGCTGATGGAGACGTGGCACCCGCTCGGGGTGGTCGGCGTCATCACCGCGTTCAACTTCCCGGTTGCGGTGTGGGCATGGAATTCCGCGATTGCACTGGTGTGTGGTGACACCGTGGTGTGGAAGCCGTCGGAGCTCACTCCGCTCACCGCGATCGCGTGCCAGGCGCTGCTGCAGCGGGCCGCCCACGACGTGGGCGCACCGGCGGATATCAGCCGTCTGGTGATCGGCGGCCGTGAGGTCGGCGAGCGCCTGGTGACGATCCTCGGGTGGCGCTGCTCAGTGCCACCGGCTCGGTGCGGATGGGTCGCCAGGTCGGCCCGCGGGTGGCGCAGCGGTTCGGCAAGGCCCTTTTGGAGCTGGGCGGCAACAACGCCGCGATCGTCACCCCGTCGGCTGATCTGGACCTCGCGGTGCGTGGCATCGTCTTTTCCGCCGCGGGCACCGCCGGGCAGCGCTGCACCACACTGCGCCGGGTGATCGCGCACACCTCGGTGGTGGACACCCTGGTGGAGCGCATCACCAAGGCCTACCGCAGCCTGCCGGTCGGGGATCCGTTCGCCGACGGCACACTGGTCGGTCCGCTGATCCACGAGACCGGCTACCGCGACATGGTGGGTGCCCTCGAGCAGGCTCGCGCCGACGGCGGCGAGGTCACCGGCGGTGAACGTGTCGACGTGGGCCATGACGGTGCGTTCTACGTCGCACCTGCGGTGGTGCGGATGCCGGCGCAGACGGCGATCGTGCACGAGGAGACCTTCGCCCCCATCCTCTACGTCTTGACCTACAACACTCTCGATGAGGCCATTGCGCTCAACAACGCAGTACCGCAGGGTCTTTCGTCAGCGATCTTTACCACCGACATCCGGGAGGCGGAGCGCTTCATGGCGGCCGACGGGTCGGACTGCGGCATCGCGAACGTCAACATCGGCACCTCGGGCGCGGAGATCGGCGGGGCGTTCGGTGGTGAGAAGCAGACCGGCGGGGGCCGCGAATCCGGTTCGGATTCCTGGAAGGCCTATATGCGCCGCGCCACCAACACGGTGAACTACTCCTGCGAACTGCCCCTGGCCCAAGGCGTCCAGTTCGTCTAAACAGGTACCCATGGACATCGACGGCAAGGTCGCCATCGTCACAGGCGGCGGCTCGGGTATCGGCAAGGCACTTGCGCAGGGACTGGTTTCGGCAGGCGCGAAGGTGGTGGTCGGCGATCTGACTTCACCGGCGTCCGTCGGTCCCGGCTCGGTGGCATTGCAGGCCGATGCAGGCACGTCCGACGGTATCGCTGCGCTGATCGGCTTGGCGGAGCAGGAATTCGGGCCCGTCGACATCTATGTCGCCAACGCAGGCATCATCGGTGCGTCGGGCCTGGGCACCGACACCGACTGGGACACCATCCTGAACGTCAACCTGCGCGGGCACATCCGCGCCGCCGAACAGCTGATACCCGGCTGGCAAGCCAGAGGCGGCGGATACTTCGTGTCGGTGGCCTCGGCGGCAGGCCTGCTCTCGCAGATCGGCGCCGCCGGCTACGCGGTCACCAAACATGCCGCCGTGGGGTTCGCGGAGTGGCTGGCCATCACCTATGGCGACGACGGGATCGGCGTCAGCTGCGTGTGCCCGCTCGGCGTGGACACTCCCCTGCTGGACACGGTGCGCTCGTCCACCGATGAGGCGGGCCGGGTGGGCGCGCAGTCGATCGTGCAGTCCGGCAGCGTGATCAGCGCCGCCGACGTGGCCGCAGCGACACTGGACGCGGTGCGCGACAACCGCTTTCTGGTGCTTCCCCATGGCCAGGTGCTGGACATGTACCGCGGCAAGGGCAACGACTACGACCGCTGGATCAGCGGCATGCGCAGGTACCAGCGCACGCTGAAAGGCTAGCTGTCCGGGTTGGCGTTCAGGTAACCCGCCAAGGCGTCGCGCAGGTGTTCACGCGCCAGCCGCTCGGCCAGGTCGGCGTCGCCGGACACCAGAGCGTCGGCGATCTGGCGGTGTTGTTTCCATGCGGTGTCGAACAGGTCTGGCACCGTGCGCAGCATGCCGGCCATGGCCCGCTCGACCACCGACCAGATGGCCACCATCGCCCGGTTGAAGTAGGGGTTGTCCGTGGCGTCGAGGATGGCACTGTGAAACGCGCGGTCCAGGTCCAGCAACAGAGCGGTGTCGTTGACACCGCCCAACTCGGCGTGGCGGTCAAGCACCTCGACAATGCCTGCGAGATTGCGGTTTTCAGCCAGCGCCACTTCACGCACCGCCTGCGCTTCGAGTGCTTCACGCACCTTGTAGGCGGCCACCACGTCGTGCTTGGACAGTGCGCGCACGGCCACACCCCCGGTGGGCAGCGGTTCCAGCAGGCCCTCTCCGACCAGATCAGCGGCTGCCACCCGCACCGGCATCCGGCTGACACCGAGCTGTTCGGCCACCTGGACCTGGTTCAGCCGCACGCCGGCCGGGATCTCCTCGAGCACGATGGCCAACCGGAGCCGGTCGCGCACTGATCGGGCCAGCGCGCTGCTGTCCCGCGGCGGCAGGGCTCCCAAGGCAGAGAAGCTGTGCGAAGTCTGGGCACCGAGGTGGGGTCCTAGGCTCACGTCGTCTCTCCTCGAGTACTGCTGGCGGCATAACGCTTGACTTCGGCAGCATTCCACGGCCCTACCGCCTGACGCGGTGGAACCGCGGCGAGTCCGCCGAGATAGTCGGCGGACTTCGGGGTGCGCGACACCAGGACGTCGAGAACCGCGGGTGCGTTGTCGAGCGCTCGTTTCAGTGCGCCGGCCAGGTCCTCGGCGTGCTCGACCCGCTCTCCGTGGGCGCCGAGACTGCGGGCCAGCAGGTCGTAGCGGCAGTTGGGGAGATCCACGCCGACGAGGTTGTTGTCGAATCGGTCCGCCTGGTCGTGGCGTTCGATGTTCCAGGCTTCGTTGTTGACGACGACGAACACCGCCTTGGCGTTGTGCCGGACGGCGGTGTCCACCTCCATGGCCGTGAAACCGAAGCTGCCGTCCCCGATCACGGCGATCACCGGCTCGCCGGGTCTATGCAGGGCCGCTGCGACGGCGAAGGGCACACCGACACCCAGGCAGCCCAGCGCTCCGCAGTCCAGGTAGTCGACCGGTTTGAGGCCCACTCTGGCGAACGACAGGATGTCCCCGCCGTCGGCGATGGCGACGGACTGCTCGGTGAGCATTGTGTTGACCGCGCCGACAACGTAATTGGGTGACATCCGACCCCGGTCGTCGAGGTCCGGTTCCAACAGTTTGGCGGCGAGTTTGTCCACGCGTGTGGTGTTGGCCTGCTGCAGTTCGCGCACCCAGTCGAGGTCCGGTCGCGTCGGCGCGGCACCGGCCAGCGCCGTCAGCACCGCTGCCGTGGTGCCGTGCACTTCCACGTCACCGCGACGATTCTCCCCCAGTTCTTCGAACGACGTGCCGATCCGCAGAAAGCGCGCCGTCGGTGAGTACACCGCGGGCGAGCCGTAGCCCAGCTGGAAGTCCAGCCGTCGCCCGAGGGTGATCACCAGGTCGGCTTCGCTCATCGCCCTTGCCCGCATGGCGGGAACAAACCCCGCCACGTCGTCTCTGATGACTCCACGGCTCTCGCCGGAATCGAGGTACAGAGCGTGGGCGCAGTCCAGGAAGGTCCGCACCTGCGCTCCCGCCGTACGCACCGAACGACCCCCGATGACCACGATCCGCGACGAGTCGGCGATCAGATCGGCAGCCCGGGCCAGCGCCATGGGATCGGGAGACGCCTGGAAAGGGTCCCGGCGTTGCATCGCCAGCGCGGGAATGTCGGCGTCGAGCACCCTCTCCTCGAGCAGGTCGGTGGGGAAATCGATGTATGCCGGCCCGGTGGCCCCGGTGGCCGCCCCCAACGCTGCGGCGATCACCTTGTCGAGTCTGGGGATGACGTGGTGGCGTTCGCTGACCTGCTCGGCGATGCGGCAGACTGGTCGCACGATCTCGCTCTGGGCGATGTCCTGCATGGCCCCCATGCCGGTCTGCAACCGCGGCGGCCGGCCGGACAGGATCAGGACGGGACTGCGTCCCACATAGGCGTTCGAGATGGCGGTCACCGCGTTGGTGAGACCCGGACCTGCGGTCACCATCGCGACGCTCAGTTCCCCGGTGAGGTCGGCGGTGGCGTGGGCCATGTAGACGGCCGCCGCTTCGTGGCGGACGTCGATGATCTCGATGCCCGCCCGAGCGGCGGCGTCCCACAACGGCTGGATATGGCCGCCACAGAGGCCGAAGATCCGCCGGACCCCCTGGGCCCGCAGTCGGTTCGTGACGAGTTGCGCGACGGACGTGTCAGTCACCTGCCCACCCTTTCAACACACAGTTGCGAATCCTGGATCCAGAGTCCATAGTAGCCTAGGTCACAGTCAGGGAAATGTGCGACGGTGACCACAGGAATGCTGCGTGAGGAGACTGAATGACCTTGTTCGACACTCGGCCGGGCGACACATCGCTCACCCGTCGGGAGGCAACTCCCCGCTTCACGCCGGCCGACCGGATGGACTTCACGCTGCCGCGGTTCCTCCGCGACGCTGCGGTCACGTTCGCCGACAAGCCTTTCATGAGCACGATATCCGGCGAAACACTCACCTACGCAGAGGCTTTGGCGCTGGTCGAACGCCGAGCGGCGGGCTTGGCCGCGCTTGGCGTCAACAAGGGTGATCGAGTGTTGTTGATCATGGACAACTCCATCGACCTGCTGGTCAGCTGGTTCGCCATCAATCTGCTCGGCGCAGTGGAGGTGCCGTCCAACACCGCCAACCGCGGCCCCAGCCTGGCGCACGCCGCCAACAACTCCGGGGCCACCATCGCCATCATCGACACCGTGTACGCTCCGGCGCTCAATGACGTTGCCGCCGAACTGAAGACGCTGAGCACCGTGGTGGTGCGCGGTGAGATGCCCGAGTTGGCGCTGCCGACGGTGCCGCTTGCCGACCTCGATGACTCCACGGGCACCGTGCCCGGCGTCGAGGTGTCCTACCGCGATCCGGCGGCGATCATCTACACCTCCGGGACCACCGGTCCGGCCAAGGGCGTCGTGGTGCCCCATGCCCACATGCACACTTTCGCCGCCCATGTGGTCGAGCAACTCGACATCTCCGGCGATGACGTCTACTACATCTGCCTGCCGCTGTTCCACGCGAATGCCCAATTCATGCAGGTGCTTCCGTGTCTGATGACCGGCGCTTCCATGGTGCTGGCCGACGCGTTCAGTGCCAGCCGCTGGCTCGACGACCTCCGTGGCTGCGGCGCGACGGTCACCAGCCTGCTGGGTGTGATGGCGCAGTACATCTTCGACCGTCCTGAGCGTCCCGAGGACACCGATCACCGGGTGCGTCGCATGGTCACCATTCCCCTGCCTGGCGTGATTGCGGCCGACTTCGAGCGCCGCTTCAACACGCTGTGCATCGAGGCCTACGGAATGACCGAGATCTGCCTACCCCTCTACCGTCCCACCGGCGAGCCGCTGCGGCCCGGGAGTTGCGGCAAGGCTCTGGACACCTGGTTCGAGGTGCGCATCGTCGACCCGGTGACCGACGAGCCGGTGCCGGACGGGGAGGCCGGTGAGATCGTGGTACGCCCGCGATACCCGTACACCACGTTCCTCGGATACCACGCGATGCCGGACCGCACCGTCGAGGCCTGGCGCAACCTCTGGTTCCACACCGGTGACGGTGCCCGCCGTGACAGCGAGGGCTACTACTACTTCCTGGATCGGCTCAATGACCGCATCCGCCGCAAAGGCGAGAACGTCACCACCTACGACATCGAGGTGGCACTCACCGAGATCCCCGGGATCGTCGATGCCGCGGTGATCGCGCGACCCGCCCAGGAGGGCGAGGACGACATCAAGGCGTTCCTGGTTACCGCCGACGGTGCCGATTCCCCCGATCCTGTTGCGGTGCTGAGCCATTGCGCCAAGCGACTGCCCTACTTCTCCGTGCCGCGCTATCTCGAGTTCATCGGCGACCTGCCGAAGACTCCCACCGGCAAGGTACTCAAGCGCAACCTGCGCGCCATGGAGGCCTCCACGTCGGAGTGGGATCGCGAGGAAGCCGGCTGGACCGTCAAGCGCGGTCTCGACCATCTGGTGCAGACCGACACCCCGAAGTAGAACGCGGACACGAATGAGGCCGGAATCCCATGGATTCCGGCCTCATTCGGTTGGTCAGATCGCCGGGGCGTCTGCGTTGCTCGGTGTCGTCCGCTGGTCGACGATATCCGAGAAGCGCTGCGCGATATAGCTGCCCGCACGAACAGCCAGTGCTCCGATTGTCGACGTCGGGTTCACCGCACCCCCGGTGGTCAGCGAGCTACCGTCGACCACGAACAGATTCGGCACGTCCCAGGTCTGATTCCACTTGTTGGTCACGGAGTCCGTTGGGTTGTTGCCCATGCGGCACGTCCCCATCAAATGCCAGCCCGGTGGCGGATTCAACACCCCGGTGTCGTTGGTCTCGACAGCTCCGAGCGCACGTGCGGCATCGAAGATCCTGTCGATCCCGAAGTTGGACAGCGCGATGTCATTGGCGTGCGGCACCCAGTTGACATGCGCCGCCGGCAGGCCACTGGTGTCCTTGACGTCGGGATCGAGTGTCACACAGTTTGTTTCGACGGGTAGATCCTCACCGAACATGAACACCATCAGGTGGTTGCCGAAGTGGTTGTTGAAGAACTTGCGGTGGTCGCGTCCCCACGGGGCCGTGTAGCCGGTGTGGCTGCCCATGGCGGCGTAGGCCGCCCCGAAGCTACGGGCCACCTGCATCCCGAAGCCGTTGACGAAGCCACGGTTGGTGTCGGTGTGGTAGAACTCGTGCGAGTACAACGGAGCCCCGAAGGCGCCCTTGTAGCCCTCCATCGGTTCGTCGAACCACGCGTCGCAGAACGCGAAGATGTGGTGCATCAGGTACTTGCCCACCAGGCCGTTGCTGTTCGCCAGGCCGTCAGGATGGCCCTTCTGATCACTCATCAGCAGCAGTCTGGGTGTGCCGATACCGCTGGCAGCCACCACCACGATATCTGCGGTGACCTCATGCCGGTTTCCGGTTCGGGTGTCGATGTACGTTGCGCCCGTGGCTTTTCCGTTCTTGGCATTGATGCGCTCGACCCTGGCGTGGGTGCGCAGGTCCGCCCCGAGGGCGATCGCAAAGGGCCAGTGGGTATGCGCCGGAGTACTCAGCGACCCGGTGGGGCTTCCGGACAGTTCGTTGCCCGCTGCCACGTCGGCGTCGCGGTTCTCCCTCGGCCTGGTGATGATGGCATTGTCCGAAGGCCACCAGTGCCAGCCGAGCCCACCCAGGGCCTTGGCGAAGTTCCTGCCGAGTTTGCCCGGCAACACCGGCGGATCGCGGTCCACCCCACTGCGATCCGGATAGGACGGGTCACCCACCATGCCGGAGATGCCGTAAATGGCGTCGTTCTCGTCGTAGTAGGGCGCCAGTTCTTCGTAGCTGATGGGCCAGTCGATGGTGCCCTCCAGGCCATGCTCGGTGCCCTTGCGGAAGTCCACCGGCTTGTACCGCGGCCAGTGCCCGGCATAGTGCATGGTGCTGCCGCCCACGTTGTTCATCAGATAGGGCGTGGTGAAACCGGTTACCGGGTAATCCTCGGGAAGCCCGCGAACGTTCGGGTCATAGGCCCACCCGCGTTGCTTCTCGATCTCCCACTCTCGGTGGTAGTGCGGATGGTCGGTCGAGCTGATCCACGGCCCCTGCTCCAGGCAGGTGACCTTGTAGCCCGCCTGCGCCAGTTTCAGGGTCACCCCGGCGCCACCGGGCCCTGCCCCGATGACCAATACGTCGGCGGTGTCCACAGTTGACGTCACTTCTCATTCTCCTTGTCGGCAGACAGATAGGTCAGCTTGCTCAGGTCCACCCGCACCACGGCCTCGGTGGGGATGTAGCCGGCACCCTGCCCGGCGGTCGATAGCGCTTCGTCGTCCCAGTCCTCGATGCAGTGCAGGTATCCGTAGGGCAGCGGGGCACCGTGGTAGTCACGGCCGGCAGGAATCTCGCGCTGGATGGCCGCTGTGACCTCGCCGGCGGAGTAGTAGCCGTAGTACACCAGGCTGCGAAGCTGGCCAAAGAGCTCCTCCTGCTCCTTCTCCAGCCGTTGCAGCTGCGATGTCCGCGCATCGACATCCCCGGCGACAAACTCGCCACCCAACCCCGCCAGCGCCCGTTTGAGGTCGTCCTCTTCCAGATAGGGGTAATGCTTGGCTCGAAATCCGGTCGGAGTGGTGTAGCGGCCGAAGAAGTCGGTGATACCCACCGCGCTGGGCGCTGGGAAACCGTCGCCGGGGGGAATCAACGTATCGGCGATGGCCTCGATCACCTGGGCCTCGCTCGCCGTGAACGCCACCGGGGTAGCAAGGCCACCGAGGCGGGGGCGCCCCGTCTCGAAGTGCGGTTGGTCAGGGCGCTCGGTCCCCACCGCCGGAGCGCCATAGGGCGCGTTGGTCAGCGTGTCTTCGATGGTCATCGACTCTCCTTCTGTGCTGAGTGAACCGAAAACTGTTGTCTACGTGGAGCCGTCACAGGGGCGCACCCGCCCAATCCGTGGTGGAGGCCAGTGAGCGGTCGAGGTTGATACCGATGTGCTTGGTCTGGGTGTAGCCGTGGACGGCCTCCAGACCTTCCTCGCGACCGGTGCCGCTCTGCTTGTGCCCGCCATGAGGCGTCATCGGCAACTCGCCGAACCAGTCGTTGATCATCACCGATCCGACCTGCAGACGTTTGGCGGTGTCCAGCGCGGCGGTGATGTCGCGGCACCACAACACCGCGAAAAGACCGTACTCCGAGTCGTTGATCGCCTCGATCAGGTCGTCGGTGGAAGACCAGCGCAGCACCGCTGTGACCGGGCCGAAGATCTCCTCGCGGGCTATCCGCGCGTCCCGGGGGACGTCGACAAAAACCGTCGGAGAGACGAAATAGCCCTCTCCCGTTCCGTATTCGGTGTCACCGCCGTAGAACACGGTGGCTTCCGCCTTGCCGATCTCGATGTATTCGCGCACCCGGTCGTAGTGCTTGCGTGAGGCCAGCGGCCCGATTCTGGTGGTGGCGTCGAAGGGATCTCCCACCGTTGCCGTGCCGAGTCGGGCCTTGAGCTTGGTCAAGAATTCGTCGGCGATGTCGTCGTGCAGGAACAGCCGGCTACCGGCCACGCACACCTGCCCGGCCCGCGAGCAGAAGCCCTGCACCGCAACCTCGACCGCGTCATCGAGGGGCGCATCGGGGAACACCACCAGCGGGCTCTTACCACCGAGCTCCAGATTCACCTGGGCGATGTGTTGTCCACCGAGGCGGGCGATCTCGCGGCCGGTTTCGGTGGAACCGGTGAAGGTGATGCCGCGCACCTCGGGGTGGGCGGCCAGTGCGGCGCCGGCCTCCGGCCCGAGTCCGGTCACGACGTTGAAGACGCCTGCGGGGAAACCGGCCTGGTGGACGATCTCGGCGAACTTCAGCGCCGACAGCGACGTGTCCTCGGCCGGTTTCACCACGCAGGTGTTGCCCAGCGCCAGCGCGGGGGCGATGGAGCGTGCCAGGATCAGAAGCGGGTAGTTCCACGGGATGATGTGCGCGGTGACGCCCAACGGTTCCAGCAGTGTGAAGCTGAGCTTGTTGCCAGGTACCGCGATGGTGCGGCCCCCCACTTTGTCGGCCGCGCCGGCCCAGTACTCCAGCCACAGCGGAATGGCTCCCACCAGTTCCTGCGCCTTGGCCAGATAGTGCCCGGAATCCACCGCCTCGATGCGGGCCAGCTCGTCGGCGTTCTCGGTAACCAGGTCGGCGAGCCGCCGCAGCAGCGCGGCCCTGGCGATGGCGTCGGTGAACTGCCACTGCACCGCCACGTCGGCGGCAGCACGAACGGCGGCGTCGACATCCGCGCCATCACCGCGGGGCACTTCGGTGATCACCCGCCCGGTACTCGGATCCACCGTTTCGAAGGTCGCGCCGCTGCGGGCGGGCACCCAGTGGCCGTTGATGTACATCAGGGGGCGTTGGACAGTTCGCGATTCTTGGGCATACGCCATCACTTGCGTCATGTGACCCAGCACACAACTGCGGGCGGGGGCGCCGCAAGAGTTACATGACGTTACTTCGCGCTTGCCTGCCGTTGACGCCGCCGACATGGGTACCCTGTGAACACCGAATTACCTATGACGGAGAGCACATTAAGCCATGAGACCGGGTTCAGCTCACCCGCAGCCAGCCGTGGCAGCCGGTCAGGATCCGCGTAGCTACGCCCGATTGATGTCGGCGGTGTACGAGGCGACCATGGCAGGTGATCGCGCACCGGCGTTGCCCCGCCCGATCATCTGGGACTCCTGGCAGCGTTTGCTCACCAAGGGTCTACGCCCCGACAGGGGCAACCTCCCCGTGGCCGCGTTCTCCCGGGTGGAGGCGCTGCGTCAGGACACGGGCATGACTTCGGTGATCGACAGGGTCATACGGGGATTCGATTCGGTGTTGTCCACTGGCGAGGCGATCTTCGCCATGGCCGATGCCCAGGGGACAGTGCTGTGGCGCGCCGGCTCGCCGCAAGTTCTGCGCAATGCAGACCGGCTCGGCTTCGTCGAAGGTGCACAGTGGGCCGAATCCGCGGTCGGTACCAATGCACTCGGCACAGCGTTGGTTTCGCAGACCGCAGTGCAGACGTTCAGCGCCGAGCACTACAACCGCAGCCAGCATCCTTGGACGTGCGCGGGCGCTCCCATTCGAGATCCGCGCGACGGCAAGCTCCTTGGCGTCATCGACGTCACCGGCGCAGCCGCGACGGTGCATCCGACCACCATCGCGCTGGTTGATGCTGTGGCCAGGCTCGCCGAGTCCGATCTGCGCGCCGAGCATGACCTGTCGTTGAATCGCCTGCGCACCATCGCAGCCCCGATACTGGCCCGGATCAACGCCCCTGCGGTGGCGGTGGACACCGACGGGTGGGTGGCGGCCGTGGACTCGATGCCGGTCCAGGGCCGGGTCCTGTTGCCGCCCACCATCGCTGCGGGTCAGATGTGGGTTCCCGCGCTGGGGCTCTGTGACGTCGAGACACTCCCCGGTGGCTGGTTGATCCGACGGGTGGACTCCGGTGGTGAACCTGCGGTGGTGCGGGTGGAACTGGACCTGCGCGACGGCGGCACCCCGCGGCTGGCGATGACAGGGCAATTCGGCTGCTGGCGTCGGAACATCACGCCGCGGCTGGCCGAGATACTGCTGATCCTCGCCGTCCACACCAATGGCCGGACCGCGGTGGAACTGGCTGACGACCTGTACGGCAATCCCACCAGGGTGGGCGCGGTGCGCGTCGAGATGTCAAGGCTGCGTAAGCAATTCGCCGGCCTCGTGACGGCCCGCCCCTATCGCTTCGCCGATTCCACCACCGTCGAGGTGCAGTACCCCCAGCACAGCTGCGACCTGTTGCCGGCCTCGGCAGCCCCGGGCATCCGTGCCATCCGCACGGCCCGCTCGGCCAATCCGGTCACTTCCTGACTCCGAACGCCACCCAGCGCCGCCAGGGCAGAGCCCTGGCGGCGCTGGTGAGGTTTTCCGACTGTCAGCTCGCGGCTGACGAATCCTCCAGGTTGCGGTCCTTGGTCTCCGGCAACGCCAGGACACAGAGCAGGCTGACAGCCGACAGTCCGGCCAGCAGCACTCCGACCCAGATACTCGACGAACTGGCCACGATCTGCGCCGCCAGAATCGGCGGGATGGCACCGCCGATGATGCCGCCCAGGTTGTAGCTCAGGCCGGCGCCGGTGTAGCGGAAGCGCGACTTGAACATCTCGGGAAGCAGAGCACCGGCCGGGCCGTTGGCAACACCGTAGATGCACAACGTGACGGTGACACCGATCAGGAACGCGATGGGCGAACCGGTATCCAACAGCGGGAACAGCGCCAGCGACCAGACGATCGCGGCGGCGTAGGCCACCGCGATGACCTTCTTGCGACCCAGCTTGTCCGACAGGATGCAGGCCGCGGAGGTCACCACGCCCAGCGCCACGGCGGCAATCATGCCGAAGCCCAGGATCATCGTGCGGGTGAACTCGAGGTTGCCGATGCCGTAGCTGGTCAGGAAGGTGCTGCCGGTGTAGAACATCGAGAACACCGTCGACATCGCGAGGCCGGCGATCAGGATCTGCTTCCACTGCTCCCGGAACGCGTCAGCGAACGGCAGCTTCTCCGGTGCGCTCAGGGTTTCCTTGGCGCGCAGGTGGTTCTTGAAGACGGGAGTCTCCTCGATGGACAGCCGGATCCACAGGCCGACCATCACCAACAGCAGCGACGCGATGAACGGCAACCGCCAGCCGTAGTTCAAGAAGGTCTCACTGGTGGCTCCGATGGTGACCGAGGCGAGGAAGAAGGTGCCGCTGGCCAGGAAGAACGCACACGCCGGTCCCAGCTGCGGATAGACCGCCATGCGGCCACGTTGACCCTGTGGCGCGTACTCGGCGGTCAACAGGGTTGCGCCGGCCCATTCACCACCCATCGCCAAGCCCTGCAGGAATCGCATGGCCACCAACAGGATTGGAGCCCAGATGCCGATACCGTTCTCGAAGATGCCGAATACCCCGGTCTCGTAACCCGGGAACAGACCGATCGCCACGGTGGACAGCCCCATGATCAGCAGCGTCCACACCAATGTCCGCTTGCGGCCGATCTTGTCGCCGAAGTGGCCGAACACGATGGAGCCGACGGGGCGTGCGAAGAACGCGACGCCGAAGGTTGCGAACGAGGCGATGGTGCCCATGGCCGGACTGGCGCTGGGGAAGAACACCGCGGGGAACACCAGGGCGGCGGCCGTGCCGTACACGAAGAAGTCGTAGTACTCGATGGTCGTCCCGATGAGGCTGGCCGCGCCGACCCTGCGAAGACTTCGCTGGCCGGATGGCGTTTTCAGATCGGATGGCAGAGCCGCGCTCTGTTGGGTCATTTAGGCATCTCCAATCGAAGTGAAGGGCTCACTTTGGTCCTACCATAGGTGTGGTGTACGCCACAGGCAATAGCTATCAGTTGTGCAGCACACAACCGGTCCCGCACCACTCTTCCAGCCGTCCGATCGCCACATTTCTGCGTGCCCCGACAACGCTGCGACCAGCCCGAATATCCCAACAGGGTTGGCAATCTTCGCAATTCACAAGTTCAACGCTCTCAATACTTCGCAAACCCGCGTCCTTGTCCGGGCCGCAGAACCTTGGAAGTGTCGGCGTCACCAACGAAGGGAGCGAAGCCTGATGCTGAAACGAGTGGCGATCGTCAACCGCGGTGAAGCCGCAATGCGCTTCCTCAACGCCGCAGGCGAGTACGGAATCGAACGCGGAACGCCGTTGGAGACGGTGGCGCTCTACACCGAGGCCGACGCCGCGTCCTGGTTCGTCCGCGAGGCAGACCACGCCGTGAACCTCGGTCCTACGATGTCCACCGACCCGGTTACCGGCGCACGCCGACACACCTACCTCGACCTGGATGTCCTGGAATCCGCATTGCGCGCCAGTGGGGCCGACGCCGTATGGCCCGGTTGGGGATTCGTTGCAGAGAACCCCGATTTTGTGCGGCTGTGCCAGCGCATGGGCATCCAGTTCATCGGACCCAGCGCCGCCGCCATGGACAAGCTCGGCGACAAGATCGCCGCCAAGCAGGTCGCCGAAGCCGCAGACGTGCCGGTGGTGCCGTGGAGCCATGGCCCGGTCGAGACCGCCGAAGAGGCCCTCGCACACGCGCGCCGGATCGGCTTCCCCGTGGTCATCAAAGCAGCCGCCGGTGGTGGCGGCCGTGGAATCCGGGTGGTGCGGGAGCCGTCCGAGATCGCCGCCGCATTCGCCGGTGCCAGGTCTGAGGCCGCGTCGGCCTTCGGTGACCCCACCTTGTTTCTCGAGGCACAGGTGTTGGGTGGGCGTCACTTCGAGGTGCAGGTCGCCGCAGATACCGCCGGCACGGTGTGGACGCTGGGGCTACGAGACTGCAGTGTGCAGCGGCGTCGGCAGAAAGTGCTGGAAGAATCCGCGCCCGTCGACGTCGACACCGAGGTGCGCCAGTCCATCCTCGATGCCGCTCGCCGGCTGTGCCAGACCGTCGGCTACACCGGGGTGGGCACCGTCGAGTTCCTGGCCCGCCCCGACACCGGTGACTTCTACTTCCTCGAGGTGAACACCCGATTGCAGGTCGAGCACACCGTCACCGAGTCGGTTACGGGGGTGGACCTGGTGAAGCTGCAACTCGACATCGCCGAAGGCATACACCTGCGCGGTGACCCGCCCGAGCCGCGCGGCCACGCCGTCGAGGTCCGACTCAACGCCGAGGACCCCAAACGTGGGTTCATGCCCGCCCCCGGGCGGGTGGTCGAACTGCGGGTGCCGCAAGGCCCGTCGATCCGCACCGATGCCGGTGTGGCCGAAGGCGACACCATCGCCGCCGAGTTCGACTCGATGATCGCGAAAGTCATTGCCTGGGGCCGCGATCGCAACGAGGCATTGGCCCGCCTTCGGCGCGCCCTGGCTCGTTCGGCAGCAGTGGTCGAAGGTGGCACCACCAACCGTCGTTTCCTCATGGCGCTGCTCGACAACGCAGAGATCCGCGCAGGACACGTCGACACCACCTGGTTGGACCGGGCGCTGGACAGCGGTGAACTGCTCGATGCCCCCGATGCCGCGCTGGCGCTGGTCACCGCTGCTGTCGAGGCGTATCGGCGTGATCACAGCGACGCCCTCGACCAATTCGCCGGCATGGCAGCCCACGGTCGCCTCGACGAGGCCGACGACACCACGATGTCCGTCGAGCTGGAGTACGAGGGTGATCGGCGCACGTTCGCGGTGCTCCACCAGGGTGACGACCACTTCGAGGTGGACGTCGACGGCACCGTGATCAACGCGCACGTCATCGCGGTCGGGGAATTCGAACGACGAGTCACCGTCGGCGATCTCGAGGTGACACTGACGGTGGTGACCAGCGGTCCCCTGGTCACCGTCGAAGCCGGCCACAGCGTGTACCGCATCGTGCGCGGCTACGGCGGCCTGGTCCGCGCCGAGTCCCAGTGTGTGGTCGCCAAGGTGATGGTGGCAGTAGGTGACCAGGTGCAGCCCGGGGATGTGCTGCTCATCGCCGAAGCGATGAAGATGGAGTCGCCGATACTGGCCCCGTTCGCCGGACGTATCAGTGAAATCGTCTGCCCAGCAGGCACTCTGGTAGGTGCCGGTGATCCGATCATGCGGATCGAGGCCCTCGAGGAAGCGGGCGCCCAGGCTCCGGCGCAGCTGTCGTTCGCCGGCCTCGCCAGCCGCTACGAGGATTCGGCGGACACCGATCGCGACATCCTGCTGCGCCTCGTGCTCGGTGAGGACCTCAACGACGAAGCCACGGCCAAGGCCGTCTCCCGCATCAGCGCACTGCCCTTCGAGGCAGGCCTTCAGGTGCTGCGCACCGCTGCCGACAGGTTGGCGCTGTTCGCCGACCACGACGACACAGGCACCCACCGCCGCTCCACGAGGCCGGACTTGCTGTTGCTGGCCCTGCGGGCGCCGGACCGGCTCGACGAATTGGCGCCCCGGCATTTCGCCGCGCGTCTGCGTCGTATGCTCGGCCACTACGGCGTGACCGAGGTGAGCCAGAGCCGGGAACTGACCGATGCCCTCTTCCACGTCTGGCGCGCGGAGACCCGGCAGGATCGCGTGGCGCACGTCAGCGCGGTCGTGCTGCAGAGTTGGCTCGAACTCGATCCCGATCCGGCCCGGTCGCCGGACCTGGTGGAGGTGGTGGACGCCGTGATCGCGGCATCGGACGGCAGCTACCCCGGCGTCGCCGACCTCGGGCGCGCCGTACGCTACCGGCTGGTGGAGTATCCGGCCATCCGTGAACTGCGGATCGCCGACGAGAAGCGCGCGGCGCAATTGCTGGACAGCTCCGATGCACCCGCCGAGGTGATGGCCGGCCTGTGCGGGCTGCCCGCTCCCCTGGACCGCTACCTCGCGGCGGCTGCCACCGGTGGCGGGCGCCGGGCGGTCACCGCGCTCGAAGCGCTGTTGCGGCGTACCCACCGGCACCGGGAACTGGGCCCGTTCACCACGCTGACCGGTGACCTCGCCGGCGTCGCGTCGTCGCGAATCGATGGCGGTGATCCCGTTGTGATGCTGGCACTTTCGGGACGCCGGGAACACCTACCCGAGCTCCTCACCACGGCCGTCGGCCACGTCGATTCGGCCAGCCGCGTGGAGGTCGACGTCTTCGTCGACGACGCGTTGACCGCCGACCTCGAGGCCGCCGTCCGGTCCGCCTGCGCAGCGGTGGGCAACCGGGGGGCCAATCTGACTGTGGTCTTCACCTGGTGGGAAGGCGGGCCCTTCACCGGGTCGCAACGCCACTTCACTGTCGAGGGCAGCGGCGGCACCGGCGGCCCACACGGACTGCACCCCGCCGTCGCCGACCGCCTGGAGCTGTGGCGCTTCGACGATTTCGACCTGGCCGCACTACCCGCGCCCGACGGAATCCACCTGCTCAAGGCCACTGCCACCGAGAATCGCCAGGACCAGCGTCTGGTCGCATTGCTCGAAGTCTTCGATCTGGATCGCACACACCTGATCAGCCAACTCTCGGAAGCGGCGATCGCGATCAGGCGGGCCAGAGCAGCACTGCCCGACCCGTCCACCTCGTTGTCCAACCGCATCGTGGTGCACGCCGAACCCGTCTGGACCCTCTCGGATGCCGATCTGCAGAAGCTGATCGCCGAACTGCTCCCCCTGACCCGTGGACTGGGACTGGAGAAGGTGATCGGACGCGGCGTGACACCGGACCCGGACACCGGTGAACTCACCGATGCCGTCATCCACATCACCACCCCGCCCACGGTGGGGGTGATGGTCGGACGAACCAAGCCCTCGCCCAACCGGATTCGCCCCATGTCGGAGTACCGTCGCCGCGTGGTCTCCATGCAGCGACGCGGGCTGGTCTATCCGTACGAGATCGTGGAACTGCTGGTCGGCACCGGAGCCACACATACTGAACTGCCCGTCGGCGAGTTCGTCGAATACGACTTCACCGACAACCGGTTCGAGGCGGTCAGCCGTCCGCGCGGGCAGAACACAGCACGGGTGGTTGTCGGTGTGATCGACAGCAAGCCGACGAACTCCGCCTCCACCGTCCGGCGGGTGCTGGTCATGAACGAGCCGAGCCGCGACCTGGCCTCCCTGGCGGGGCCGGAATGCCGACGCATCATCGCAGCTTTGGATCTGGCTGCGGAGCTGGACGTTCCGGTCGAGTGGTACGCGGTGTCCTCCGGCGCCAGGATCGCCATGGACAGCGGCACCGAGAACCTGGATGCGACGGCGGCCGTGCTGCGCCGGATCATCGAGTTCACCCAAGCCGGCGGGCAGATCAACGTCGTGGTGGTCGGGGTCAACGTCGGTGCCCAGTCCTACTTCGACGCCGAAGCCACCATGCTGATGCACACCTCCGGTGTGCTGATCATGGTGGGGCGCAGCGCCATGGTGCTCACTGGTAAGCAGGCACTCGAGTTCTCCGGAGGTGTCGCGGCCGAGGACAATGCGGGCATCGGCGGCTACCAGCGCATCGCCGGCCCCAACGGGCAGGCCCAGTTCTGGGTCCCGGATGTCGAATCGGCCTGCGCGTTGCTGTTCCGCCACTACGAATCGTCACTGCCGCACGGTGCGTGGAAGGAAACCTCTGATCCGCCGGACCGTGACATCACGACCTACCCACACCAGAATGACGGCAACGGAACCGATTTCGCCGCGGTGGGTGATATCTTCTCCGCCGTTCACAACCCCGACCGCAAGCGGCCGTTCGACATCCGCTCCGTGCTGTCGTCGGTCCGTGACCAGGACGCACCTCCGCTCGAGCGCTGGACCGGATGGCAGGACGCCGAGAATGTGGTGGCCTGGGACACCCGCCTGGGCGGCTTCGCGGTGTCCCTGGTGGGCATCGAGTCACGCAACCTCAGCAGGCGGCTGCCTCGCCCCGCCAACGGTCCCGACTCCTGGACCGCAGGAACACTTTTCCCGCAGTCGTCGAAGAAGCTGGCCCGCGTCATCAACGGCGCCAGTGGTCGGCGACCGTTGGTGATCCTGGCGAATCTCTCCGGCTTCGACGGGTCACCGGAGTCGATGTCCAAACTACAGCTCGAATACGGTGCCGAGATCGGCCGTGCCATCGTCAACTTCCGCGGCCCCATCGTGTTCACCGTCATCTCCCGCTACCACGGCGGTGCCTACGTGGTGTTCTCCAAGTCGCTCAACCCCAACATGGAGGTCGCGGCCGTCGAGGGTTCGCGGGCGTCGGTGATCGGCGGAGCACCCGCTGCGGCCGTGGTGTTCACCCGCGAGGTCCGGGCGCGGGTGAAACAACACCCCGCGGTCGCGGCGCTGCAAGAGCGGCTGGCCGCGGCATCCGCCGAGGAGCAGCCTCTGCTCAGGCACCAGCTGCATGAGCTGACCAGCACCGTCACCATCGAAGTCCAGGCGGCGGTGGCCCGCGAGTTCGACGACATCCACACCGTGGAGCGCGCACTGAAAGTGGGCTCCATCGACCACATCGTCACCCCTGGGGATCTGCGTCCCTATCTGATCGGAGCAGTGAGCCGCGGGCTCGCGAAAACCAACAACATGACCGGAACCGAATATTCACTCACAGAAGGATTGCGCCATGCCTAAAGTAGTCATCACCGGTCGCGGCATCATCGCCCCGAACGGCAACACCGTCTCGGACTACCTGGACGGGTTGCGCAACAACATCTCCGGCGTCGGCCGCATCTCGTGGCCCGGCGAATCCGAGACCTACTGGTTTGCGCCGGTCCGGGATTTCGAGCCGACGACATGGATGAGCGACAAGGTGGCCGACGGTACCGATCTGTTCGCCCAGTGGGCGCTGGCGGCCACCGAGCAGGCCAGGATCGACGCCGGGCTGGAGGACTTCGATTCCGAGCGCACCGGCGTGGTGCACGGCACCAGCATGGGTGGCACCCGTTCGCTGAGCGAGGCCCAGCGCGCCTACGAACGCGACGGCGCCAAGGGCGTCGACCGCAAGACGATGATCCGGATTCTGCCCAACATGGCCGGTTCCCAACTGTGCATGCGTTACGGCCTGCACGGCCCGTTGCTGACGGTGACCACCGCGTGTGCATCCTCCAACGACGCGATCGGCAACGCCGCCAGGCTGATCCGATCCGGCGAGGTCGACGTGGCACTCACCGGTGGTACCGAGGCCGTCACGATGGGCGACGGAGACTTCGCGCCCGCCTGGTATTTCGCGCAGGCCCAGTACGGGATGATCACCAACAGCACCGACGAGCGTCGCACCCTGACGCCGTTCGACAAGGACCGCACCGGCATCGTGATCGGCGACGGCAGTGCGATGTTCGTCATCGAGAGCGAAGAGCATGCCTTGGCCCGCGGCGCCACGATCCTGGCCGAGATCGCCGGCTACGCCTCGCTGGCCGACGGGCCGCACCCGTCGGCACCTGAACCCAACGGCACATGGGAAGCCCTGGTGATGCGCAAGGCACTGGCCAACGCTGGCCTGCAACCCGAGCAGGTGGATGCCATCTACGCCCACGCCACCGGCACCGCCAAGGGCGACACCGCCGAGATCCGCGCCATCAACGCTGTACACGGCGGCCGGGACCTGCCGGTCACCGGCATCAAGGGCCACACCGGGCACACCGGCGCGGCGTCGGGAGCCATGAGCGCCGTGGCCGCACTCGAGACCTTCTCCTCGGGCATGCTCCCCAACGCCTTCGGCACCGACGTGGCCGACCCCGAAGCCGACTTCCAGGTGATCACCCAGAAACCCGCGCATGTGGAAGCTGAAGTGATCCAGATCAATTCGTTCGGATTCGGCGGGCAGAACGCCTCCCTGATCCTGCGCCGCTACTCCGCCTGAACCCACCTACGAAAGGCAATCTCCATGGGCAACTTGACCTATGACTTCTCCGGCCGATCCGTCATCGTCACCGGCGCCGCACGCGGTATCGGCTTCGAACTCGGTTCGTTCTTCGCCAACGCCGGGGCCGCGACGTACATGGTCGACATCGACGGCGACGAACTCACCGACGCCGCCAAGCGCGCCGGCGGCGTGGCGGTGGTGGCCGACGTCCGCAGCACCGAGGACGTGAAGGCGGCCGTGGCCACCGTCATCGAGGACACCGGCAAGGTCGACGTGGTGGTCAACAATGCCGGCGTGCTGCGCGACAAGGTGGTGTGGAAGCTCACCGACGAGGACTGGGAAGAAGTGATGCAGGTGCACGCCGGCGGCACGTTCCGGTTCACCCGCGAGTGTGTACCGCATTTCCGCGAACGCAACTTCGGCCGCATCGTCAACATCACCTCCTACACCGGACTGCGCGGCAACCCCGGGCAGTCCAATTACGGGATGGCCAAGGCGGGCATCATCGGCTTCACCAAGACCACCGCCAAGGAACTGGCCCGGTTCGGTGTCACCGTCAACGCCATCGCTCCCAACGCCGAGACCCGGATGATCGCGTCCATCCCGCCGGACAAGAAGGCCGAGATGACCAAGGCCATTCCGCTGGGTCGGTTCGCACAACCCAGCGAGATGTGCCCGGCCATCGGCTTCCTGGCTTCCGAAGAGGGCGGCTTCATCACCGGCACCGTGCTCTCCGTCGACGGCGGGATGTCGATGTGAGCGGACTGACCATCGCCAACCTGACCGAGCAGACCGAGCTCGACCTCGGTGCCAGCCACTGGATGGAGATCGACCAGCCGCGCATCGACGCGTTCGCCGTCATCACCGAGGATCCGCAGTGGATCCACATCGATCCGGAACGCTCGGCCGCGGGCCCCTTCGGCACCACCATCGCGCACGGCTATCTCACGATGTCGCTGATCGCACCGGTGCTCAACGAACTGTTTGCCGTCGACGATGCCGTGGCCTCGATCAACTACGGCGCCAACAAGATCCGCTTCCCTTCCGCGGTCCCGGTGGGCTCACGCCTGCGCGGGCATCTGACCCTCGTCGGCGCCGAGCCGGTTGCCGGCGGCGTGCAGGCCACGCTGCGGGTGACCATGGAGATCGAGGGCGCGGACAAACCCGCGTGTGTGGCCGAGGTACTGATCCGTCTGCGAGGTGCCGAGTGAAGGCCTTCCGACTGCACTCCTACGACGGTCCGACGGCACTGACCCTCGACGAGGTGCCCGACCTTCCCCACGAGGACGGCACCGCGGTCGTCGAGGTGAAGGCCATCGGCATCAACTTCCCGGACCTGCTGCTCACCAAGGGGCAGTATCAGCGCAAACCGGAGACGCCGTTCACCCCCGGTTGTGAAGTGGCCGGTGTGATCAGTTGGGCTCCGGCTGATTCCGGCTGGACGGCCGGAGACCGGGTGATGGCCTTCGTCTGGGACGGCGCGTACGCCGAAGCGGTGGCGGTGCCGCTGCAGTCGCTGGTCGCGATCCCCGATGACATGGGCTTCGACGTCGCGGCGGGACTGGTGGTCAACCACCACACCACCCACTTCGCGTTGGCCCGCCGCGGCCGCCTCGAACCCGGGGAGACCGTGTTGGTGATGGGCGCCGCCGGCGGCATCGGTAGTGCCGCCGTGCAAGTCGCCAAGGGACTGAAGGCCACCGTGATCGCCGGTGTCGCTGGCGAGCACGAGGTGAGCGTGGCGAAAGAGGCCGGCGCCGACCACGTGATCATCCTCGAGAAGGGTTTCTCGACCACCGTCCGCGAACTCACCGGCGGCGACGGCGTGGACGTCATCCTCGATCCCCTGGGTGACTGGTTGTTCGACGAAGGGGTGCGAGCCCTGGCCTCGGAAGGCCGCATCCTGGTGATCGGGTTCGCCGCCGGTGGCATTCCGGCACTGAAGACCAATCGCCTTCTGCTGCGCAATGTCTCGGCCGTCGGCGTGGCCTGGGGCGCGACCTTGGACAAAGATCCGAACCTGCTGTCGTGGGGTGCGCAGGCATTACACCGGATGTACGCCGAAGGATCGGTACGGCCCCAGCTCGGGCACCGGTTCTCGTTCGACGAGATCCCCACCGCGCTTGCGCGTCTGGATGCCCACCAGATTCGTGGCAAAGCCGTGATCGAGATGGCATGACCGCGGGCACGCCCACCCGGGCGCAGCTCGACACCATCGCCGGTCTGCTGCGCGACATCGACCCCTCTCTGGTGCCCGGCACACTGTCGGCATCCCTGGTGTCCGGCGGGCGGTCCAACCTGACCTTCCGATTGGACACCGGTGGGGCGCCGCTCATCCTGCGGCGTCCACCGCTGGGACACGTGCTGGAGACCGCCCACGACATGGGTCGGGAGTACCAGGTGATGGCCGCGCTGCATCCCACCGGCTACCCGGTGCCGAGGATGCGTTGTCACGTCGAGGACGCCGACGTGCTCGGCGTCCCGTTCTACGTGATGGATCTGGTGGACGGGGTCGTCTACCGCAAGGAGGCCGACCTGGCCCAGCTGGATCCGGCGCAGGCCCAGGGGTTGTCCTTCGGTTTCATCGACGCGCTGGCCGATCTGCACCTGGTCGATCACCAGGCTGTCGGGCTCGGTGCGTTCGGCCGTCCCGACGGGTACCTGGAACGGCAGGTGCGCCGGTGGATCCGTCAGCTCGAGTCCTCGGCATCCCGGCAGATCGAAGGATTTTCCGAACTAGCACAACGACTCTCGGCGAGTGTGCCAGCCACCTCGAGGTCGACGATCGTGCACGGCGACTTCCGGTTGGACAACGCCATCGTCGATGCCGATGATCCCGGCCGGGTGCTGGCGATCCTCGACTGGGAGATGTCCACGCTCGGAGATCCACTCAGCGATCTCGGGCTGTTCTACCTGTACTGGCAGGGGTGGACCGGGTTGGACAACCCGATCGCCGCGACACCTGCCGACATCCCGGGCTACCCGTCGTGGGAGACCCTGGCAGCCAGGTACAGCACGCGCACCGGCATCGAGCTGCACGACTTCGACTGGTACCGGGCGTTCGCCATCTTCAAGTTCACCGTCATCTGCGAGGGTATTCACTACCGCTATACCCAGGGCATGACGGTGGGCTCGGGCTTCGAGGAGATCGGGCGCCTGGTGCCCCCGCTGGTGCGGCGAGGCTTGGCGATTCTCGACGGAACACACACTTGATCCGGGTTTTCACACACGTGCCGGATCCGCGCTCAACGGCTTCACCTGGGGTTATCTCTGGTTTTTGCGAAAATTGCGAACATCACCCCTCGCAATCCGTACTACGCTGACCCCCGTGGACAAGCTCTTCGCAGGCATCCGCCTCCGCAGGCTCCGCGAGGAACGCGGCCTCAGCCAGGTGGAGCTGGCACGTGTCCTGGCCATCTCGTCGAGTTATCTGAACCAGATCGAGCACGACGCGCGGCCCATCACCGCCACCGTGCTGGTGCGCCTCACCGAGGTCTTCGGGATCGACCCGGCGTTCTTCGTACCCCGCGACACCGCGCGCCAACTCGCCGAGCTGCGCGAGGCACTGCCGGAGGCGGCACCCGGGATGCCGCACTCGGCCTCGGACATCAGGCAGTTGGCCACCTTGATGCCGGAGATCGCCGACGCCGTCATCGCGCTCTACCGCCGATACCGCGATGCGATGGTGCATCTGGAGGCACTCACCGATTCACGTTCGGAGGGGCCGGCACTGATGCCCCATGAACATGTCCGTGATTTCTTCTACCGCCATCAGAACTACGTCGACGTGCTCGACCGCGAGGCCGAGGACCTGGCCGCCGAAATAGCCCAGCGCGGCGGCGATCTACGCCAGAATCTGCGTACGCATCTCGAGGCGCGACACCAGGTCCAAGTGGTGATCGCCCGTCGCGAGCACGACGGAGATCTGTACACCTTCGACAGTGACCGCGGCATCTTGACCCTCGCCGCAGACCTGCAGCCGGGCCAGCAGGCGTTCCGAATGGCCACGCAGATCGCATTACTCGGTGTGCCGACCATCCTGGACAAGGTGCTCGACGCCGAGGTCTGGCCGGACCAGACCACCCGCAAGCTCGCCAGGCTGGGCCTGGCCCACCATTTCGCCAGCGCCCTGATCCTGCCCTACACCACGTTCTACAACGCGGCCGAAAAAGTACGTTACGACGTCGAGGTCCTCGCCGAACGTTTCGACGTCGGCTTCGAGACCGTCGCGCACCGGCTCAGCACGCTGCAGCGCCCCGGAATGAGGGGGGTGCCGTTCATCCTGGTGCGGGTGGACAAGGCGGGCAACATCTCTAAACGGCAGTCCGCCATCGGTTTTCACTTTTCGCACACCGGCGGCACCTGCCCGCTGTGGAACGTCTACGACGCCTTCGCCGCACCTGGACAGGTCGATGTACAGGTGGCCGAGATGCCCGACGGCCAGCGGTATCTGTGGGTGGCGCGCACCGTGACCCGCCGCCGCGGCGGTTACGGTTCGGCTGCCAAGACATTCGTGGTCGGTCTGGGTTGTGAACTCCGGCAGGCCGGGCGCCTGGTGTACAGCAAGGGCCTGGACCTGGTGAATCCCGATGTGGTGCCCATCGGTCCGGGGTGTCGGACCTGCGATCGGCAGCACTGCCCGCAACGAGCCACCCCGCCGGTCGGCAGGCAGCTGCTGGTCGACGGTACCCGCGGACGGTTCGTGCCGTACCCGTTGACGTTCCCCACCAAGAGTTCCTGACTCAGCCCGCCCAGTTCAGATCGTCGAAACCCAGTACCCGGTAGAACCCCAGGATGTGTTCGGCCACCTGGTCGGCGGCAGCCCGGCCGTCACCTGCGGCAATGGCGTCGACGATGAGCTCGTGCTCGTCGGTCAACGTCTTCATCGTGCGCACCGGGTCGTCGAGCCGTTCGAAACCGGCGATCATGGCGCCGTGCAAGGCTTCCCGCAGCGCGGCCATCAGCGCCGCAGCCAGACCGTTGCCCGAGATCTGCGCAATGCCCACGTGGAAGGCGGTGTCGAGTTCGTGATGCTCGGCCGTCGTCGGCGCGGCCCGCATCTCGTCGACAAGCCTGCGCAGCCGGTAGATCTCGGCGCCGGTGGCGATGCTGGCAGCCTTGCGACACGCCAATCGCTCCAGCATCAGCCGGGTCTCGAGCAGATCGGTCTCGGTGAAGGAAGCCAGTTGCAGATGGATCCGCAGCAGCATGCCCATGCCGACGGTGCTGTCCTTGACGATCCTGGATCCCGAGTTGGGTCCTGAACCGGGCCCGGCCTCGACGACACCGATCGCCTCGAGGATCCGCAGCGCCTCGCGGACGGCGCCCCGGCTGACCCCGAGTGCTTCGGCGAACTGTCGCTCGGGCGGTAACCGGTCGCCGGCCTTGAGGGTTCCGTTGTTGAGCCGGTTCTCGATCTCGGCCATCACCTGCTCGTGGGTACGCAGGCGGGGAGGCGGTTTGGGACCGGGCGACATTGCCTCCGACACGCACACCCCCTATCCGCTGGCTGCGGGACCCGTGGCGCTCACTGTACCGAGTCCGCAAGCGAACCCTGGGAAAGAGTGTCACCCCGGACACTTTTCGAATGGCACAGGTTCGGAATGCACCGATCCACCGCCTCGGCCTGTGACCAGCGTCGGGCACTACAGTTGTCGACGACCATGACCGTCGATACATTCTGGGTGCGTCACGGCGAGTCGACGTGGAACCGGTTGGGCCTCATGCAGGGTCAGACCAGGTGGCCCGCGCTGACAGCTGACGGTGTCCGCCAGGCCCACGCGGCTGCTGAAACGCTCATGCCCCACGCCCCCGCCCTCGTGATCAGTTCTGATCTGCGTCGAGCTGCCGAGACAGCGGACATCATCGGCGGCCGCCTCGACGTACCGGTTCGGTACACCCCTTTGTTGCGCGAACGGTGCTGGGGAATCTTCGAAGGCCGGCCGGTAGCCGACGGCCATCGCGCAGAGGCCGCTTTGTCTGCCGATGAGGCTCTGCCGCACGGGGAAGCACGAAACGACGTCGCCCGCAGGTTGCGAAGCCTCCTGGAGCGGCTTACCACCGACGCCGGTCCGTTGGTCGCGGTGACACATGGTGACGTCCTCCGAGAAGCGATCAGCATGTGGGCACCTGACCTCCACCACGAGTCCGCCCTTCCCAAAAACGGCTGGGTGGTGCGGATTCTGGTCGATCGGCGCAACGGCTCGATGCACCCGTGAGCGGACCGATCACGCGCCGGGTTCGTCTCGGCGCGTCCGATCCCCACCTTACGAATAGGTTCCCGTCTGCTTTGGGCCGAGTTGTCGGCGAGCGCATGCCGCACATGTCCGACATCGCATACTGTCGCAGGGCGCGGAAGCAGCCGCGACAGCCGCGGCATGGGTTCACCATCGCCACTACACAGTGCCCTGACGGGCATAAGGACGAATGACCACCGACACGTGCCGCCTCACCGGCGGCAATCGCAGCCGGACCGACCAATGTCCCGGCGCGTACCGGCCGTGGCAGGCCCAAGACGGCTTGCTGGTACGCCTGCGCCTGGTCGGGGGTCAGCTTCCCACTGTGGCGCTGCGCCGGCTGATCAAGGTCAGCATCACCCACGCCGATGGCGATGTGCACCTCACCAGCCGCGCCAACCTGCAGTTACGCGGTCTTCGCGGCCACGATGGCCACGAAGACCAACTGTGCCCCACCGCGGTGTCTGCACTCCAATCCACCGGGTTGTTACCCTCAGCCACCCACGAGCTGGTGCGCAACATCCTCATCTCTCCACAGTCCGGACACAGCGGAGGGCGAGCTGATCTGCGCCCGGTGGCCGCCTCGCTGGATGCCGCACTGCTGGCCGACGACGCTCTCGGCCGGCTCCCAGGGCGCTTCCTGTTCACTCTCGACGACGGCCGCGGTGACCTCATGGATCGGCTCATCGATGCCGGTGGCCGCGGTACCGATCTGGGGCTGGTCGCTTTGGATGACCGGCTGGTGCAGCTGCGCGTCGGAGATCATTGGGGCGAGGTGGTGGCTCTGGACGAGGCTGCGCTGCATCTGGCCGGGCTCGCCGCGGCTTTCCTGCGCGTGCGCGGCGGGGGCGCGGACGCCCCGTGGCACCTGCGGGAGCTGCCCGCCGCATTGAGCGCACCGGTGGCACCCGATCGACGAATACCTGCTCCGACGACGGCGTTGCCCTACGGACCGGTGGGCGGCGGCACACACGTCCACGTTCCGGACGGTGTGCTGACGCCGCAGCGCGCCGAGACGATCCTGGACCTGACCCCAGCCGGTGTCCCGGATGTGGTGGTGACGCCGTGGCACGGCATCCTTGTTCCACATGCTCTGGAGGGAACCGATGAACAGCTCTGATCAGCTCACCCGGCCGAGAAAGAGGTACGACTACATCGACGACGGCGCGTCGATCTATGTCGACTCCTTCGCCGCCATCCGCAGTGAAGCCGACCTCTCGGCGGTGCCGCCGGACGCCGAGAAGCTGGCTGTCCGCATGATCCATGGCACAGGCCAGCCGAACCTGGTGAAAGACTTGGCAATTCACTCCAACGTGGTGAAAGCCAGCCGCGTGGCACTCTCCGGTGGTGCACCAATTCTGTGCGACGCGCAGATGGTCGCCACCGGCGTCACCGCAAGTCGCTTGCCGGCCGACAATGCCGTGCACTGTTTCCTGCACGACGAGCGGGTCCCCGCCCTGGCCCGCGCGTGGAGCACCACCCGCACCGCGGCGGCGGTCTCGCTGTGGGAACCCTTCATGGAAGGCGCCGTCATCGCCATCGGCAACGCACCCACCGCGCTGTTCCACCTACTGGAGATGCTGATCGACGGCGCTCCCCGGCCTGCCGCCATCGTCGGCTGCCCGGTCGGATTCATCGGCGCCGCCGAATCGAAGGAGGCACTGATCTCGTTCGCCGCCGACCACGGCATCGACATTCCCTACGTGACCATCCGTGGCCGCCTCGGTGGCTCGGCGATGACCTCGTCGGCACTGAACGCACTGGCCTCGGAGGCAGAATGACCGGCCGCTTCTTCGGTGTCGGACTGGGGCCCGGAGACCCCGAACTGATCACCCTGAAAGCCGCTCGACTGATCGGTGAAGCCGATGTCGTGGCCTACCACGCCGGAGTCAACAAACAGTCCTATGCCCGGGGTATCGCCGCCGACCTGATCCGCGACGGGGTGATCGAAGAGGAACTTCGCTACCCGGTCACTACCGGAGGCACCGATCACCCCGGCGGATACGCCGGGGCGCTCGCCGATTTCTACGAGGAATCGGCCGCCCGGCTGGCTGTCCACCTGGCCGCGGGCCGCACCGTGGTTCTGTTGGCCGAAGGCGACCCGCTGTTCTACGGCTCGTACATGTACATGCACGACCGGCTCAGCGCCGATTATCCGACCGAGGTGGTTCCCGGTGTGCCGGCGTTCGTTGCCGCCACCGCGGCCACCGCCTCTCCCCTGGTCCGCCAGACCGATGTGCTGACCGTCCTGCCGGGCACCCTGCCCGAGGCGGAACTCGCGCGCCGCCTCGCCGATACCGACGGCGCCATCATCATGAAGCTGGGCCGCACCTTCCCTGCCGTGCGCCGAGCACTCGCGGCGGCCGGGCGGTTGGGGCACGCCATGTACATCGAACGCGCCAGCCATCCGGAACAACGGTGGATGCCGGTGGCCGACGTCGACGAAGCGTCCGTGCCGTACCTGTCGCTGATCGTCGTCAACGGCGACTCGGTCAACGGGCAGCGCACCCGGCGCCCGGGAGAACTGGTCGCCGCGGTGCAGACACCCAGCATCGAGACCGCTGCCGAGCTACTGGTGATCGGGCTGGGTCCCGGGCCGCAGGACTGGCTGACCGCCGAGGCCACCGCCGCGCTGGCCGAGGTCGACCACGTGGTCGGTTACGCCCCGTACGTCAACCGAGTCCCGCAGCGAGAAGGCTTGCAGAGACACGCGTCCGGCAACACCGTCGAGGTCGACCGCGCCCGCTTCGCACTGCAACTCGCCAGCCGGGGCGAGAAGGTGGCCGTGGTGTCCGGTGGCGACGCCGGCGTCTTCGGGATGGCCTCGGCGGTGTTCGAGGCCGCCGACGACCCGCAGTTCACCCATGTGCCGGTGCGGGTGCTGCCCGCGGTGTCGGCCGTCCAAGCCGTCGCCGCGCGCGCCGGCGCACCGATCGGCGCGGACTTTGCGGTGGTCAGCCTCTCCGACCGACTCAAACCCTGGTCGGTCATCGAGGCACGGCTGCGGGCCATCGCCGAAGCCGACTTGGTGCTGGCCATCTACAACCCCGCCTCGCGCACCCGTCCGGATCAGATCGCCGTGGCCCGGAAAGTGTTGCTGGAACACCGAAGTGCCGACACTGTGGTGACGATCGGGCGGGACGTCGGCCGGGCCGAGGAATCTCTGACCGTCACCACACTCGGCGACCTCGACACCGACACCATCGACATGAAATGTCTGCTGCTGATCGGCGCCTCGTCGACCCGCGTGACCGATGCGGGTCGGGTCTGGACCCCGCGGTGGGTCCGATGAACTCGCCGGTCCACTTCGTCGGCGCGGGCCCTGGTGCTGCCGACCTGCTCACCGTCCGCGCGGTACGACTGCTCGGCGAGGCCGACACGGTGCTTTACCCGGGCACCTACCTCGACCCGGAAGTACTCGAGAATTGCTCTCCAACAGCCGATCTGGTGGACACCCAGGATCTCGACCTGGACGCCATCATCGGCCGGATGGTCGCCGCCCAGCAGGCCGGCAAGCAGGTTGTACGGCTGGTGTCGGGTGATCCCACGATCTACAGCGCGGTGTCCGAGCAGACCCGCCGGCTCGACGCCGCCGGGGTGCCGTGGGCGGTGACACCGGGGGTGCCCGCTTACGCCGCCGCTGCCGCGCGGGTGGGCCGCGAACTGACCGTCCCCCTCGTCACCCAGTCGGTAGTGCTCACCCGCACCCAGCAGCGCTCGACGGCCATGCCGGAGTCGGAATCGCTGGCGGCATTCGCGGCCACCCAGGCCACCCTGGTGTTGCACCTGGCGATCACCCGCACACGTGAGCTGATGGCGGAGCTGGTACCGACGTACGGTGCGGACTGTCCCGTCGTGGTGGTCTACCGCGCCTCACAACCGTCCGAGATCGTGCTCCGTGGCACCGTCGGCGATATCGCGGACAAGGTGGAGGAGGCCGGATTGCGCCAGGCCGCAGTCATTCTGGTGGGCCGCGCACTCGCCGAACGGCCGGACACCTGCGCCGGCGACAGCCATCTCTACGATCCGCAGCGCGACCGTACCCGCACCCATGTGGGTGGTCGCCTGTGAGCGCTCCCGCACAGCACCTCGCCGCCGGCCTCTACGACATCATCCACCGCCGCCGCGACACCCGGCGCGAATTCACCGGCCAGCCGGTGGCCGAGGAAGTACTCGACCGCGTGCTGTCCGCCGCTCACGCCGCGCCGTCGGTGGGCATGTCGCAACCGTGGGATTTCGTGTTGGTGCGCTCGCCCGAGACTCTGGCGGCCTTCCGTGACCACGTGGCCTTCGAACGGCAGATCTTCGCGTCGTCGCTGTCCGGTGAGCGTGCCGAGACCTTTTCCAAGATCAAGGTCGAGGGCATCTGCGAATCCGGGCTGGGCATCGTGGTGGGTTACGACCCCACCCGCGGCGGACCGCAGGTGCTGGGACGGCATGCCATCGACGATGCCGGTCTGTATTCGGTGGTGTGCGCCATCCAGAACCTGTGGTTGGCGGCGACGGCGGAAAACCTCGGCGTGGGTTGGGTGTCGTTCTACCGCGAGGAGTATCTGCGTTCTCTGGTGAACATGCCCGCCGCCGTGCGCCCGGTGGCATGGTTGTGCGTCGGCCACGTGGCCGACCTACCCGACATTCCGGACCTGGAGCGGCACGGGTGGCGCGGACGCGCTCCGGTGCACACGGTGGTGCACCAGGAGTGCTACCCGTCGCGCTGAGTCAGCTCTCCAGCACCGGCCGCAGCGCGTGCAGCACCGCGGGATCCTCGATGGTCGAAGGCACCGCCTCGTCCACACCGTGGGCGATGTTACGCATCGCCTTCCGCAGGATCTTGCCCGAGCGGGTTTTCGGCAGCGCGGGCACCACATCGACCAACTTGAACGACGCCACCGCACCGATCTCGTCGCGCACGGCGGCGATCAGCGCCGCCTCCACACCGTCGGCCTCGACGTTGGCTTTGAGCACCACGAATCCGCGCGGCACGTGGCCCTTGATCTCGTCGGCGACACCGATCACCGCGCATTCGGCCACCGCAGGATGTGAAGCCAGCACCGCCTCGATGGCTCCCGTCGAAAAGCGGTGTCCGGCAACGTTGATCACGTCGTCGGTACGCCCCATCACGAACAGGTAGCCGTCCTCGTCGATGTAGCCACCGTCACCGCTGAGGTAGTAGCCGGGGAATGCGCTCAGGTACGAGCTCTCAAAACGGCTGTCATCACCCCACAACGTCACCAGAGTGCCGGGCGGAAGCGGCATCTTGAGGCACACCGATCCTTCTTCTCCTGGGCCGCAGGGTTTTCCGTACGGATCGAGCACCTCGATGTCATAGCCCGGCATCGGCACGGTCGGTGAACCGGCCTTGATCGGCAGCAACTGCACACCTGCCGGGTTCGCGGCGATGGGCCAGCCCGTTTCGGTCTGCCACCAGTGATCGATCACCGGGATTCCGAGCTTCTCCGATGCCCAGTGGTAGGTATCGGGGTCCAACCGTTCCCCGGCGAGGAACAGATACCGCAGGCCACTGAGGTCGTAGCGCGCCATATGAGCCGCGGTCGGATCCTCCTTGCGGATTGCCCGGATGGCGGTCGGGGCGGTGAACAGCACCTTGACGCCGTGCTCGGCGATCACGCGCCAGAACGCGCCAGGATCGGGTGTACCGACCGGCTTGCCTTCGTAGAGGACCGTCGTCGCTCCGGCCAGTAGCGGCCCGTAAACGATGTAGGAGTGGCCCACCACCCAGCCCACATCGGAGGCGGCCCAGAAGACGTCTCCGGGCCCGACATCGTAGATGTGGCTCATCGTCCACAGCAGAGCAACCGCATGTCCACCGTTGTCTCGCACGATCCCCTTGGGCTTGCCGGTGGTACCCGAGGTGTAGAGGACGTAGAGCGGATCCGTCGCGGCCACCGGCACAGCCTCGGCGGGCGCGGCCGCGGCCACCGCCTCCTCCCAGTCCACGTCACGCGCGGCGTTGAGCTCCCATTGCACTTGTTCACGTTGCACGACCACGACGTGACCGGGCGGATTCGACGTTGCGGCCAAGGCGGCCTCGACCATGGGCTGATACGGCACCAGCCGACTGGGTTCGATACCGCAGGATCCGGTTATCAACACCTTTGGCGCAGCGTCGTCGATTCGCGCCGCCAACTCGTGAGCGGCAAAACCACCGAACACCACCGAGTGCACCGCGCCGATACGCGCGCACGCCAGCATGGCGATCACGGCCTCGGGAATCATGGGCATGTACACCACGACGCGGTCGCCTTTGCCCACCCCGAGATCACGCAGCACTCCGGCACAGCGCGCCGTGAGGTCCAGCAGTTCGCGATAGGTGTAGGTGCGCGTGACGCCGGTGACGGCCGACTCGTAGATCAGGGCGGGCTGCTCTGCGCGACCATTGTCGACATGGCGGTCGAGTGCGTTGACACACGTGTTCAGAACGCCGCCGGGAAACCAGCGGTAGAACGGAGCGTCACTGTCGTCCAGAAGTTGTGCGGGCGACTGGATCCAGTCCACTTGTTCGGCTGCCCGTGCCCAAAACCCCTGAGGATCATCAATGCTGTCACGGTACAACTGACCGTAGCTCGTCATTGAATGTCTGCTCCATTCCTACTTGTCTCGCGCGCACCGACCAGGCCATTGCCCGAGCGATCGTGGAGAGTAAACCCCACCAACCTCGAGGCAGGGAATGGCTGAGCCGGTTTCCCAGCCTTTCGGATAGTTCGTGTCCCTTGTCCTCAACCCAAGTCGAGGTCCAGTGCCACCAGATGGCCGCGTGCCTGCGCACGACTGATCGACCCGGCTTCGGACTTGTTGTGCAACAGGCGCCAGCCGTCACGATCATCGCGGCCTTCGGGCAGATCGAGCCAGCGCCTCAACAACGCGAGGTCACCGGTGGCCAGCACGGCGGTCCTGACGGCAGAGCTGAGTTCGGTACGGGCCCCGGCAATCGCTGGAGAGGTTGATCTCGGTAGCAGCGCGCCGCCGTAATGGTCGAGAGCATCGGCGGCGTCTCTGCGGTCCAATGCATCCAGCACAGCTGCCATATCGCTGTTGACAGGCCGCATCAACCGATAAGGGCGTGAACCGATGAGACCGGGGAGCACGCGCCGCATCCGTGACACCTCGGCTCTCACAGTGCCGACGTCGAGCTCCTTTTCATCGAGCATCACCGACAACTCCTCAGCGCTGAGACCGTCTGCATGATTGCCGAGCAATACCAAGATGTCGGCGTGACGAGGCGCCAGCGTCACGGTGCCGACGCGGCCACCGTCGTGCACCGACTCCACGAAGGGGCGGTCGAACCCGAGCACCCTGATCGTCGGGCTTCGGGACGGCGCGGCCTGCAAGCCCGGTTGACGCAGCACCGCGAGGTATTTCTCCACCGCAACAGCGGTGGCTCGGACCAACGACAGGGACTTGAGTGAATCAACTTCGGGACCGCCGGTGACATCGATGACTCCCAACAGCTTGTTGGTGACAGAGTCGTGGATGGGAACCGCCGCGCAGCTGAACCGCTGGGCCACCTCGCAGAAGTGCTCGGCCCCGCGTATGTGTATCTCTCGGTCCAACGCCAGGGCCGTACCTGGAGCATTGGTACCCACACATCGCTCACTCCAGTTCGCGCCGGCAGCGAAATTCATGCGCTCTGCCCGACTGCGTGTCGACCGATCTCCTTCGACCCACAGCAGGTTGCCCGCCGCGTCGGCCACCGCCACCACTACACCCGCTTCTTCGGCGTGGTCCACCAGAAGCCGGCGGATCAGCGGGAGCGCCGGCGCCAGTGTGCTGGCCGCGCGCAACGCAACCAGACCAGCGCCGTCGGAAGGCGCTTCCCCCTGGAGAGGATCTACCCCGCCGGAGCGACTACGCTGCCAACTCTCTGCCACCACCGCCCGGATTGCCAAGTCCTGCAAGCCGATTCTTCCCGCAAGGAAATCTGCGTGCAGGCGCATGATGCGCCCGAAATCCGCGCCTGAGCTGTCCACGTCTCGAACACCTCCACGAGTCACCCTTTTCATTGAACTTGGCGACCAACGTGATCGCCGCGAATCAGGGCAGCTTCTCGAGTTCTCACACTACGCGGGCTCGCCGTTTCGAGCGGCGAGCTTGCGTTACTCAACAGCGAGGCAAGCCCAGGTTCGACTCCGCCAACTCGCGCATACTGCGCCACATATCGGTGCGCTCAACGCGGGCCTGGCCCACCACCACTCCTCTCCACTGCGCAATGTACGGTCCGAAACTGCGGTTCTCGTCGAGCAATTCAACGGTTTCGTCACGCAGATCCTGTGGCGCCGGCTCCCCGGGTTGCAACGTTCGCCACAGGCGGGCTGCCGTACGCACGCGGCGACGATGGTCTATGAGGGCCGACAGCAGCCACCGAATGGCCCGACGCTCGTCATCACTGATCCAGGTCGCATCGCCGCAGCTGTTGAGGAATGCCTGTTGAGCCTTGATCGACTCGTTGAGCTGTTGGAGCACCACCACTTCTTCGATCACCGTTGACCTGCGGCGCGCGTGGTGCGTGATCACAGCGAGGTCCCATCGATCTCGATCAGCGGAATGCCAACGACGATGCGTGCCGCGTTGTGCCCGAACATTCGGGCCCAGGTCGGATGTGTGTGCGCGTCCGAACACAGCTCCTCGAGCGGGCCGACGAGCTTGTCGTGCTGAACGCATATTCGACCGTCCGCATCAATGCCCACCCCGACGCTCAGAGACGAACGACCCGCTGCCGCCACGGCCATCTCCACAGCCCCCTGCAGAACCCGCGGCCGGTCTACCACGAAGGGAACACCCTCTTCCTCGATACCGGCGAGCACCTCAGTCTCCAGGGGACCGGCATGGGCACTGATCACCAGGATCGCCGGTTTCTCAGGCTGTCCGCCATCAAGCATGAGCACCGACTCCGCTGCACACGTCAACCGATGGGTGCTCACCCGCCAGGTGCACGGCGGCGTGGGCAGCGACAAGTCCCGAGGCCACCGCATTGCGTGGACCCTCGGTTCCGCGGATATTGCCTGTGCCGCAGACTATTCCGTACGGCGCCAGTGCGTCGGCTATCAGTTCCGGGATCTCGAAGTCCAAGGCGCACCCACCGAGCAGCACCACGAACCCGATCTGTCGAAGATCGCCCGCCGGGGCGATACTGCGCAGGGACCGCAGGGCATTGACGACGAACACCCGCTCTTTGGCGGTGCGGCGCACCTCACGGATCCGTTCCAGCGAGTGCCTGGTCGGGATGGGGTTCATCCCGCCTTCGTACTCCGACAGCGTCACCACCCGCGCGAATGCGGTGGGTGATAGCGGCTTCTCGAAGAACTGAACGGTGCCGTTCTCGAGCCTGACGTGAAAGAAACTCTCCGCCTTGCCCAGTGGGCAACGCTTGATCTCCTCGGCCAGCTCCAGGTTGCCCAAACCGAGTTCGGCGTCGATGAGTTTGGTGACCAGATCGCCGGCACCGGCCAGGTGGGTGGCCAGCACGTCGCCGTTCTGCTCGATGACCGCGGCGTCGGTGGAACCGCCGCCAAGGTCGAGAACCACCAGGGGCTTGTCTGAACCCGGGGTTGTCAATGCCCCCAGCACAGCCATCTCGGCTTCGATGCCTCCGACGACAACCCGCACCCGGTCCGCGCCCGCCGACCTCAACCCTTCGGTCACCGCGTCGGCGACGACCTTCATGCCGCTTTCCTTGGTGCGCACCATGGCCGCCAAGGCCACGGCATTCTCCAACGCCACCTCACCGGCCACGCCGCCACGGACCTCCTGGGGAACGAAGGTGTCGATGGCGAGCAGGTCCTGGATCCGGACATCTGCCAACGCGTGATGGGAGAGATCGGCCATGCTCTGGCGCACATTGGCGATCATCCCGCCGGTGTTGGTTCCGGACTCCCCCGCCACGTCGACAAGCGGACTCACCCGCTCCACCGCAGCCATGATCTCGGTGGCACCGCGGGAAACATCGATGTTGGCAGTCTTCTTGGCCCCGATGAGATCCAGAGATCCGGCGGGAATGGTGCGATCGGCGACGTCACCGGAGGGGGTGCGGACCACGACGGCCGAGCGGTTTCCGGTGAGCGCCCGCGCCACGGGGGAAACCACTCGGGTTTGATTGGGATCAAGTTCGAAGATCGTCGCCAGCCCGTACGCGTTGGACAGGGTCCGGATGGACTGACCCGGACCGGCCACCTCCACCGCTGCCATCATGCCGCGAGGCACGGACTCGATACGTGACACCTCGTCGATGATCGGGATCTTGGCCTCAAGACGGTTGGACACCAGCACAGCGTCGTCGTTGCAGAGTATGGCGCCGGTGATGTCGATCCCGCGCGACACGGCCGCGTTGATGGCCGCGGCCGTGTCGGCGAAGTCAATTCCTTTGGGTACCAACGGAATAACTGGTACACCGGGCTCGATGTCGGTGAGCGACTCGAAGTCGACGATGACGCCGACTCCGAGTCCATGGCCACCGGGCGTACGCGGATCATGACCGATCATGGTCGATTCGGTGATGATGGTCTCGGTGATGGTCTCCATGGCCAACCCGCTGATGACGGGAGTGGCTTCGTTGAGGAGAACTACATCGAGATCGGCCAGCGTGGCGTGAACCCGCTCCAGTGCCCACGTGACCGACTTGACCACGCCATCAACATTCTTGACCGTACCCTTGATGCCTGTGGTACGCGTCAAAGCCGAACTCAGATAGGTCACCACCCCGTCCGGAGAGATCTCCGCCAAGCTGGCTTCCGTGGTCGAGTTGCCGATGTCGACCCCGACGACCATCACATTCACCGATTGCGCTCCTTCTGGCTGACGACGACTTCCCAACTAACCAGCTGCCGCCGTGGAGTACTCCGGCACCACCTCGACGGTCTTGGCGCCCTTTCGCACCAACTCGGTTTCCTTGAGGTGCAACAGCGCCGCCTTGGCCTGCCACCGGGGCCGGGCCATCTGGTCGTTGAGAGTGGGTACCGGTTCCGGCGATTCGCCCTTGGCGTACTGCGCTGCATTCGTACCGATGTTGCGGTAGGTCTCCAGCGTCAACAGGGGACACTGTGGGAACAGCTCCAGGCTGGACAGCCGGGGCAGATCACGCTGGTGGATCATCGACGTGCCGCGGGCCAGGATGCCGATACCGATCCCCGAACCCGAGAGCTTGGCGGCCGTGTGTGCCATCAATGCCAGGTCGGCGCTGCTCTGGAAGCGGATGATGCGCGCGTGCACTTCCTGTTCTTCGATGCCGGCCAGCATCTGCCGGATCACTTCAGCGTGAGGGAGATTGACGATCGTCTGGGTGAACAAACTCCCGAACGCGGGCGAGATTGCGATCACCACCTCGTCGGGACGCTTACCGCGCTGGGCAGGGCCCACCTCGTTGAATGTGACCGAACGCTGGGCTTCCATCGTGTTCACTGCCATGATCATTCCACCTCCAACTCGGGATTCGACGCGCTCGTGACGTGGCGCAACCGTTTCATCTCTTCCCAGCGCTCACCCGACGGGCGGTACCCGCTGTCGGGTCCTGCGTAGTCGTTGGCGTCGTTGACCGCCGAGCGTGGGACGAGCTCCCGCGTGAGGATCGCTGAAGTCTGCAACAGATCACCTGAAACACGTTGGCGCAGAACCGACAGCAGATTCTCGGCAACATCGGCGAACCCGGTGGCCTCCAGTGCCTTCACCAGGTCCAGACCCGTGACATTGCGATCCATGACCTGCTGGGCACCCTTGAGGTCTTCGAGGACGTCGCGCGGGATCAGCTCGTTGCTGCCGTTGGCGTACACCGCAGCGTCCACCTCGGCGTCGGTAATCGGCGGCAGGTCGAGATAGCGAAACACCGCTTGCAGTGCCTTCCCGGCACGACTGCGGACGGCCAGGATGTCGGACTCCTTGACGTGCCGCAACCCTCCGTCGATCTGCAGATCACGCTGGATGGTGTTGTAGTCGTCGTAGTCGTCGCTCTCCAGATTCGAACCCGCAAACATGTTGTCGTAGTTCGGCATCGAAGAGAATCCCGAGCACACCAGGTCGGTTCCGGGCATCATCTGCGGCATCAGGCGGGCGGTCCGGCGCATCGGGGAATGCGAGAAGGACTGGTCGTTGCCCGACGCACATTCGAGGTCCACGGCGGAGGCCACCAGATTCTCGGCGGCAACCGCACGGATACCTGCCGGCACTGCACCGGGCACGCCGATACACGAGATCGAACCGTTCTGCAGGCCTTGTACACCGGCACCCTTGGCGATCAAGATGCAGCGAATCTCCAAGTACAGCATGGACTTACCCTGGGCGTTACCCATCTGCACCTCGGAACCCGTGCCGGAGGTGAAGCGCATCTTGATACCGCGCGAGGCGTAGGCCGCAGCCAGGAACGCCTTGGACCACGGGGTGTCATCACCGTCGACGAACACCGGCTCTGTGCCGTACACCGAGATGGTCTCGGCATAACCGGTGATGCCGCGCATCCCGAGATCCAGCTCGGTGGCTTCCTCCAGTGCGCACTGGGTCAGCGGACCACCGGTACCGACCTGGCTCCCGATCTGCTGGGCCATGGCCACCAGCGGAGCGTAACGGACCACACCGAGGGTGGTTTCGACCTCCGAGAAGCCCCGAATCGAGGCCTCGGCGGCGTCACACGCCACCTGCAGCGGATTGTCCCTGGCGCTGGTGCAGTGCCCCTGGTTGGCCGGAGTGCGGCGCGCCCGCATCTTCTGCATCGCCATCATGATCTCGACGATGTTGAGTGTCTTGCACACCGCCAGCAGCTTGGCCGGTGTCAGACCCTTGGTGATGGCAATGACTTCCTGGCGGGTTACGCTGGGGTCCACCATCATTCGGGCGATCTCCTGGGCGGAGAGCGCCATCGACTGCTCGGTGGTCGCCACATCCAAGGCCTTGTCCGCGATGAACTGGTCGATGAAATCGAAGTTCTCGCGAGCTACGCCGTCCATCTCGACGATGAGGCCGTTCTCCACCTTGACCGAGGGCTCGGGGTCGAACGGGCTGTCCATCGCCACCATGCCCACTTCGGGCCACTCCTCGACGAACCCGTCGAGATTGACCGGACGGGCTTCCAGGATCAGGGTTCGAGCGGAATGACGGATTCCGTCGCTCTTCTCAATTGCTTCTGCGCTCATTGTTGTTCTCCTACTCACCCTCGGAAAGAATATCGCGCCGCTCATAGACGTCGGCGGCTTCGCGAACCAGATCAGCCAGGAGAGATGCGCTGTATTGCGTCTCGAGTTCCTCGGCTATTGCTTCGAGTTCCGCTTTTGTCGAGGCATTCGGTCGCAATGCGTTGTAGATCTCCAGAACGCGTTCGTCGCTAATCGCAGTCATTTCCGCTGCGCGCCGGAGATTGGCCCCGAGCTGAGTCCTGCCGACTTTCTCGGAAACCTGCGCCTGCATACGCAGAGTTTCCGGTGTTATGCGTAGATCCGCAGCACGAATATCACCCGATACAACCGCGTCGAGGGTGATGTCGTCAATCGATCTTCCGGTGGGAGTGAATAACAAATCTCGACGGTTCACACTCAGTGGATAGTCCACTGCGGGATCGAGGACGGGTTGCGTCATTACACTGCTCCAAGAGGTGTGGGGTGACCTGAGTCACCCGTCGTCACAGTTGCGGGCACGGTCGTTACACGCGTCACAATTGTGTCCCCGGTCACGTTGCACCAACGTTGCATAGGTATCCACCTACCCATCTGGGCAGGTCAGGCACTGAACGTTCGGGCCGATGAATGCATATTCGCGAAACACAACGCCTGTTCTCGGATGTCTGTCGAGACCGCCCGGACGCTGTTGCGGTGGCCGGGGGCCGCCCCCTCGGCCGCTCCGGGGCAGCCGTCGCCACCAGGAGGTGTCCCTCGGGTCATCGTGTCTTCGCTCTTGCATTTCCTACTCACGCGGTTAATCTTCGAACACCATGGAAATCACCGGAAGGCTCCCCGTTTCCCCGCCGGGAACGCAGCGCGACGCAGCAGAATTACTGCGAAGAACCGCCTCCCTCGGGGATTATTTTTCTCTCTCCGAAGTGGCGGGGAACGGATGGCGGAGCTGGGACGCGCTGCTAGACCCGGATACGTTGCTCAACATGGCGAGTAGAACGCGGAAAGCGGTGGCCGCTTCGGCCGGTTGCCCGGAAGAGCGCATTCCCCTCAGAATGGCGGCATCGTCGTTCCACATTGGTGTCGCGGCGCGGCTGCTGTCTCCGCTCATCGGCGCTGCGGTCCGCGAATTCGCCGTTCCTGTGCTCAAAGCCGAATCCCTTTTGTGGCGCTCCACGGAGCATCATTGCCCGCAATTCGGTGTACAGGGCTTGGGCTGCACCGAGGCAAAGGAGGTGGACACCGCAGCTGCCGCCATGTCCGCGTCGGTCATCGACGAGGTTCTGGCGCCCATGGGCCGTGCCATACGAGACGCGACAGGACTCTCCGAAAAGGTGACCCGAGGCAACGTGATCTCTTCTGCCAACGGTTCGGTGACCGTACTGGCGATGCGTCATCCCGAATACGAGCAGCGTGGTCGAGCGGTGATCACAGCCCTGCTTGAGAGCGAATACCTGCACGGCACAGGATATTTCAATAACAGTCAGTTCCACAGGCGCAGCTGTTGCCTCTTCTACACCGGACCGCACGCCGGGCTGTGCGGCGACTGCGTCCTGACGGCTTCGTGAAAGCCGCCATCGTGAGCATCCAGTGGCTTCGAACACGATGCAACGTTCTTGCAGCGCTTTCGCCGCTATCATTCGCCCGCTGACCTGAAGGACGGAGTCGACCATGGGTTGGTCTCGAACACAACACTCTTTTGCGGGCCAGGATCTCAACAGCCCTACACCCTCAACGCCGCATCGTGACTCCTACGCCGAAGCGCCTTTTCACAGCGCGATCACGGTTCGAACCGTTTTCGCAGTGAATGACGACCTGCTGCGGCATGGCCTCATTCACGTGGCGTCTCAAGCCATGGGAGTCCAGGTGGTGGCCGAGTCACGGCTGGGACCCGGCCTCTTCGACGATCTGCAGGACCTGCAGTTCGACCTCCTCGTGTTGGGGGTGGACAGTGAGTATCCCCTTGCGCAAGTCCTCGGACAATGGCCTGCAGATGCCAAGGTGATAGCCGTCATCGACGACACCGACGCAACACGACAGGCGGTCGGACTGCTACGCGCCGGCGTTGACGGATTGATTCACCGGAGATCGCCGTCCCACGAACTACTCAACACGATCCAGCGCGTGATCGAGGGGAAACCAACCCTGGACTCCTTGAGTTCGGAATCGGTGATTGCCGAACTGCGTTGTGCAGAACACGAGCCCGTGATCGATCAGACCAGTATGCTGACGCGTCGAGAGCAAGAGGTGCTGGCTCTGCTGACAGAGGGTCTGGACAACAGGACCATAGCCAAACGGCTCTTCATCGCCGAGGCAACAGTGAAGTTCCATCTACACAACATCATGGAGAAGTTCGGCGTGCACAAACGCGCGGCCCTGGTGTCGGCCGCACTGCGTGGCCGCCGATCCGGAAGTCGCAGCGGTACAGTCGGATACCTTTTCCCCGCATCGGTTCGGTGATAGGCGGGCGCATCTGAGTGCCACCTACAGAGAACCTGCGCGCCGGGTGATGCGGAAATCTCGACCGCGGCACAGCACGGCCCCAAACGAAGGTGAGAATGCATGACCCTGAACTCCCGCCGCCGGGACAGCTCTGTTCGCGGTTCGATCACAGTGAACCTGCCCATGGCAGGACGAACAGCGTTGGTAGCCGGAACCACCGGGTCGGCAATGGCCACGACGAGCGAGTTGGTGGGCGCCGGCGCACGGGTGACCGTGGTGGCCATGGCACCCACTCCGTTCCTCTCGGACCTGGCCGATCGAGGTCTGATCACCCTGCACGAACGCGGTGTCACGCGCAGTGATGTTCAGTCGGCAGTAATCGTGTTTGCATACACCGGCTTTCGAAGCTGCGACGACGAAATTCGTCGCGAAGCAGCCGAACTCGGAGTCTTCTGCATCAGCGGCGAGGCCACAGAGCCTGCCCCTCTTTCGTACTCGACCTTGGAAGCTCGAGCGACGGTGGGTCGTGTCATTCTCGTCGGCGGGGGTCCCGGAAGCCCCGGCCTGCTGACCGTGGCGGGTCGCGACGCAATAGCCGAGGCCGACGTCATTGTGGTTGACCGGCTGGCGCCAGTGAGCGTGATCAACGCATACGCCCCACGTGCCACCTTGGTGGATGCCTCCAAGATCCCTGGAGGCCGCCGCATGGAACAAAGCGAGATCAACGCCGTGATGATCCGGCACGCGCTGGAGGGCAAGACCGTCGTACGCCTGAAGGGCGGTGACGGTTTCGTTTTCGGCCGGGGCGGCGAAGAGCTCGATGAGTGTGTCCGGGCAGGGATCCCCGTCGATGTGATACCCGGCGTCAGCTCCTCGATCGCGGCACCCGCCTCAGCGATGATCCCGGTGACCCACCGCGGTCTCACCCAGGGCTTCACCGTGGTGTCAGGTCACGTCGCGCCTGACAGCCCGGAGTCCACCATCAACTACGGGGCGTTGGCACGCACCAACACCACCATCGTCTTGATGATGGCCATGGCCAACCTGGATGCCATCGCGCAGGCGCTCATCGATGGTGGCATGGACACCGGTACGCCGGCCGCAGTGATCGCCGACGGCAGTATGCCCAGCCAACGTGAGGTCCGTGCCACTCTGAGTACCATTGCCGCGGCGGCCCGCTCCGCAGAGATCGGGCCGCCTGCCACCGCCGTGATCGGAGCGGTGGCGGGTTTCATCCCCGGACTGGCCAGCTTGGGCCGGACAGAGCTGAACACCACCGCATAGGCGCCGGGCGCTGTAGCCCCCTCTCAGGGGGCTACGCGGGCGTCGACGGTGATGGGAACCGCCGATAGTGCCCGACCCACCGGGCATTTCGCCGACGCCTCGCGAGCGGTCGCAATGAAGTCCGCCTCGCTGCCTGGCACGTCATGACCTACGACCGCCAGTTCGATGGCAATGATGCCGAAATCGACATCGGGGCCACCCTGTGTCACCACGACTTCCACATGAAGATGCGGCGCCTTGTCCGGCGCAGAATCCAGCAGAGCAGCCAGTTGCATGGCGTAACAGGACGCATAGGCCGCGGCCAGGAGCTCCTCCGGTGAGGTCACCGTGGCTGCAACAGATGCGCGGGTGGCCAGCGAGTACTCGAAGGAGCCTTGTCCAGAGGACGTCAGCTCGACGGTGCCACTTCCTTCGACCAGAGATCCGTGCCAGTCGACCGTCGATGTGCGCGAGCTCATCATTGTCTCGTTTCTGTTGTGGTGGGCTGCCTTTCGCCCCCGGGACGCCACAGGACATCGCCTGCGGGATTCTCGTGGCGAGCCAGGATGAACAACAGATCCGAGAGCCTGTTCAGATAGCGCAGGGCACTGTCGTTGACGGGGGCGGTCTCAGCCAGGAGCCAGGCGCTGCGTTCGGCCCGCCGCGCCACAGTCCGAGCATGGTGTAGGTGCGCTGCCGCTGCCGTCCCGCCCGGCAGAATGAAACTGCTGAGCTTCGGCAGGTCTGCGTTGAACGTGTCGCACCAGGCTTCCAGCCGCGAGACCTGTTCATCGGTGACCCTCAGCGGCTCGTACTCCGGGGCTTCCACCACCGGTGTACAGAGATCGGCGCCGACGTCGAAAAGGTCGTTCTGGACGATGGCGAGCACCTCCGCGACCGCCGCGCTCATGCCGTCGGCCACCAAGGCCAGTCCGATCACGGCGTTGGTCTCGTCGCAATCAGCGTAGGCTCCCACCCGCACATCGGATTTGGCCACCCGCGACATGTCTCCCAGCGCGGTGGTGCCCTTGTCCCCGGTGCGGGTGTAGATCCTGGTCAGATGAACGGCCATGCGTAGTCCCCTCTTCCGCTCCACGTCTTGGCGGCCAGAGCGGACACCCGCTCAGGATGAATGATCCTGCGGCCTGTGTGTCGGTGCCCGGCCAGAGCACGCACACCGATAGCTGCGAGAAAGAGCGCACCGAACAGCGTCTGCACGGTCATCAGGCCACTGCCGGCAGGATGAGTGCCAGACCTGAGGCCAGGGCAGCACCGATCAACGGCGCGACCACCGGCACCCAGGAGTAGCCCCAATCTGGTCCGGCTTTTCCTTTGATCGGCAACAGCCAGTACGCGATGCGCGGTCCGAGGTCACGAGCTGGGTTGATGGCGTAGCCGGTCGGCCCGCCCAGGGCGAAGCCGATGGTGATGACGACAAACGCCACTGCGGCGAACCCGAGAGTGCTGTTGGCTGCCGGGGTGGTGAAGATCCAGATGATCAGCACGAAGGTGGCGATGATCTCGGTAGCCATGTTCCACGGGGTGCCCTTGATCGCGGGCGAGGTGCAGAAGATTCCGCGGGTGCCGGAGTTGTCGTCCATCTCGTCGAACTGGAGTTTGAATGCCATCCAGCACAGGGTGGCGCCTACTATGCCGCCCAGGAGCTGCGCAGCCCAGTAGACGGGAACGGTCGACCAGGGCACACCCCCCTGGATCGCCACCGCGAATGTCACCGCAGGGTTGATGTGTCCACCGGCCGGGGCGGCGACGCTGGCGCCGGCGAAAACACCGAAGCCCCAACCCAGGACGATGATCAACCAGTCACCACCACCGCCGTGCGAATAGGAGTTCTTCAGCACCACTGCCGCCACAGAACCGTTTCCGAGGAGACACAGCACCGCAGTGCCCAGGAACTCCCAAATGAAGATGTCGATGTTCGACACTGGCGCAACCTCTCTCAAGGGTCCATTCAAATCCAGTCGCCGGTCCGGTAGTTCAGCCGAACGCGCCGCATTAGTGTGGTCTCAGTGGACGTCCGCGAGCGGCTTTCTTCGCGTCTTCAGCCCAGTTACTCACCCATACCGCAAGAGATCCTCACCAACCGGAGAGGTTTCGGATAGGCCTGTGGCAGTTTCTCGCCACGACCCAGAGCAGTTGACAACCTTGGGTGGACTCCGCCCGTATCATCGTTGCCGGCCGAGGCCATGACTGCACAGCGTCAAACTTCTTGCAGCAAACTTGATTCGAAAGGCACATCAATGAGTGCGATCACTCTGCCCGTAGCGACTGCCGTGATCCAGGCCGCCTCCGAGAAGGCGAAGGAGATCGGACAGCCGATGAACATTGCCGTCGTCGACGCCGGAGGTCATCTGGTCGCATTCGTGCGGATGGACGGTGCGATCAAGGCCAGTATCGACATCTCCATCCGCAAAGCGCGGACCTCGATCCTGATGAACCTGCCTACCAGTGCACTGATGCCGTTGGTGCAGCCTGGCGCCGAACTCTACGGGCTCGAGCACACCTCCGGTGGCATGGTGATCTTCGGCGGTGGCCTCCTGCTGGAGGTCGACGGCGAGGTGATCGGAGCCATCGGTGTCAGCGCCGGCAGCGTGGAGCAGGACATCTCGGTGGCAGAAGCCGGCGTCGCCGCGCTCTGAGCTGCTGATGCCGCTGTCCATCTCCAGATGGACAGCGGCACAGCCTCAGCGCAGAACAGGCAGGATAGTGCGCAGCACAGCGGCACTGGTGGCTGCCGCGCTGTCGACGAACATCGGGAAATCAAACGACGAGTCCCGGCCGGCCAGATCTGACAGTGCCCGAATCACCAGCCACGGAACGCCGAATGCGGAACATACCTGAGCTACCGCGCCGCCTTCCATCTCCACCGCCTTGGCGGTGAAACGCCGGAACAGATCCGTGCGCGTGTCCTCGCAGTGAATGTACTGATCACCAGTCAAGATCGTGCCGAATGCAATGTGCGGTGGTCCCCCGCGTCCGCCCGCAGCTGTCGGGACCGCCGGCATGTCAGCTGCGCGGACACGCTCACGGACCCGCGCCAGCAGCGCTGGATCCACCACGTAGCCGAGTTCATCGGTGGGGTTTATGAACGACACGTGACCGGGCTGATAGTTCACCAGCTCGGTGTCCTCGATGCGACCACAGTCATGCTGAATGACCTTGTCTGCGATGACGATATCGCCGATAGCCAGATCCGGATCCAGCCCACCAGCAACCCCGGACAACACGATGTCGGTACAACCGAAACCGTGGATCAACAGCGCCGTGACCGCAGCAGCGTTGACCTTGCCCATACCCGCTCCGACCAACACCACCCGGTACCCGTCCAGCAGACCGCGATGGAAAACCATCGGTCCCGCGACGGTGCTGATGGCGTCCTGCAGGATGTCGCGCAGGTGCGCCAGTTCTTCGGGAATGGCGCAGATGACCCCGATGGCTTTTGTGCCCTCGTCGACGTCACCACCAACCCTCGCCTGTGACGGCAGTGGCCGGAACTGATCCGTCACTGAACGTCTACCCAGTCCAGGGTGCGCGAGACTGCTTTCTGCCAACCAGCGTAACCCTGTTCCCGCTGCTCATCGCTCCACGACGTCGACCAGCGACGGTCCTCGCGCCAGTTGTCCCGCAGGTCATCGGGATTGCGCCAGAACCCCACCGCCAACCCTGCGGCGTAGGCGGCTCCGAGAGCGGTGGTCTCGGCTACTACCGGCTTGACCACGTCCACTCCCAGAACATCGGATTGGATCTGCATACACAGGCTGTTGCCGGTGATGCCGCCGTCGACCTTCAGCACCTCCAGATGCACACCGGAATCGGCTTCCATGGCATCCACCACATCCCGGCTCTGGTAACAGATCGCCTCCAGTGCTGCACGGGCGACGTGCGCATTGGTGTTGTAACGCGAAAGCCCGACGATGGCACCGCGAGCATCCGAACGCCAGTAGGGTGCAAACAGACCGGAGAAGGCAGGCACGAAGTAAACTCCGCCGTTGTCGTCGACCTGTCGAGCCAGCGATTCACTCTGTGCCGCACCGCTGATGATCCCGAGTTGGTCGCGCAGCCACTGGATGGCCGAACCTGTGACGGCGATAGAGCCTTCCAGTGCGTACACCGGCTTGGCGGAATCAAACTGGTAGCACACGGTGGTGAGCAATCCGTTGTTGGATCGCACGATCTTCTCACCGGTGTTCAACAGCAGGAAATTGCCGGTGCCATAGGTGTTTTTGGCCTCCCCCGGTGCCAGGCAGACCTGGCCCACCATGGCGGCCTGCTGGTCACCGAGAATGCCGGTGACTGGCACTTCACCGCCCAACGGGCCATTGTCCAATGTCACCCCGTACGGCTGTGACGACGACGAAGGCACGATTTTGGGTAGCATCTGGCGCGGAATACCGAAGAAGGACAACAGCTCGTCGTCCCAGTCCAAGGTCTCCAGGTTCATCAACATGGTGCGGCTTGCATTCGTCACATCCGTGACGTGCACGCCGCCACGCGGTCCGCCGGTGAGATTCCAGACCACCCAGCTGTCGCTGGTGCCGAAGATGGCCTCACCGCGCTCGGCAGCCTCGCGGACGCCGTCGACATTCTCCAGGATCCACTGCACCTTGCCGCCAGAAAAGTAGGTGGCGGGCGGAAGGCCGGCCTTCTGCCTGATGACGTCGCCGCGTCCATCTCGATCCAGCGCCGAAGCGATGCGGTCGGTGCGGGTGTCCTGCCAGACGATGGCGTTGTAGTAGTGCCTGCCGGTACGCTTGTTCCAAACCATCGCTGTCTCACGCTGATTGGTGATACCGACCGCGGCAAGGTCCGTGGGTTGGAGCTTCGTCTTGTTGAGCACCGAGGCCAGCACCGAAGCGGTGCGTTCCCAGATCTCCACTGGATTGTGTTCCACCCAGCCGGCCTGCGGCAGAATCTGCTCGTGTTCGAGCTGATGCCGTCCAACCTCGGCGCCGCTGTGGTCGAAGACCATGGCTCGAGTGCTTGTAGTGCCTTGATCAACGGATATGACGAACTCAGCCATGATCTTCCTTTGTCCTGTTCCCCGCCTCGTCGCTGGGAATCGTGTGTGACAACAAGGAGCGAACCGCTTCGCCGCGAGGAAATTTCAGGCAACGCGCGAGCCGGCATCGGGCTCGGTCCACACCATTTCAGCAGATTACCCTTGCGGTGCCAGCCTGCGCGGCCGTTCCGACACCACAGAAGCCGGTGATCGATTCAGTTCTTGACCCACGCCCACTGGGTCACCGCCCGAGCCGGCGTCCACCCCACAAACGTCCCCACCGGCGCGGCGCGTTCGATGTGAATCCTGGTGAGTTCGCCGCCGTGTCGCAGGTAGGCGGCACCCAACAGCATCTCGGTTTCCAGCGTGACACCGTGAATCACCAGGCGACCGCCGGAACTCAACCTGCTCATGCATTCGTCCAGGACCCCCGGTCGAGTGGCGCCACCCCCGACGAAGATGGCGTCCGGCTCTTCGAGGTCGGCCAATACGTTTGGAGCTGAGCCGTTCACGACGCGTAGTGTGGGAACCCCCAGCGAGTGTGCGTTACCGACGATGCGCCGGGCACGGTCGGCGTCGGCTTCCACCGCGATCGTGCGGCAGCTCGGGTGGGCTCGCATCCACTCGATACCGACCGAACCCGCTCCCGCGCCGACGTCCCAGAGCAACTGGCCGGGCACCGGAGCCAGACGCGCCAAGGCCGCCGCGCGCAGATCTCGTTTGGTGAGCTGACCGTCGTTGTCGAACAGTTCGTCGGGAAGCCCTGTGGCCCAGCCACTCCGGAGTGGTCCAGCGATCTCGAGCGCAACAATGTTCAGTCGCGGCACCGCACCGACGAACTGCTGTGCCGTGGTCTCGATGCGGGATTCGGCTGTACCGCCCAGATCCGACAGGATCACCATCCGGCTGTTGCCGTAGCCCAGACGTTGCAGTAGGTCGGCGAGTTCCCCTGGAGTGTGCTCGTCAGAAGACAAGACCAGTAGGTGCATACCGGGAGCGCACTCGCGCAGTACCGCGCTCACATCGCGGCCCACGACGCTGATCACCGACACCGATTCCGCTGACCAGCCAAGACGTGCCCGGGCCAACGCCACCGAAGAGACGTGCGGTACCACCGTCACCCGATCCGTCCCGAGCTTGTTGATCAATGTGGTCGCGATACCACTGACCAGTGGATCACCCGAGGCCAATACCACGACCCGGCCGGACAGATTTTCCAGCAGGGCGGTCAACCCGGCCAGTAGCGGTCGCGGCAAGGTCAACCGTTGCTGACCATCTACCTCGGGCAACAGACCGAGGTGTCGAGGCGCACCGACAACGGTATCGGCACCGATGAGCAAAGACCGGGCGTTGTCACCGAGCCCGGCCCATCCGTCGGCACCAATACCAACCACAGTGAGACGCACGTCAGCGATCGGCACGGGCGCGATGCTAGCGTGAGTACCGCGAGGTGCCCCGTGTGCCCCCGCGTCGGAAACGGCGCGGACGGCTTTCGGGGAGAATCTGGGAAGCCCGGTGAGAGTCCGGCACAGGCCCGCTGCGGTTATCCGCGCCCGTCCTGGTTCAGGATCGGGACGCGGTGAGTCCGAAGACCGGCCTCGCATGAGCCCACAACAAGTGGCCGAAACGTGAGCGGAGTGCCTCATGCTGCAGCTTTATCCGTTTTCCGCCGTACTGGGCGCCGACCCCGACGCCCAAGGCGGGCTCGACGACATGGCCCTGGCATTGCTGCTGACCACAGTGTCTCCGGCCATCGGCGGAGTTCTGGTGCGCGGGCAGAAAGGCACCGCCAAATCGACATTGGTCCGTGCGCTCGTCGAGGTGCTCCCGCCCATCGAGGTCTACTCAGGCGACCGCTTCTCCTGCGAACCTGCCGACCCCGATGCGACATCTCCCGACGGCCCGTTCGACCCCGGACACCTGATCGAGACCCGACCGGTACGTCTGGTCGAGCTGCCGGTGGGTGCCACCGAAGACCGGGTGGCCGGATCCATCCACCTCGAGCGCGCACTGTCCGACGGCGCCATCGATTTCGAGCCGGGGCTGCTGGCTGCCGCCCACCGCGGCATCCTCTATGTCGACGAGGTGAACCTGCTGCACGACCACCTGGTCGATCTGCTCCTCGATGCTGCGGCCATGGGGCGGTTGTCGGTGGAGCGCGACGGTGTATCCGTAACTCACGCAGCTAGATTCGTGCTCGTCGGCACCATGAACCCCGAAGAGGGCGAACTTCGGCCGCAGCTGTTGGACCGCTTCGGTCTCACCGTCGAGGTCGCCGCCCCACGTGATCCCGTCCTGCGCGCCGAGGTGGTGCGACGCCGGCTGGCATTCGACACCGACTCCCAGGGGTTCCGGGCCCGCTACGCCGAGGCCCAGCAGCGGTTGAAGTTGCGCATCCAGCGCGCCCAGGATGTGGTGGCCCGCGTGCAGCTCTCCGACGAGATGCTGCTGAAGGTTACCGAAGTATGCGCTGCGTTCGAGGTCGACGGGCTGCGCGCCGATATCGTCACCGCCCGCACCGCCGCTGCCCACGCGGCCTGGCAGGGCCGCGAACACATCACCATCGAGGACATCAGGGTGGCCGCGCGCCTGGCCCTGCCGCACCGACGGCGGCGCAACCCGTTCGACGCACCCGGACTCGACAAGCAGGCCCTCGACGACGTGCTGCCTCCGGAAACCTCCGACACCGACCCGGACCCGGACCCGGACGGACCCGACGATGACGGCGGCGGCGAGAACCCGCCCGAGGACGTCTCCCCGCCCGGTGGCAACACTGGCACCACACCGTCATCGGGCATCCCCGCCCCGGTCGGCGCGGGCGAGCCCTACCGGGCCAAGCTGTTCACCGTCGACGGTGTCGGCGAGGGGCAGTCCGGTCGACGCAGCCGGGCCCGCACCGCCGCCGGGCGCCGGGTCGGTGCCACCCGGGTCGACGGTGACGGCCACGGCATCCATCTGGTCGAGACCGTTCGCGCCGCCGCACCGCACCAGATCGCCCGTGGCCGTACCGCGGGGCGGCTCCAGCTGCAGAGTCAGGATCTGCGCCGCGCCGTGCGGGAGGGTCGAGAATCAAACCTGGTGTTGTTCGTGGTGGACATGTCCGGCTCCATGGCGGCCCGTGAACGGATGCGCCACGTCAAGACCGCGATACTGTCGTTGCTGTTGGACGCCTACCGGCGCCGAGACCGGGTGGGCCTGGTGACCTTTCGTGACGCCGGCGCCGAGGTGGCGCTGCCGGTCACCGGATCGGTGGACATCGCCGCGCGACGGCTGGAGGATCTGCCCGCCGGTGGGCGCACCCCCCTGGCCGAAGGACTGTTGCAGGCCGCCGACGTGGTGCGCCGCGAGCGGCTGCGTGATCCCAGCCGGCGTCCGCTGCTGGTGGTGGTCACCGACGGCCGCGCCACTGCCGGACCCGACCCGGTGGGCCGGTCCCGCCAAGCCGCGCAGATGCTGGCCGCCCAGGGTGTCAGCGCCATCGTCGTCGACTGCGAAACCGGCCGTATGCGTATGGGATTGGCGCGCACGCTGGCCGAGCACATGGCCGCCGAGTACGTCGCGCTGACCGAGCTCAACGCGCAGGTGCTGACCGACATCGTGCAGGGAGCGGCCTGATGCCTCAGGGACAACCGCTGACGGTGCCCGACGACCGGTTGACCACACGCCAGCGCCGCAACCGGCCGCTGCTCATGGTGCATACCGGCGACGGCAAGGGAAAGTCCACCGCCGCTTTCGGATTGGCGATTCGGGGCTGGAACCAGGGTTTCCGTATCGGGGTGTTCCAGTTCGTGAAATCGGCAAAGTGGCGTATCGGCGAGCAGACCGTGCTCGAACGCCTCGGCACCCTGCATGAACAGACCGGCGAGGGCGGGCCGGTCGAATGGCACAAGATGGGCTCGGGCTGGTCCTGGACGCGTAAACCGGGCACCGAGGAAGATCACGCCGTGGCCGCCGCCGAGGGCTGGGCGGAGATCAAGAGCAGGCTGGCCGCCGAAACCCACGAGCTCTATGTTCTCGACGAGTTCACCTATCCGATCAACTGGGGCTGGGTGGACATCGACGACGTGGTGCAGACTCTGGCCAATCGTCCCGGCCGCCAGCACGTCGTCATCACCGGTCGCCGGGCTGATCCGAAACTGATCGAGATCGCCGACCTGGTAACCGAGATGGGCAAGGTCAAACACCCGATGGACCTGGGCCAGAAGGGTCAGCGCGGTATCGAATGGTGACTCATCGTCTGCCGCGCTTCGTCGTCGCGGCGCCCGCGTCCGGACACGGCAAAACCACCGTCGCCACCGGTCTGATGGCGGCCCTGTCCGCGCGTGGGCTGGTGGTCAGCGGTCACAAGGTCGGCCCGGACTACATCGACCCCGGCTATCACGCCATGGCCACCGGCAGGCCCGGCCGCAACCTCGACCCGTTCATGGTGGGCGAGAACCGGATCGCGCCACTACTGGTCCACGGAGCTTCCGGCGCCGACGTGGCCGTGATCGAGGGCGTGATGGGACTGTTCGACGGTCGCCTGGGCACCGACGGCGAATCGTCCACCGCACACGTGGCGGCGTTGACTTCGACGCCAGTGGTCCTCGTCGTCGACATCTCGCACGCGTCGCGCACCCACGCCGCCGTGGTCACCGGACTGGCGCACTTCGACCCGAGGGTGCAGATCGCCGGCGTGATACTGAACAAGGCGCGCACCGACCGGCACGCCGACGAGGTGCGTAATGCCCTGACAGACCGGGGCATTCCGGTGCTGGGTGTGCTACCCCGCGATGCCGGGGTCGAGATGCCGTCACGCCACCTCGGTCTGGTCCCGGCCGCCGAACGGGCCGAGTCGGCAACCACGCTGCAGCGGCTGCGCGAGGTGATCGAACAACACGTCGATCTCGAGGCCGTACTCGACATCGCTCGGCAGGCACCGGCGTTGAAGGCCACCGGCTGGAACCCCGCTGCCGAGGTGGTGGCCCGCACAGACAACCGGCCGGTGATAGCGCTGGCCGGCGGGCGGGCGTTCACCTTCCGTTATGCCGAGACCGAGGAGTTGTTGACCGCCGCCGGCTGTGCGGTGGTCGAGTTCGACCCGTTGAGTGATGCGACGCTGCCGCCCGGCACGGCGGGCATCTACCTCGGCGGCGGTTTCCCCGAGGTGCACGTCGCAGACCTCGCGGCCAATGACGCGTTGATGGCCGAACTCCGCGACGCCATCGCGGCCGGGGTGCCCACCGTCGCCGAGTGCGCGGGACTGACGTATCTGTGCCGCACCCTGGAGGACGTTCCGGCAATCGGCGCGGTGGACGCGACCGCCGCGATGACACCGAAGTTGACGCTGGGTTACCGCATCGCGACGTCGGCCGGCGACTCGCTGCTGGGCAGAACAGGTGAGCAGATCACCGGGCACGAGTTCCACCGCACCCGGGTCACGCCCGAGGCAGCTCCTGAAACCGGCTGCTCCGCTTGGGTTCTCCCATCCGGGGCGGAAGGCTTTGCCGGACCGACCCTCCACGCGTCGTATCTGCACATTCACTGGGCGGGCCATCCGCAGTTGGCGCAGCGGTTCGCCGACGCCGCCCACGACTACGCGGCCGCCCCACCGCCGCGGGATTTGCGTCACCACGGCGACGCGGAGGTGGCTTCGGGCCTGCTCGACTTCGCCGTCAACGTCTACGCAGGTCCGCGGCCGACCTGGCTGGATGAGGCGCTGCACCACGCGGTCGACGCCGCCGGCGCCTATCCCGATGCGACGCAGGCCCGTTCGGTGTTGGGAGCGCGGCACCGCCGCCCGGTCGAGGAGGTGCTGCCGACCGCCGGTGCCGCCGAGGCGTTCTTCCTGATCGCCGGACTGCGCCCGTGGCGCCACCCAGTGATGGTGCACCCGCAGTTCACCGAACCTCACCTGGCACTGGAACAGGCCGGGCACACCGTCACCTCGGTGTTGTGCTCTGCCGATGACGATTTCGCCCTACACCCCGACATGGTGCCCGATAACGCCGATCTGGTGATCATCGGCAATCCCACCAATCCCACCGGCGTGCTGCACCCGGCGCAGACCCTTCGTGCGCTGCTGCGCCCGGGCCGGGTGCTGGTGGTGGACGAGGCGTTCATGGACGCTGTCCCCGGACAGCCGCACACGATGGCCGACGAGCGGACACCGGGGCTGCTGGTGACCCGCAGCCTCACCAAGCACTGGTCGATTCCCGGGATCCGGGCCGGATACCTGCTGGGTGACCCTGACCTGATCACCGAAGCGGCGCTGCGGCAGGTGCCGTGGTCGGTGTCGACGCCTGCGATCGCAGCCATGGTGGCGTGCTCGGACGACCGCGCCGCGCGGGAAGCCCAACGTCGTGCAGAACAGTTGTGGCACTGGCACACTCACCTTGTTGATGGACTGCAGCAACGGGGTGTCCGGGTGGTTCCCGGGGAGGCACCGTTTGTGCTGGCACAGGTGGGTCACGGTGTACACCCCGCTCTGCGTGCCACCGGTATGGCCGTACGGCGCGCCGACACCTTCCCCGGTCTGGACGCCGATTGGATCCGCATCGCCGTGCGGGATCAGCCCACCACCGATCGACTGCTGGCCGCCTTCGACCGGGTAGTCCAGCGGCCCCTGCCCATTTCCCAGGAGAATCCATGAGTCGCATCGCCCCGCCCTCGCCCGACGTCGCCATCGCCGCGCGAACCCGCCTGGCCAGCCTGGCCACCCCGCCCGGCGCACTTGGCCAACTCGGTGAGATCGCGGTGTGGGTGTGTGCCACCCAGAATGCCGTCCCGCCGCAACAGCTGGACAACGTACGCCTGGTGATCTTCGCCGGCGATCACGGCGTCGCCGCACACGGCGTGTCCGCCTTCCCGTCGTCGATCACCGCCGCAACCGTCCGCGCGGCCCTGATCCGGAAACTGGGCGTCAACTCCCTGGCCGCTGCACACGGGGTCGACGTGCGTGTGCTGGACCTCGGCGTCGACGACGATTTTGCCGACCTGCCTGCCGAGACTCGCAAGAGGCTGCAGGCCTACAAGATTCGGCGCTGTAGTGGTGCCATTCATCTCGAGGACGCGTTGACCGAGGAGCAGACGCGCGCCGCACTGGCGGCAGGCGCCGAGGTGGCCGCACAGGAGATCGCCGCCGGCGCGCAACTGCTGATCAGCGGCGATCTGGGTATCGGCAACACCACGCCCGCGGCCGCCATGGTGGCCGCCGGACTCGGGCTGCCGGCCGACGAGGTGGTGGGACGGGGCAGCGGTATCGACGATGCGGCATTGCAGCACAAGGCTCAGGTGATCCAGACCGCGCTGAATCGGGTCGGTGACCGTGCCGCCGACGCCGTCCAGACTTTGGCCGCACTCGGTAGCGCCGATCTGGCGGCGTCCACGGGATATCTTGCCGCAGCGGCACGTTCGGGTGTCCCCGTGCTGCTCGACGGGTTGATGGCGGTGGCGTGTGCATTGACCGCCGACCGGATGAACCCGGGTGCGGCGGCGTGGTTCGCCGCGGGGCACCGCTCGACCGAACCGGCCCAGAGCCTTGCGTTGGACAAACTCGGCTTGTCCCCGCTGTTGGATCTCGGTCTACGACTCGGAGAAGGCTCCGGTGCGGTGGCTGCGATACCGGTGTTGCGTGGCGCGGTGGCCGCGATGCGGGACACCGCGCTGCTGACGGATCTGATGCCGGGGTGAGCTCGGGTTGAGCGGCTCAGAGTTTCAGCACGCGGCCGGCAATGACCAGGTGCACGTCATCGCACACTGCGGCCACCCGCCGGTTCACGGTGCCGAGCAGGTCGCCGATCATCGCAGGGAAAGTCAGATGCCCAACCCAATGACGTGGCGGGCGGTGGGCCTGATCCTCGGCCACACCACCGACCGTCTGCTCGGTGACCCCCGCAGGGGTCATCCCGTGGCCGGATTCGGTCGTGTCGCTTCAGCACTGGAAAAGCGCATGTACGCCGACAGTAACGCCCGTGGCCTCGCATACGAGGTGTTGTTGATCGGCACCGCCACTGCGATGGCGGTCGCCGCGGAACGCTACGCTCGTCATCCCGCGGCACAGGTATTGGTGACCACGGTGACCACCTGGGCGGTGCTCGGCGGCCGCTCACTCGAACGTGAAGCGCTGGCGGTACACCGATTGCTCGAGGCCGGCGACCTCGACGGCGCCCGGCAGCAGTTGCGTAACCTGGTCGGCCGCGACACCTCCGCTCTGACTCCGGACGAAGTGGCCCGTGCGGTGGTCGAGTCGGTGGCCGAGAACACCAGCGACGCGGTGGTCACGTCCTACTTCTGGGGCGCGGTTGCCGGGGTGCCCGGGCTGGTTGCGCACCGGGCCGCCAACACCCTGGACGCGATGGTGGGCCATCACAACCAGCGCTACGAGCGGTTCGGTTGGGCCGCTGCCCGATTCGATGACTTACTCGGCTTCCCCGGTGCTCGCTGCGCCGGTCTGATCACGACCGTCCTGGCTCCGGATCCACGCGGAGCACTACGTGCGTGGCTCCGTGACGCCGACGGCCATCCCAGTCCGAACGCCGGGGTTGTCGAGGCCAGTTTCGCTGGGGCACTGGGGATCCGGCTCGGCGGCACCAACACCTACTACGGCAATCGCACTGAGCACCGCGCCCTGATGGGCGATGGGCGAGCTCCGGTGCCAAGCGACGTTCCGCGCACCACCCGGCTCGCCCGCCGGGTGGGCTGGGCTGCCGCAGTCACCGCCGCCCTCCTGCCCGCGACAGCGCGCATGTTGGTAGCGCGCCGGTCTGTGGGTTGACGGCAGCCACGTCACAGCGCCCGCACCCACGCAACGGCATCTTCCACGCTGGACACCGCGGCGACACCGGCCGGGATCTGCGGGCGAGCGACGATCACCACCGGCACGCCGAGTTCGTCGGCCGCCGCCATCTTGGGCCAGGTGTATTCACCGCCGGAGTCCTTGGTGACCAGCACGTCGGCCTGGTGTTCGCGCAGCAGGGCCAGCTCCCCCGGCAACGCGTACGGACCGCGGTCATTCCGCAGCCGCCACCGCTCGGGCAGCTCCACGTCCGGGTCGTCGACCACCCGCGCCAGTACCTCCAGATCCCGTAGTGCCGGGATGAACCGCGCGAGCTGCTGTCGTCCGATGGTCAGGACGGGCCGCCGCCCCAGAGCGGCGGTGCAGACAGCGGCCTGGTCATGCGAGTCCACCCAGTGCCAGGATGGTTTCGCACGATCGGACCAGCCCGGGCGCTGCAGCCGCAGCAGCGGACGCTGGGTGGCCGCACAGGCGGCGACGGCGTTCTGCGACATGGTGAGCGCAAAGGGGTGGGTGGCATCCACCACGGCGTCGTACTCGGCCAGGACGCTGCACAACCCATCCACCCCGCCGAATCCGCCGACGCGGACGGGGCCCACCGGCATCCGTGGCCGAGCCACGCGGCCGGCCAACGAACTCATCACGTCGATCCCGTCAGCCACCAGGTCGGCGGCCAGCGCCCGAGCTTCGGCGGTTCCGCCGAGCAGCAGCAGCCTCATCACGGCGCTCCCGGCGCAAGGAACGGAAGATCGCCGGGGGCGCCGTCCGCCACCAGCGCCAGGAGCGCGTCGACGTCGAGGTGCTGTTCGACCAACTGCCCCAACAGGTCGAGGCGGCGTTGCCGCGCAGCGGGGAAGCTCACCCCGGACGGCGCCAGTCCCAGCGTCTCGCGCAGAAACTCCGCGCGCAGCTCATCACCTTCCAGCGAGCCGTGCCACATGGTTCCGAACACGTGCCCGGCCCGTGCGCCGCCGAGGAAGTCATCGACGTCGTGGCCGCGGGTGATGCGCCCGTGGTGGATTTCGTAGCCCGACGCCGGCACACCGAGTCCGGTGCCGTGGGGCAGGCGCAGCACTTTCGCCGCGGCGAAAGTCGTCTCTATCTCCAACAGGCCCAGGCCGGGAACCTCGGCGGGTTGGCCCTCGATACCGTGCGGGTCGCGAATCATCCGACCGAGCATCTGGAAGCCCCCACAGATGCCCAGCAGCGGCTTGCCTGCCTCGACGTGGGCGGTGATGGCGTGATCCAGACCCCGGGACCGCAACCACGCCAGGTCGGCGATGGTGGCGCGAGTTCCCGGCAGCACCACCAGGTCCGCATCGCCGAGCGACCTGGGATCCGAGACGAACACGACGTCCAGATCGGGTTCCAGACCGAGTGCGTCGACGTCGGTGAAGTTGCTGACCCGGGGCAGCCGGATCACGGCCACTCGGCGGGCGCCGTCGCCCGGGGACCGGCGGCCTTCGAGATCCAGTGCGTCCTCGGAATCGAGCCAGAGGTCGGGATGCCAGGGCAAGGTGCCGTATACGCGGCGACCGGTCACCCGTTCCAGATCACGCAGGCCGGGCGCCAGCAGGTCGAGATCGCCGCGGAACTTGTTCACGATGAAACCGGTCACCAGCGCCTGGTCCTCGGGTGAGAGCAGCGCAACCGAACCGAGGAACGCGGCAAACACCCCACCGCGGTCGATGTCGCCCACCACCACGGTGGGCAACCCGGCGTGGCGGGCCAATCCCATGTTGACGTAATCGCCTGCGCGCAAGTTGATCTCGGCGGGACTGCCGGCGCCTTCGGCTACCACCACGTCGAACCTCGCGGCCAGGTCGTCGAACGCTTGGTGTGCGGCGGTGGCCAGGGCACGCCGGCCGTCGAGCCAGTCCGACGACGACACCTCGCCCCAGGGTTGCCCCATCAGCACCACATGGCTGCGACGGTCGCTGCCGGGTTTGAGCAGCACCGGGTTCATCGCCGCCTCGGGCTCGGCGCCGGCTGCCAGGGCCTGAACCCATTGCGCCCGGCCTATTTCCACGCCTTGCCCGCAGACCATCGAGTTGTTCGACATGTTCTGCGCCTTGTACGGAGCAACTTTGACACCGCGGTGGGCCAGCGCCCGGCACAGCCCGGTGGTGACCACACTCTTGCCCGCGTCGCTGGTGGTGCCGGCCACCAAGATCCCCGGCATCAGTTCTTCCTCAGCAGGAACAGATCCATCACCCAGCCGGCGTCGGCTTTCGCCGCCTCCCGTGCCGCGACCATCGCGGGGTACACCTCGCCGAGGCGTCCGCTGATCAGCCGTTCACCGGGAGCGCCGAGATTGGCGCCCCACCAGAACATCCAGTCCTGCAGACCGGACAGGTCGAGCCGTTCGGGTGGCGGATTGAGCATCGCGACGATGTTGTCCTGGCCGGACGCCACCGCCTCCTGCAGCCGTCTGCCGGTGGTGATGTGCACCGGACGACCCACCTCGTGCAACACGATCCGGTGCCGGGCCGCCAACAGCTGTGGAGCACTGATTCCCGGCAGCACCTCGATGTCCACCGGAACCCCGAGTTCACGCACCAACTCGGCGATCCGAATCGTCGAGTCGTACAGCGACGGATCACCCCAGACCAGGAACGCCGCCGTTCCTCCGCGCTCACGCAGGATCTCGGCATACCGCTGCGCCCGTGCGGTGTGCCAATCCGCCACGGCGCCTTCATAACCAGTGGTGCTCAGCTCCGCGGAGCGGTCTCGTTCGGGATCGCGAACCGCGACCACGGGTGCGCCGCCGTACGCCGCGAGGATTTCGCGCCGCAGCGCCAGCAGGCCGTCTCGGTCGTTCCCTGAGCCGTCGCTCTTGTCGGCGGCCAGCACGTAGTCGACCGATTGCAGCGCCGCGGCGACCTCGGCCGTGATGTGCTGGGGTCCCATTCCGACCCCGAGAATCCGTAGGGTGATCATCTCAGCGGTCCTCGAGGTCGCCTTCGACCTCCAGGTAGGCCTGCTGCAGCGCCGCCAGCGTCTCCGGTGAGGGCTCGGCCCACAGCCCCCGGTCGGCCGCTTCCTGCAGTCGCTCGACGATGCCCTGCAGCGCCCATGGGTTGGATTTGTCCAGGAATTCACGGTTCGTCGGATCCAGCACGTACTCGCTTGCGAGCTTCTCGTACATCCAGTCGTGCACCACCCCGGCGGTGGCGTCGAAACCGAACAGGTAGTCGACCGTGGCGGCAAGCTCGAAGGCGCCCTTGTACCCGTGCTTTCGCATGGCGGAGATCCAGCGGGGGTTCACCACCCGGGACCGGAAAACCCGAGCGGTCTCCTCGGCCAGGGTCCGGGTGCGCACCGCATCCGGTGTCGTGGAATCCCCCACGTAGGCCTTGGGATCGGAACCGGTGAGCGCACGAATGGTGGCCACCATGCCGCCGTGGTACTGGAAGTAGTCATCGCTGTCGGCAATGTCGTGTTCGCGGGTGTCGATGTTCTTGGCTGCCACCTTGATGCGCGAATAGTTGGTGCGCATGTCATCGGCGGCGGCCACCCCGTCGAGACCACGACCGTAGGCGAACCCGCCCCACGCGGTGTACACCTCGGCCAGGTCTTTGTCGTCACGCCAGGTGCCGGCCTCGATCACCTGCAGGATACCGGCGCCATACGAACCCGGTTTTGATCCGAAAATTCTTGTGGTAGACCTGCGTTCGTCGCCGTGATCAGCCATATCGGCGCGCGCGTGGGCCGCGACGAAGTTCTGCTCGTCCGGCTCGTCGAGTGCGGCGACCATGCGTACGGCGTCGTCGAGCATCGCCACCACATGCGGAAAGGCGTCGCGGAAGAACCCGGAGATCCGGACCGTCACATCGATGCGCGGTCGGCCGAGTTCCTGCAGGGACATGATCTCCAGCCGGCTGACCCGTCGCGAGGCCTCGTCCCATTCCGGTCGAACACCCAGCAGCGCAAGCACTTCGGCCACGTCGTCACCGGAGGTACGCATGGCGCTGGTGCCCCACACCGACAGACCCACCGACTCCGGATAGGCACCGGTGTCGTCGAGGTAACGAGCCACCAGCGATTCGGCCATCGCCTGGCCGGTCTGCCAGGCCAGGCGTGACGGCACCGCGCGGGGATCGACGGTGTAGAAGTTGCGGCCCGTCGGCAACACGTTCACCAAACCGCGCAGCGGCGATCCAGAAGGTCCGGGGCGCACGAATCCACCTGAGAGAGCGTGCAGTACGGCGTCGAGCTCACCGACGGTGCCCGCCAACCGGGGCACCACCTCGGTAGCGGCGAACCGCAGCACCGACTGCACCTCGGGGTCGTCGTGCAGAGTGGTCGCGACGGCGGCATCCCAGCCGGCGGCGTCCATGGCTTCGACGAGTCCGCGGGCGCGGGTCTCGATCTCGTCGACAGCGGCTGTCTCGGCGTCCTCTTTCAGACCGAGCGCGGCGCGCAGCCCCGGCACGGCGTGGTCGCGGCCACCCCACACCTGGGCGGCCCGCAGAATCGCCAGCACCAGGTTGACCCGCGCCGGCCCGACGGGAGCGCCGCCGAGCACGTGCAGGCCGTCGCGGATCTGGGCGTCCTTGATCTCACACAGCCATCCGTCGACGTGCAGCAGGAAGTCGTCGAACTCTTCGTCTTCCGGACGGTCATCGAGGCCGAGGTCGCGGTGCATCTCGGCAGCGCGCATGAGATTCCAGATCTCACCTCGGATGGCCGGTAGTTTGGCCGGGTCCATCGAGGCGATGTTGCCGTACTCGTCGAGAAGCTGTTCCAGTCGCGCGATGTCGCCGTAGGTCTCGGCGCGAGCCATCGGCGGAATCAGGTGATCGACGATGGTGGCGTGTGCGCGACGCTTGGCCTGCGCGCCCTCACCGGGGTCGTTGACCAGGAACGGGTAGATCAGCGGCAGGCTGCCGATGGTGGCGTCGGTGGCGCAGTCAGCCGAGAGCGCGGCGTTCTTGCCGGGTAGCCATTCCAGGGACCCGTGCTTACCCAGGTGTACCACCGCGTGCGCACCGAAACCCTGCTCCAGCCAACGGTATGCAGCCAGGTAGTGATGACTCGGCGCCATATCGGGATCGTGGTAGATGGCCACCGGGTTCTCGCCGAAACCGCGGGGCGGCTGGATCATCAGCACGATGTTGCCTGCCCGCAACGCGGCCAGCACGATGTCACCGGCATCGTTGACGAACAGTTTGCCGGGCGCCGGGCCCCACGCCTGCTCCATCTCCCCGCGCAGACCCGCGGGCAGGTCCGCGGTCCACGCGGCGTACTGCTGGGCACTGACCGTCACATGCGCGTCGGTGAGTTGGGCTGTGGTGAGCCATTCCTCGTCCTGCCCACCCGCGGCGATCAAGGTGTGGATCAGCTTGTCACCGGCCTCGGTCTCGTCGTCGATTCCGAGCACGCCGAAACCGTCACCCACGTCGTACCCCGCCGCAGCCAGTCGGTGCAGCAGGCGCACGGTCGAGGCCGGGGTGTCCAGACCCACGGCGTTTCCGACCCGGGAATGCTTGGTGGGATACGCCGAGAGGACCAGAGCAAGCTTCTTGTCGCCGTTGGGAACCCGGCGCAGCCGGGCATGGTTGACGGCGATACCGGCCACCCGCGCGCAGCGTTCGGCGTCGGCGACGTAGTGCGGCAGGCCGTCCTCGTCGATCTCCTTGAACGAGAACGGCGCCGTGATCACCCTGCCGTCGAACTCCGGGATGGCGATCTGGTTCGCCGAGTCCAGTGGGGTCACGCCGTCGTCGTTGGCCTCCCAGTCCTGCTGAGACGAGGTGAGACACAGGCCCTGCAGCACCGGGATGTCCAGGGCGGCCAGCCGCTCGATGTCCCAGGACCCGTCGTCGCCGCCGGCGCTGACGCCGGCGGGCCTGGATCCGCCAGCGGCGAGCACGGTGACGATCAGCGCGTCCAACGTGGAGAACGCCTCGTAGAGTTCCTCGGGCGCGCTGCGCAGCGACGACGCGAAGAGTGGGACGCCCACGGCCTCGCCGGTGGCGTCGATGGCGTCGGCCAGTGCGTGCGCGAACCCGGCGTTGCCGCTGATCTCGTGGGCCCGGTAGTAGAGGATGCCCACTCTCGATTTGCCGTCGGCCTGCGCAGGGCGGTCGGCGTAGCCCCAGTCCGGGATCACGGCGGGCGGTTCGAAGCCGTCGCCGCCGAGCAGCACGGTGTCGCAGAGGAATGCGTGAAGTTGCCCGAGATTGGCCGGGCCGCCTTCGGCGAGATAGACGTGGGCCTGGGCCGCCAGCCCAATGGGCACCGTCGAGTTCTCCATCAGCTCGGGGCTGGGCTGGCGCTCCCCGCCGAGGATCACCATCGGCAGGCCGCTGGCCCGCAGGGTCTCCAGTTCGGCGCGGATCTCGTCGGAGGACCCCAGCACCCGCATCACCACCACGTCGGCGCCGTCGAGCACCGGCTCCAACGGCTGGCGCGCCGGGTTGCCGAGGCTGTACGCCGCTCCGCTGGCGCGGGCCGAGAGCAGATCGGTGTCCGAGGTGGACAACAAAGCAATACGGGTCACGTCATCAGGCATGATCGATCTCCCCGGGGGTTGGCGCCCCTCAACTGTGGATCCTCGTGGCCAGTGTCTGGCTGGGACCCCGTAAACGGAATCTCACAGTGGCGCAACCGCCCCGGATTCGCACCGGGTTCCTGTTCCACGAGGTGTGCGGGAATCAGCTTAGTGTAGGTGTCCCCCGGAGAGGACGCCAGGACATCGCCACCACGCACCCGACACCCGGCGGCCACCGCCCGGCATCGCTTCCCGATCTCCAAACCCCTCACACTCTCCGAACCGAGGTCGTCAACTCCGGGAGCCGGCGGAATCTGAATGATGGAGTCTTTCAACGGGAAAGACGTGTGCACGGGCGCAGGTTCATGGCAGGCCCCTGGTGGCAACTGTCGTGTTCACGCTACTGGTGCGCTTGGGCCGCATCAGCGTCGAGGAGGAACAACCCGGCAATCGTCCGGTCGTCCCGGAAGGTGATGCGAGCGACATAATCACCGGCCTCGAAAGCCAATGGCGTGTTGGTGACCGTGAAGTCCCCGGCCCGCATGACATCGGTCTTGCCCCGACTCTCGTACGCCCCGGCCAACCCCACGATGTGCACCCAGGCCTCGGCCAGCCCCTCCTCGGAGAGGCGTTCGCGCATCGTGGCATCGAAGCGAGCGCTGACATCGGCCCAGCGGACTCCAGCGAGATCGTCGATGACCGCGGCGGCCAGTTCGTCGGCTCCGGCAAGAGCAGTGGTGTTCATGGTTTCTCCCGTTCTCGGATCGATCGGCTTGCCGTAGCGCTGGAAAGCGGCTTGGCGCGAGACACCCAGCACTCCGCCGATCTCCTGCCATGTCCGGCCCTCGTCTCGTGCCTGGAGCACAGCTGCGGCCAGCAACGCCTCCGCCATGCCCTGGACATCGTGCGCCGCGCGCACCAACTCGAGCGGATCGTTGTCGTCACGCAATACGGGCGCAGCCAGGATCTGACCGAGCTGGCGGTGGAGCTGCTGGCCCGTCGCGGTAAAGGAAGCGGACATACGTCAAGATTAGATTGACTTCCGGCCATTCGTCAATATTTTCTTGACAGAACTCGCCGCCGGAGCCCCAACCGGAAACCCTTCGGCATCAGCGTCAGCCGCTCAGCCACTGTGAGCGTGTAGCCGGGGTCGGCCACCAGGTCGTAGCGCCGGATCAGCGTGCCGAGTACCAGCACGGCCTCGTGCAACGCGAACTGCCGTCCTATGCACGCCCGCTCACCGGTGCCGAACGGCTTGTACAGTTGGGCGGGCCGGGACCGAAGATGTACCGGCGCAAAGCGATCCGGGTCGAACTCGTCCACCGTGGCCAAACCCGGTCCACTCCAACGCGGATCGCGGTGCAACGTCGTCGTCAACGCCAGGGCCCACTCCCCCTTGCGCATCCTGTACCGGCCCGCCAGCACGGTGTCCTCACGCGCCGCCCGATAGTACGCAGGCACCGTGGGTTGCAACCGCAGCGATTCGTCGAGCACTCGGCGGACGTATCTCAGTTTGGCGATCTGCTCGAAGTCGGGCTCATCGGCCTCACCCCACACCCGATCCACTTCGTGGCGGGCCCGCGCAAACACCTCAGGATGCGTCGAAAGAAAGTAGATCGCGAAAGACAGTGCACCCGAAGTGGTTTCATGCCCAGCAACCAGGAAGTTGATCAGCTGGTAGCGGATGTTGGCCTCGTCGAGCGGGGCATCGGGGGCCAGCATGATCTCCAGTAGGTCGTCATGGTGACCCAGCCCTTCGCTTCTGCGCCCGGCGATGATCTCGTCGGCCACCCGGTGCATCTGGGCGGCGTGGCGCCTGACTTTGCGTTCATAGCGGTCACCGACGAACTTCGGCAGGAAGGTCGCCCGGAACACCCCGAGGCGGTCCGAACCCACCAGCGCCTCGACCATGTTCTCCACGAAGGGGTGGGGACGGTCCGACTGAAACGCGCCGAACGAGTAGCCCGCCGCACACCGGCCGATGGTCTCCAGCGTGACGCGGGTGGTGTCGGCGGAGACGTCGACGCAGGCTCCGTTCTCGCAGGCGGTGTCCCAGGCATCGGTCAGTTCGGTCGCGGCGGCCAGCATCGTCGGGTGGTAGCGCCGCATCGCCGCCTGAGAGAAGGCAGGCATCAGCAGCTGATGGGCCTTGCGCCAGTTGGGTTCGTCGTTGTCAGCGGTGAACAACCCGTCCCCACCGACCACCCGCAGCGCCACCATGTCCGGCCCGAGGTGCTTGCAGAACCGGCTCTCGTCATTGAGTTCGGTGACCACTTCCGCGCCGGCGGCCACCACGTATCGTGCCCCCAGGAAGGCGAATTCGAACAGCGGACCCAATTGGGCGGCCAGATCGGCCACCGACTGGGCGGGCTCGCTGCCCCGGAAGCTGAAGATGTCCCCCAGCAGCGGGACCCGGCGCGGAGGGTGTGGAATCCGGCGGTCCCGCAGCGCACTGCCACTGCTGACTCCGCCGACGATCACCGCCACGCTCGCACCTCCGCCGCTGTCGTTATTGTACGTATGTCAGATAGTATCCCAGCATGTCTGAACGGTCCGGCGCCCGCCCGTCGCGCAGAAGACTGTCTCCCGACGACCGGCGAACCGAACTGTTGGCCTTGGGCGCCAAGGTGTTCGGCGAGCGGCCCTACGACGACGTCCGCATCGACGAGATCGCTGAGCTGGCCGGCGTCTCCCGCGCTCTGATGTACCACTACTTCCCGGACAAGCGCGCGTTCTTCGCCGAGGTGGTCCGCGCCGAGGCCGAGCGGTTGTTCGAAGCCACCAGCACAGCGGCCGTTCCCGGGCAGACCCTGTTCGAGCGGGTGTGTATCGGGGTGCTGGCCTACGTCGAGTACCACGAGCAGTACCCGCACGGGTCGTGGGCCGCCTACATCGGGCCGGGCCGCACCGATCCGATGCTGGTGGGCATCGACGACGCCGACAACAACCGCCAGATGCAGCGCATAGTGGACGAGATGCGTGCCATCGTCCCATTCGAGCTCGACTCGAAGGTGGAGCGGGACCTGCGGGTCACGGTCTACGGGTGGCTGGCGTTCACCTTGGAGATGTGCAGGCAGCGGATCATCGACCCTTCGCTGGACGCCCGGCAGATCGCGCAGGCCAGCGCGCACGCGCTGCTCGACGCGGTGGCTCGGGTTCCGGGCATTCCGGCCCAGCTCAGCGAGGCCATCGACAACCGCTGAGTTACCTTGTCGGTGCCCAGGGGCACCATGGTGGCATGGCCCGCAAGACCGATCCTCTCTCCCGCTTCAGCTCGCTGACGCGGCAGTGGTTCGCGGGCACCTTCGTCGAACCCACGCCGGCGCAGGCACAGGCCTGGAAGGCCATCGCCGATGGCGACAACACCCTTGTCATCGCCCCCACCGGCTCCGGCAAGACACTCGCGGCATTCCTGTGGGCCATCGACCAGCTCACCGGCCCTGTGGACCTGGACCGCAAGCCCGGCACCCGCGTCCTCTACGTCTCACCACTGAAAGCGCTGGCTGTCGACGTCGAACGCAACCTACGCACCCCGCTCACCGGCATCAGCCGCGTCGCCGAACGTGAGGGCGCGGTGCCGCCGCAGATCAGCGTCGGCGTGCGCTCCGGCGACACCACGCCGGCCAAGCGCCGCGAACTGATCACCAAGCCACCCGATATCCTGATCACCACCCCGGAGTCACTGTTTCTGATGTTGACCTCGGCGGCGCGGGAGACGCTGGCCGGAGTGCAGACGGTGATCGTTGACGAGGTGCACGCCGTCGCCAACACCAAACGCGGCGCACACCTGTCGCTGTCGTTGGAGCGGCTCGACGCCCTGCTCGACACACCCGCCCAGCGCATCGGGCTGTCGGCCACCGTGCGGCCGGCCGAGGAGGTGGCCCGGTTTCTCTCCGGGCCCGCCCCGTGCACCATCGTGTCACCGCCGGCAGCCAAGACGTTCGAGCTGACGGTGCAGGTACCGGTGCCGGACATGGCCAACTTGGAGAACAACAGCATCTGGCCGGACGTCGAAGAACGCATCGTCGACCTCATCGAGACCCACCGGTCGTCCATCGTGTTCGCCAACAGCCGCCGCCTCGCCGAGCGGCTCACGGCCCGGCTCAACGAGATCCACGCCGAACGAACGGGCGTGCAGCTCTCCCAGGACCGCAATCCCGGCGTACCCGGCGGCCCGCCCGCCCACATCATGGGCAGCGGTCAGAGCTACGGGGCCGAGCCGGTGCTGGCCCGCGCACACCACGGTTCGGTCAGCAAAGAGGCGCGCGCCGACGTCGAGGACGCACTCAAGAGCGGACGCCTCAAGGCGGTGGTGGCGACGTCGAGCCTCGAACTCGGGATCGACATGGGCTCGGTGGACCTGGTGATCCAGGTGGAGACGCCGCCGTCGGTGGCCAGCGGCCTGCAGCGCATCGGCCGCGCCGGGCACCAGGTCGGTGAGATCTCGCACGGCGTGCTGTTCCCCAAACACCGCACCGATCTGATCGGTTGTGCGGTGTCGGTACAACGCATGCTCGCCGGACAGATCGAGACCATGCACGTACCCGCCAACCCCCTCGACGTGCTGGCCCAGCACACCGTGGCCGCGTGTGCGCTGGAGCCGCTGAACGCCGACGCGTGGTTCGACACGGTGCGCCGCAGCGCCCCGTTCGCGACGCTGCCGCGCAGCGCCTTCGAGGCCACTTTGGACCTGCTGTCCGGCAAGTATCCCTCCACCGATTTCGCCGAGCTACGTCCTCGCGTCGTCTACGACCGTGACACCGGCACCGTCACCGCCCGCCCCGGCGCCCAGCGGTTGGCCGTCACGTCCGGCGGCGCCATTCCCGACCGCGGCCTGTTCACGGTGTACCTGGCATCCAGTGTGGATTCCGAAAAGCCGTCGCGGGTAGGCGAACTCGACGAGGAGATGGTCTACGAGTCCCGACCCGGGGATGTCATCTCCCTGGGCGCCACCAGTTGGCGTATCACCGAGATCACCCATGACCGGGTGCTGGTCATCCCGGCCCCCGGCGAGCCGGCACGGTTGCCGTTCTGGCGCGGCGACGCAGTGGGCCGCCCCGCTGAGCTGGGGGCCGCCGTGGGCGCCTTCACCGGCGAGTTGGCGCGCATGGACCGCGCCGGGTTCGAAGAGCGGTGCGCCACCATCGGATTCGACGAGTATGCCGTCGACAACCTGTGGCGGCTGCTGGACGACCAGAAGCAAGCCACCGGCACCGTGCCCACCGACACCACGCTGGTGGTCGAACGGTTCCGCGATGAGCTCGGCGACTGGCGGGTGGTGCTGCACTCCCCCTACGGCCTGCGGGTGCACGGCCCCCTGGCGCTGGCCATCGGCAAGCGGCTCTACGAGCGGTTCGGCATCGACGAAAAGCCCACCGCCTCCGATGACGGCATCATCCTGCGACTACCCGATACCGACGAAACTGCCCCCGGTGCTGATCTTTTCGTCTTCGACGCCGACGAGATCGAACCCCTGGTCACCGCCGAGGTCGGTGGTTCGGCACTGTTTGCGTCCCGGTTCCGCGAGTGTGCTGCGCGGGCGCTGTTGTTGCCCCGGCGCCATCCAGGCAAACGATCGCCGTTGTGGCATCAGCGCCAACGGGCCGCCCAGCTGCTCGACGTGGCACGCAAGTATCCCGACTTCCCCATCGTGCTCGAAGCTGTCCGGGAGTGCCTGCAGGATGTCTACGACGTCCCGATGCTCACAGATCTGATGGCCCGGATCTCGCAGCGCCGCGTCAAGGTCGTGGAGGTGGAGACGGCCATGCCGTCGCCGTTCGCGGCGTCGCTGCTGTTCGGCTACGTCGGTGCGTTCATGTACGAAGGTGACAGCCCGCTGGCCGAACGGCGCGCGGCTGCTCTCTCGCTGGATTCCACCCTGCTTGCTGAACTGCTCGGCCGGGTCGAGCTGCGTGAGCTGCTGGACGCCGAGGTCATCACCTCCACAGGTCGCCAGCTGCAACACCTCACCGCGGAGCGGGCGGCGCGAGACGCCGAGGGTCTGGCGGATCTGCTGCGGCTCCTCGGTCCGCTCACCGAATCCGAAGCTGCGCAGCGCAGTACCGTCGACGACGTCAGCGGCTGGCTGGACGGACTGTACGAGTCCAAGCGGGTGCTGCCGGTGGCCTTCGCCGACCAGTCGTGGTGGGTGTCCATCGAGGACATCGGCCGCTTGCGCGACGGGGTGGGCGTCGCGGTGCCGGTGGGTGTACCCGCCACCTTCACCGAGTCGGTGAAGGATCCGCTGGGCGAGCTGTTGAGTCGTTATGCCCGCACCCATGGCCCGTTCACCACCGCCGATGCCGCTGCCCGGTTCGGGTTGGGACTGCGGGTGGCGGCCGACGTGCTGGGCCGTCTCGCCGTGGACGGCAAGCTGGTGCGTGGCGAATTCATCGACACCACAAGCACTGTCGGCGGTGACCAGTGGTGTGACGCCGAGGTGCTGCGGATCCTGCGGCGCCGGTCACTGGCGGCGCTGCGGGCCCAGGTCGAACCGGTCAGCACCGCGGCCTACGCCCGGTTCCTGCCGGAGTGGCAGCAGCTGGGTGCAGCCTCGGGCATCGACGGGCTGGCGTCGGTGATCGAACAGCTCTCCGGAGTGCCCATGCCGGCTTCGGCCATCGAACCGTTGATCTTCGGGCAGCGGGTTCGCGGGTACACACCGGCGCTGCTCGACGAGCTGTTGGCGTCCGGTGAGGTGCTGTGGTCCGGTGCCGGTGCCCTGGCCGGCGGTGACGGCTGGGTGGCCTTCCACACCGCCGATACCGCACCCCTGACACTGGCCGCGCCGACCGACATCGACCTCACCGATGTCCACACCGGACTGCTGGACCTCCTCGGCCGCCCCGGGGACGCGCACGGCGCGTTCTTCTTCCGGCAGCTCACCACGGCGGGCGTGTCAGATGACGCGCTCAAAGAGGCTCTGTGGCAACTCATCTGGGCCGGGTGGGTCACCGGCGACACCTTCGCTCCGGTCCGGGCACTGCTGTCGGGAGGCCGCAGACCAGGGGCCCGCAGAGCGGCCACCGCGACACACCGCACCCGGCGCGCGCCGCGGCTGTCGCGCTACAGCGTGGCCCACCCGCAGGCCCGTGCGGTGGACCCGTGTGTGGCCGGACGATGGTCCGCACTGCCGGCCCCCGAACTCGATTCGACACTGCGCGCCCATTTCTCGGCCGAGTTGCTGCTGGGCCGGTACGGCGTGCTGACCAAAGGCCCTGTGGCCAGCGAGAACCTACCCGGCGGATTCGCCACGCTGTACAAGGTGCTCTCGGCCTTCGAGGACAGCGGCCGCTGCCAGCGAGGCTACTTCGTGGAGTCGCTGGGTGGTGCGCAGTTCTCGACGGCCGCCACCGTGGACCGACTGCGCACACATGCCGATTCGGTCGACGGCGACCGCGGCGAGCGCACCGCGGTGGCCCTGGCCGCTACTGACCCGGCCAATCCGTTCGGCGCCGCTCTGCCATGGCCGGTGCGCGACACCGAGGCCGACACCGCACACCGGCCGGGACGCAAAGCCGGGGCGCTGGTGGTGCTGGTGGACGGCGAGCTCGCCTGGTTCCTGGAGCGGGGTGGCCGCTCACTGCTCAGTTTCACCGCCCACCCCGAAGCCCTGAATGCCGCGGCCGCGGTGCTCGCCGACCTGGTGACCCAACGCCGAGTGGACGGGCTGCTGGTGGAACGCATCAACGGCGCCGCGGTGCTGGACCCCGGCGCCGACCATGCGGCGGTGTCGGCTGCGCTTGCCGCAGCGGGTTTCAGCAGGACACCACGAGGTCTGCGGTTGCGGTGATCAGGCCGGGGTCAGCTGCGCCTCGTGCAGATCATGGCGATGCCGGGCGACAGCACGGGCCCGGCGCCGACTCACCAGCGCCGAGGAACCCAGGCTCAGCAGGATCCCGGCAACCGACCACACCACCAGCACCGACACCGGCCCGGCAAGGCCGTCCCCGCCGAAGTAGACGATCCTGCGCACCGCGTCCGTGCCCGCACCGTTGGGCAACCAACTGTGCAGTGCACGCCAGAACGGCGGCAACAGTGCAGGCTGGTAAGCGCCGCCCGCCGACGGATTACCCAGGATCACGAACACCAAGACCGTCAGCGCGATGCCCAAAGTGCCGAACAACATCTGGAACGCCATCGTCACGGTCGCCGCGGCGAGCGCCACCAGAGTTCCGATTCCCGCCAGCGCCCACAGATGCCCCGTCAACGCACCGAGTACCGGACCCGCCACCACGGCGCCGCCGATGCCTGAGGCAAGACTGTAGGGAATCGTCGCGGCCAGCCGCCAGATGGCCCGCGGGAATGTCGCCGGGCGAGCGCCTTTGGCGACCCCCAGCATCGATGCGAAGAGGTAGCCGCCCACGGCCCATCCGACGACGAGGTAGAAACCGCTGAGCCCTCGCCCGTCACCGGATTCCAGCGGCACCACGTCGTCGACGGTGACAGTTCGGTTCTCGGACTGGGCAACCCGGTCGAAGATCTGCTCCACGGCACCGGACACCGACGTGCCACCGGCCGAGGCGATCAGCAGCCGGTCGTTGGATCCAGTGGGGTCTACGAGGAACACCGCCGATGTTTCCGCGGAACCGAGCGCACGGCGCGCACTTTCCTCATCGGCGGCCACGCTGGCGTCAAGTGGTTGTCCTGCAATGGCATTGAGTCGATCGACCACGGATTGTGATGCCTGCGCAGGCGCCACCACCGCGACCGGGATGTGCTGCGGCGTCGGAGCGTGGAAGGCACCGATGTAGGACAGGATGAACGCGAACTGCAGGAGCAGCACACCGAGACCGAGTACCAGCGTGCGCGGTGACACCGCATCACGTAGGCCTTCGAGCAGCGATTCGCTTCGTTCGTGCTTGCTCATGCCCATTCCCCTCCATAACGGATACACCACGTATCGGATACAGACTGTACTATACGGATCCATGCCCAAGTCGCCGACAAAACGCCGGCCGATCACCATCGCAGCGGTACTGGACGCCGGCCTGACCCTGTTTCTCGACCGCGGGTTCCACCAGGCGTCGATCCACGACATCACCGCTTCCGCCGGCCTGACACGAGGAGCGTTCTACTCGAACTTCCCCACCAAGGAAGCGCTGTTCCTGGCCGTATACGACCGCAAGACCGATGAGACTCTCGGCGAATTACGCCGCCTGCTCGACACCACCCCGGCCGATGTCGACGCAGTTCCGTTGCTGCTCGACTACGCCGCCAACAGCGGCGCCGGCGGAGACAGGTGGTTTCTGGCCTTGGCCGAATTCACCGTGCACGCCGCCCGCGAGGCCGATGTTCGAGCCGAGTTCGCCACACACCGAGCACGATTCACCTCCAAGCTCGCGGCCTTGATCACCGACGCGGCCGCCATCACCGGCCGCCGGATCAACACCGACGTCGGCGAACTGGCAGACGCCATTCTCGCGCTCTACGAGGGCGCAGCACTCTTGCGTGTTTCCAGACCCACCAGCGACGCCCTATTCGCCCGGATGGCGGCCGTCATCCTCGAAACGCTGACGCCGGTGCGCACCGACAGCTGAGCCAGGCAGCATCAGGGCCTTCGTCCGGCCGCAGTACCCCTGACATCCTGGCCACCCTCGCCAAAGGCCTTGGACAACAGTTCTTTCAGCGCGAACACCGAAAGACGCGCCTGGTGACCCGCTGCACCACTTGGGCTACCGCACCACGCCAAGTTGTCATCAAACTCGACGTTGACTGGGAAATCCCTGTGAGTTTCTAAATTTCCTGTGGGTCAATATCTTTGGTGCGCTGTCCGCTTCATGGAAACTGCCTGTGAGCATGTTGGGAATGCGGCTCCTGGCAACTCAGCGCTGCGTTATGGCAGGTAGCGTCCTTTTCGCAGTGACGACCATCTGCTCACTGTACGGAGAAAGGGAAACGCTCGATGGCTATCAACTCAAGCGGCATCAAGACGCTGGGTGTGCTCGGTTTCGGCTCGCTGGCCGTCTCAGCAGCGTTCATGAGTCTCGGCAGCGCCACCGCCAGCGCGGCAGTGGAGGAAATGGCACCGACACCTCAGGTGACCAGCCGGCAGGCGCTGATCATCGATGACAACTCGCTGCGCTCCACAGCCATCGGTGAGGCCCGCGGCCTCGGCGAGAGCCGCTCGGCGGACATGGGCGAGGTCAATGCCCAGGGTGAACTCCACGATTCGATCATGGCGGTTCCCGGCACCACCGCGTCGCCGTTCAACCTCGAGTCCAACGGCTCGTTCGTGTTCGACCCGCCCATGGGCGCTTGGTGACCCGCTAACCACATCCACCGATACTCCCGGGCGACGTAGCGCCCGGGAGTATTTTGGGCGTCATGCCTGAGGGCGATACCGTGTTCCGCACTGCAGAGAAGCTGCGTGCCGCACTCCTGGGCAAGACCTTGACCCGCTGTGACGTCCGTGTGCCACGGTTTGCCGCCGTCGATCTCAGTGGGCAGGTGGTCGACGAGGTGCTCGCCCGGGGCAAGCACCTGTTCATCAGGGTGGGCGATGCCAGCATCCACTCCCATCTCAAGATGGACGGCAGCTGGCAAGTGGGCCGCTTCCGCGGACCCGGGCACAAGGTGCGGATCGTTCTGGCCACCGGCGACAGCGTCGCTTACGGCATCGACCTCGGCATCCTCGAGGTACTGGAGCGCGCCCACGACATGTCTGCCGTGGCCCACCTCGGTCCCGACTTGCTGGGCGACGACTGGTCAGCCGAGACGGCCGTCGCCAATCTGATGTCCGATCCGCAGCGCCCACTGTCGTCGGCACTGCTGGATCAACGCAACCTCGCCGGCATCGGCAATGTCTACGCCAACGAGCTGTGCTTCCTGTTCGGGTTACGCCCCTGCACCGCTGTCAACGAGGTCGCCGACCCTCTCCGTCTGGTCACCCGAGCGCAAAAGATGCTGTGGGCCAACCGTTCGCGCGTCAACCGCACCACCACCGGCAACACCCGACGTGACCAGGATCTGTGGGTCTACGGACGAGGTGGCGAACCCTGCCGCCGGTGCGGCACGCCCGTGTCCAGGGATGCCGACGGCGACCGGGTCTCGTACTGGTGTCCCAGCTGCCAACGCTAGTTCAGGCGCCGGCGTCACGGAGTGCGCAGGAACGTCGCCAAGCTGTCGTCCATCTCGTCCCACCACGGAGTGTGGTGCAACGGCGCACGAGTCCCGGTACACGGCGAGCTGAACGACTTGTCCCGGTAGCCGGTGATGCTCTCGTCCTTGTCGTGCTCCCAGGTGACGAAGTGCTCACGCACCAGGTCCAAGTCGAATGACGTGTAGTCGGTGAACGTCATCAGGTCGCGCACATAGTCGGTCTGGTAGTCGATCATCTCGATCGGAGTGGTCAATGTCGGCAGCCGTTCCAGCCACTGGGCGGTGTCGCTCGTCATCACCTCGACCGGCGGTATGGCCACCTTGCCCAAGACCACGTCACGGGCGAAGAAGGCCTGCGGGTCGAACATGTTGAATGTGTAGAACTGATCCTGCATTCCGAGGTACAACAACTTCGGATTGGCCGTCCAGACCACACCTTTGTACAACCCGGCCGGATACAGGTTGTTGGGTGTGCGCAGCCTCAACGACGGGTCCAGGAACGGGAAGTGGTGCTGATAGCCGGTGCACAGCACGATGGCATCCACCTCACGCGTGGTGCCGTCGGCGAAGTGCGCGGTACGCCCGTCGACGTGCACCAAGGCGGGCACCTCGTCGATCCCGTCCGGCCAACCGAAGCCCATCGGATTGTGCCGGTAGGCGATGGTGACCGAGGCGGCGCCGTACTTACGGGATTGCAGCGCAATGTCTTCGGCGGAGTAGCTGCTACCCAGCACCAGCAGGTTCTTGCCGGCGAATTCACACGCGTCGCGGAAATCATGGGAGTGCAGAATGCGGCCGGGAAAGGTCTGAAAGCCGGGATAATCCGGCACGTGCGGGGTGGAGAAGTGACCGGAGGCCACGATCACGAAGTCGAACTGCTCGGAGTGCAAGGTCCGGTCCTCGAGGGCCTCCACGGTCACGGTGAACAGACCGTCGTCGAAGGTGACGTGGCGCACCGCGGTGTCGAACTGGATGTACTGACGCACATTGCTTTTCTTGGCGCGCCCGGTGATGTAGTCGAACAGCACCTCACGCGGCGGGAACGACGGGATGGGTGCGCCGAAGTGCTCGTCGAAGGTGTAGTCGGCGAACTCCAGACACTCCTTGGGGCCGTTGGACCACAGGTAGCGGTACATGCTGCCGTGGGCGGGGTCGCCGTACTCGTCGAGTCCGGTGCGCCAGGAGTAGTTCCACAGACCGCCCCAGTCGCTCTGCTTCTCGAAGCACACCACTTCGCCCACATCAACACCCCCGGCACGCGCCAGTTCGAATGCATGCAGTTGCGCCAGGCCGCAGGGGCCGGCTCCGATGATCGCCGTACGGGTCATAACGAGGTCTCCTAAGAGCGTGGTCGCATCTTGTCGGGGTCATAGAACGGGAACCGGACGACGGTGGCCGGGAGGCGTTTTTGGTGGCCGTCGAGCTTGCCGATCTCGACTTCTGTGCCGAGCTGTGCATGCTGGACAGCAATGCGGCACAAGGCGATAGAGGCGCTGAGGATGGGTGATCGAACTCCACTGGTGACCACTCCCACCTGGCTGCGGCCCAGGTGCACGCAGTCGCCGTGCCCGGCAGTCTCGTTGCCCTCGAGGCGCAGACCCACCAGCACCCGCTGCGGGTGCGCCTTGCGTTCGGCCAACGCGTCGCGGCCCAGGAAATCGTCGCTCTTGGATTTCAGCGGCACCGTGAATCCCACCCCCGCCTCATAGGGGTCGGTCTGGTCGTCGAACTCAGCGCCCTTGGCCACCAGACCCGCTTCCACTCGCAGCATCTCGAGCGCATCGAGCCCCAGCGGGGCCAGCCCATGCGGCTCACCGGCGGTCCACATCGCGTCCCAGGCAGCCGGGGCGTCCTTCGGATGCGCCCACACCTCGTAGCCGAGCTCGCCGGTGTAGCCGGTGCGGGAGACCAGCACCGGGGCCCCATCCGGCCCGCCTAGGCGCCCGATCAGGAAGCGGAACCACCCGAGCTCACGCAGCGTCGGCTGGGTCGGTGGAGTCCAGATCACCTCCGCCAGCAGATCGCGGCTGGCGGGACCCTGCACCGCGATGTTGTGCAGGTGGTCGCTGGAATCCTTGATCCACACCCGATCCAGACCGCGGGCGGCGGCCTGTTCACGCAGCCACTCCCCGTCATACGGATCACCGCCGACAAACCGGAAGTTGTCGTCACCCAGCCGAAAGACGGTGCAGTCGTCCACCATGCCGCCGGTGTCGTTGCACATCGCCGAGTACACCACCTGGCCCCGGGAGAGCCTGCGAATGTCACGGGTCAGCGTCCATTGCAACAGCGCCTCGGCATCCGGGCCCAGTACTTCGTACTTGCGCAGTGCCGAGAGATCCATCACCGCAGCACGTTCACGGCAGGCCCAGTACTCCTGCTGTGCGCCCTCGGCACTGAAGACACTGGGCAGCCAGTAGCCGGCGTACTCGGTGAAGTGACGGGTCAGCCCCTCGGTGCGCGGCGCGAACGCCGTCTTCTTGGTCAGCACGGTCTCAGAGTCCGGGGTGACGCGGTGGCCCAGCGCCACGGAGAACCTCCTGGTCGAATCATAAACGCGCACATGCACATCGGTGGGTACCCAGCCGTTGGCCGGATCGATGTCATCCGGGCACGCCGACGACGCACACACCAGGTCCGAGGTGGCGCGCAGCAGTACGTAGTCACCGGCCCGCGACCAGGGCTCGTCCGTCACCAAGTGATGCTGGGCATCAAAAGCAGTGTTGTAGAACAGATTCAGCGCGGGCCAGCCGGTACGGCGCCCCACCCCGTAGGCCGACAGCGCATTGTTGAAGTTGTCGGTGCAGTTGATGTGCCCCGGATAGCCCATGTCCTCGTAGTACTTGGCGTTGCAGGCCAATCCGAAGGTGTCGTGCCGGCCCACGGTATCTCGTACCACCTCCACCAGCGCCCTGCCCCTTGGGTCGAAGAACTTCCCGTACAGACCCGGCTTCGGATAGGCGCTGCCCACCATCGTGCGGGTGGTGGTGGCGTCCAATCCGTACTCGAGGCCGTCCTGCAGGGCGCGGGCATCGAAGGCCAGGAAGTCCGAGCACTGTCGGCCTTCGACGTCGATGATCTGGATGAACTGTCCTGCTTTGACCTGGTAGTCACACGCGGTGGACGCGTCGATGCGCAGATCCAGCAGCGGCTCGGCCAGTGGCGCGGGCAGTTCCACCCGTTCCACCCGGGTGGGGTCACCACGGCGCACCTGCACCCACAGCTCTGACGGCGGATTGGGTTCGGGGCTGTCGAGGCGCATCGGGGTGGCAGGGGCCGCCAGCAGCAGCACCGCGTCGTCGTCGACCCCGAAATCGACCTGCGCCCCCGCATGGGTGTGCCCGCCGAACATCCGGGTGGCGCGCGCCTGCTCCGGTGCCACCCCGAAGGACGCCAACATCGTCAGAATGCGTTGCGCCGCATAACCCAGCTCGTCGTCCCCGGCGGACAGCCCCCGGACCACAGTGGCTGGCGCGTCGGCGCCGGCGTCGGGCAGTGCCCGGGGGTTGGCCGACAGTACCGTCAGTTCGGCGGGTTGACGGCCGAATCTGTCGATGACGTGCAGGTGATCACCGGGGTACACCCGGAGCGCGGTGACCGAACCGGGTTGCACCCGGTAGGTCTCGAGAGCAGGTGCCGTCAGAGTCACGTCGTCACGGCGCGAACGAGCGGTATCCGACGTAGAACGCCAGCGCACGATCCGGCGTCGAGAACAAGATCCGCGAACCCTTGGGGAAGAAGATGGCGTCCTTGGCCTTGGCGATCTGCACCTGACCGGTGTCGACGTTCTCGAGGCGGAACTCGCCCTCCAGAACGACCTTCATCTCGTCGTAGTCGTAGAAGTAATCCAGCGCGGCGTCGGTGTGGCGCAGCTCAAAGTAGCCCGAACACATCGGAACGCCTTCGGGATTGACATAGACGTCGTCGATGAAACCCTCGGTGCCCGGATACTTTTCGAGCGGCATCTGCGGCAGTTCACGCCAGAAATCCGATGTCACCTGGAATGTCGGGCCTGCTGCTGCGGTGGTCTCGGTCACGTCGCCTCCTCATCCTCTGTGGTGAAACAGAGAGTAATAGGAGGAAACGCCTCAGCCGGTTACCGCAAGATTAACGCAGGTAACCATGTGCTACCGACGCCCCAGGACACCCGTCAGATACACCCGCTGACGCTGATGCGCCTGCCCACGTTGGCACAGACGTCCACGTTCGGCGTCGGATCTACGTACACCGGCGGAGGTGGCGGAGGTGGCGGAGGCGGAGGTGGAGGTGGAGGCGGCGGCGCGCCCGGCGGCGGCGGTGGCGGAGGAGGCGGCGGCGGTGGCAGATAGTTCAGTTCGGACAACGGATCCGAACAACCGCTCACATCCACGAACCGGCCACCGATGGAGCCGCAGACCGCCTCGGCCGAGGGAGCTGTCACCACGCCCGCACCGAACGTCGAGACGGCAACCAACAACGCGGCACACCCTGATCCGAGCTTGCTCAGCATGCCCATATCGTCGGCCATGACACGTGCCCGTGCACACCTTTGCCCGAAACTCTCAGACCGTGCAGTCGACGCCGGCAGCGTCGCGGGCGATGACGCACGCAGACGGATTGCTGAGCTTCCAGGCGCCGTCGGAGTTCACCCAGTAGATGTCGTGGGTCTTGGTGCCGAAGATCGGGACGGTCACGGCCAGCTGCGCATTCACCTGATCACCACTGAGGGAGGCGTTCTGGACCCGCCACGACATCATCGAGCTGTACTGGTCCATGACCCCGGCGATGTTGTTGGCGGTGGGCACCGCAGCCAGGCCACCCTGCAGCTCGGCAGCACGCTCGGAGTCCGGCAGGCTCCGGTCGAGGACCTTCTGCAACTGTGCCTGCAACTGGTCGGCGGACGGCGCGAGTGGCGCAGGTTCGGCGGTGGCGACACCGGCACCGATCAACGCGCCAGCCAGCAGAACCGTCATCGCACTCAGTGCCGTACGCATCTCCACATCCTTCTCTCAGCAATTAGGGCCCCTAACAAGACCACTTCCGCCTATGCCGCACAAGAGCTACGTTCGACGCCCTGGGTGTCACGCTGAAAGGGCACGCCGCGAGGTGAAGAGGCGGCGCTCCCCCGAGAACGGGTCGTCGAATTCCAACGTATGCGCCAACAGCTGCAGCGGTGTACTGAAGTCGCCATCAACGACGTCGATGACATTGGGGTACAAGGGATCACCAACAATAGGCACACCGATCGAGGACATGTGCACCCGCAGCTGATGCGTGCGTCCGGTGCGCGGGGAGAGTCGATACCGCTGTCCACCAAGGCTTTCCACCAAAGTCTCGGCGTTGTGCTCGCCCGGCTCGTGCGCCGCCTGCAGTACACCACGGTGCTTGACGATCCGACTTCGTAGCACCGTGGGCAGTTCCACTGTCGGAATCCCCTGCGCAACAGCAAGATAGGTCTTGCGCACCTCGCCGCGCGCGAACAGCGTCTGGTACGCGCCGCGCAGCTCTCGACGGCAGGTGAACATCAGCACCCCTGCCGTCAACCGGTCCAGCCGGTGCGCCGGCGACAGCTCGGGCATCCCCAGGGACCGCCGCAGCCGCACCAAGGCGGTCTGGGCCACATGTCGGCCGCGGGGCATGGTCGCCAAGAAGTGCGGCTTGTCCACCACCACCAGATCGTCGTCGCGGTAAAGGATCGGGATGTCGAACGGCACCTCCACCTCGTCGGGCAGGTCACGGTAGAGGTAGACGAACTCTCCCGGCGCCATCACCGTTGTCGCGGTCACCACGGCACCGTCGGCGGCCACCACCTCACCACCGAGCACCTTGGCCGCGGCGGCATCGCCGAATCGGGAGGCCAGTTCCACCAGCACCGCTCCCCCACGCAACCGAATCCTCGTCGGCCCCAGGCCATCCCGGTCCGGCAGTGGTCCAATCAAGTCAAAGGCACCGGTTCGAGGATCTCGGCGCGGGCCTCGGGTGCGGCGGCGCGCAGCGCGTCTGCGGAGGCGTCGTCGGGCTGGGTCTGCGACAGCACCTCGGCTTCGACGCGGGCGACATAAGTGGCAACCTCGCGGTCGACGTCCTCGGCGCTCCAGCCCAGGATGGGCGCCACCAACTCGGCCACTTCGCGGGCACAGTCCACACCGCGATGCGGGTACTCGATCGAGATCCGCATGCGACGCGCCAGGATGTCCTCGAGGTGCAGCGCGCCCTCGGCCGCGGCCGCGTAGGCCGCCTCCACCTTGAGATAAACCGGCGCTTCGGTGATCGGCTCCAGCAGCTCGGGCCGGTCGGTCGCAAGTGCCAGCACCTCGTCGATCAGCGAGCCGTAGCGGTCCAGAAGATGTCGCACCCGATAGGGATGCAACCCGAAACGAGCACCCACGTGTTCGGTCTGGTTGACCAGCGCGAAGTAGCCGTCGGCGCCTACCAGCGGCACCTTCTCGGTGATCGACGGCGCCACCCGCGCCGGAATGAACTGTGCCGCGGCATCGATCGCATCGGCTGCCATCACCCGGTACGTGGTGTACTTGCCGCCCGCGATGGCCACCAGGCCGGGCGCGGGTGAGGCCACCGCATGCTCGCGGGACAGCTTCGAGGTCTCTTCGCTCTCGCCTGCCAGCAGCGGCCGCAGCCCCGCGTACACGCCGTCGATGTCGTCATGGCTCAACGGGGTGGCCAGCACGGTGTTGACGTGGCTCAGGATGTAGTCGATGTCTGCCTTGGTGGCCGCCGGATGCGCGAGGTCCAGGTTCCAGTCCGTGTCCGTGGTGCCGATGATCCAGTGCGTGCCCCACGGGATGACGAACAACACCGACTTCTCGGTGCGCAGGATGATCGCCACCTCGCTGACGATCCGGTCACGCGGGACCACGATGTGCACGCCCTTGGAGGCGCGCACCCGAAACCGGCCACGCTGCTTCGACAGCGCCTGGATCTCGTCGGTCCACACACCGGTGGCGTTGACCACGACGTGCCCGCGTACTTCGGTGACCGCCCCGTCCTCGGAGTCACGGATCCGCACCCCGATCACCCGGTCGCCCTCCCGCAGCAGTGACACCACCTGCGTCGACGTGCGGACCACGGCACCGTAGTGCGCGGCGGTCCGCGCCACCGTCATGGTGTGGCGGGCGTCGTCGACCACGGTGTCGTAGTAGCGGATCCCCCCGATCAGAGAACTCCGCTTGAGCCCGGGTGCCAGTCGCAGCGCACCCGATTTGGTCAGGTGTTTCTGCGCGGGCACCGACTTGGCGCCGCCCAACTGGTCGTAGAGAAAAATCCCGGCCGCCACATACGGGCGCTCCCACACCCTGTTGGTCAGCGGGAACAGAAACGGCAGCGGTTTGACCAGGTGCGGGGCCAGCGTCGTCAGCGACAGCTCACGCTCGTGCAGGGCTTCGCGGACCAGGCCGAACTCCAGCTGCTCGAGGTAGCGCAGCCCGCCGTGAAACATCTTAGAAGACCGACTCGAGGTGCCGGAGGCGAAGTCACGCGCCTCGACCAGGGCAACTTTGAGGCCACGGGTGGCCGCGTCCAGGGCCGCCCCGGCTCCCACCACGCCGCCGCCGATCACCACCACATCGAATTGTTCGTTGCCCAGGCGCTCCCATGCTCGTTGGCGTTCTGCAGGACCCATCAACGACCCGGTGCCGAGTTCGACGTCCGTCACGCGCACTCCTCGTTACTCGTCGCAACGTTGTCCAGGCTACGTCGGCTAATCCAGGTCGTCGTGCGCCATGAGCCGTCGCGCCGCTTCCACGATGGACCCTGACAGTGATGGATACACCGACAGCGTCTGCGCCAGGTCGGTCACCGAGATGCGGTTCTGCACGGCCAGAGCGATCGGCAGGATCAGCTCCGAGGCGATGGGGGCCACCACCACACCACCGATCACCACGCCCGTAGCCGGCCTGCAGAAGATCTTCACGAAGCCGTGTCGCAGCAGGCTCATCTTGGCGCGAGCGTTGGTGTTCAGCGGCAGCATGATCGTGCGCGCCGGAACGCTGCCGTCGTCGATCGCGGTCTGCGGGATGCCGACGGCGGCGATCTCGGGCCTGGTGAACGTGGCCGACGCCACCGTACGCAACCGGATCGGAGACACCCCCTCACCGAGCGCGTGATACATCGCGATGCGGCCCTGCATGGCCGCGACCGACGCCAACGGAAGCAGTCCCGTGCAGTCGCCTGCGGCGTAGATGCCCGAGGCCGGAGTGCGCGACACCCGGTCCACCGGGATGTAGCCACCGGGTTTGAGCTCGACGCCGACGCGCTCGAGACCCAGACCCTTGGTGTTGGGGATCGAGCCCACGGTCATCAGGGCGTGGCTGCCCTCGACGACACGGCCGTCGGCCATCTTCACGGTGACGCCGCGCTCCGTGCGTGTCACCGAGTCGGCGCGAGCATTCTTGACCAACGTCACACCACGCTCGTCGAAGACGTCCTCCAGCGCCGCCGCGGCGTCGCTGTCCTCGTGCGGCAGGATCTGGTCGCGGCTGGCGACCACGGTGACGTCGACCCCGAGTTCGGTGTAGGCGTTGCAGAACTCTGCGCCGGTGACGCCCGAGCCGACGATGATCAGATGCTCGGGCAGCTCCTCGAGGTCATAGAGCTGACGCCAGGTCAGGATGCGTTCGCCGTCGGGCACAGCGTTGGGCAGCACCCGCGGGCTGGCGCCGGTGGCGATCAGCACGATGTCGGCTTTGAGCACCCCGGTCTTGCCATCTGCGGTGGTGACCTTGATGCGGTGGTGCGCCATGCCGGAGACGTCGTCGACCAGCTCGCCACGGCCACCGATGATGGTGACGCCCAGATTCAGCAGCTGGCTGCCGATATCGGCGGACTGGGAGCGGGCCAGCGTCTTGACCCGATTGTTGATCTGGGTGAGCTCGATCTTGGCGGCGTCGATGCCGATGTCGTAACCAAGACCCTCGGCGCGGCGCAACTCGGTGCGCACGCCGGTGGAGGCGATGAAGGTCTTCGACGGCACGCAGTCGAACAGCACACATGCGCCGCCGAGTCCATCGGAGTCGACGACGGTGACCTGTACTTCTGGGCCTCGGGCTGCGGCCACCAGGGCTGCTTCATATCCGGCGGGGCCGCCGCCGATGATCACGATGCGCGTTGGCACTGTTCAAACCTAGGCCATCGGCGCGTACGGCGAAGAACAGGCGCAGGTATGGGCCGGCCCCTGCTTGTTGACTAAGCTCATCGGGTGCCGATCTACGCCGCCTACGGGTCGAACATGCATCCCGAGCAGATGCAGGAGCGCGCGCCACATTCACCGATGGCAGGCACCGGGTGGTTGCACGGCTGGCGGCTGACCTTCGGCGGTGAGGACATCGGCTGGGAAGGTGCACTGGCCACCCTCGTGGAGGACCCGCTGTCGAAGGTCTTCGTGGTGCTCTACGACATGACGCCGGACGACGAGATCAACCTGGATCGCTGGGAGGGTTCCGACTTCGGTGTGCACAAGAAGATCCGCTGCCGGGTGCACCGCGAAACCTCGGACACCACAACCGATCCCGTACTGGCATGGCTGTACGTCCTGGACGCCTGGGAGGGCGGGATGCCGTCCGCGCGGTACCTGGGTGTGATGGCCGACGCCGCGGAGATCGCCGGCGCACCGGCGGACTACGTCCATGATCTGCGCACCCGTCCGGCCCGCAACATCGGGCCGGGCACCAGCACCTGAACCGCCCGTCCGGCGGCCGAGCTAGAACGCGGCGCTCTGCTCCACCAGGTTCACCATCACCCGCACGCCGACTCCCAACGCACGCTCGTCGAGGTCGAATGTGGGCTGGTGCAGATCCAGCTGTGGTCCCACCCCGCTCCACACCCCCAGCCGTGCCATGGCGCCGGGTACCTCTTCGAGGTACCAGGAGAAATCCTCACCGCCGCCGGACTGATGGGTGTCGGCCAGTACGTCCGGGCCGATGGCCTCGATGGCGTGTGTCATGATCCGGGTGGAGATCTCTTCGTTGACCACCGGCGGCACACCCCGGTTGTACTTCAGCGAATGCGCGATGCCCAGCGGTGCCATCAGAGACGAAACCGCTTCGCTGACAAGGCCTTCCAGCTCCAGCCAGGTTTCTCGGCTGGCGGTGCGCACCGTACCGGCCAGCGTGCCCAACTGCGGAATGGCATTCGCGGCCACACCGGCGTTGACGGCGCCCCACACCATCACCGTGCTGTGCCGGGGGTCGACCCGCCGCGACAGGATGCCGGGCACACCGGTGATCAGTGTCCCGAGGCCGTAGACCAGATCACTGGTCAGGTGCGGGCGCGACGTGTGCCCGCCCGGCGAATGCAAGGTGATCTCCAGCGAATCAGCCGCCGACGTGATGGGCCCGGGGATGGTGGCTACCCGCCCGACCGCCAACCGGGGGTCGCAGTGCAGGGCGAAGATGCGCGACACTCCTGTCAACACACCTGCATTGATGGCGTCGATGGCGCCGCCGGGCATCAGTTCCTCGGCCGCCTGGAACACCAGCCGCACCGACACCGGCAGGTCCGGCACCGAGTTCAGCGCCAGCGCCGTACCCAGCAGGACCGCGGTGTGGGCGTCGTGCCCGCAGGCGTGTGCCACCCCAGGCACCTCGGAGGAAAAGGAGAGGTTGGTGCGCTCGGCCATCGGCAGTGCGTCCATATCGGCGCGCAGCGCGATCCGCGGCCGGTGTTCAGGTCCGATATCGCAGGTCAGACCCGTACCGCCGGGCAGCACTTTGGGATTGAGTCCGGCGTCGGCAAGCCGTTCGGCGACAAACTGGGTGGTGGCGAACTCCTGTCGACCCAGTTCGGGGTGACGGTGGATGTGTCTGCGCCAGCTCACCAGGTCGTCGTAGTTGGACGCCAGCCAGGACTCGGTGAAATCGGTGATCGTCATGCGCGTTGCTCCTGCAATTCCAACACCCGGTCCCGCTCGGTCGGCGACTCCGCCAGCGCGACGACAGTCCTGGCCAGCATGATGGCGCCCTCGACCACCGCGGTGTCACCGCTGGGGCTGGCCGCGGCTGCCGCGAACCCCGGCTGGTGCACGTTCGCCCCGCCGGCGTCGACGCCGACCACCGGGTGGATACCGGGCATCACCTTGGTGACATTGCCCATGTCGGTGCTGCCCAGCGGCAGCGAGGCCTCCATCTCCGCGGGCAGAGGGGTCCGGCCCATCCGCAACAATTCCGCCCGGAACGTCTCGGCCAGGAAGCTGTCGGGCGTCAGCTCCTGATACATCGGGGAGGCTTCGTCCACGTCGTACTCGCATCCGGTCGCGACGGCACCGGCCTGGAAGCAGCCGGCCATCCGTTCTTCGAGGTTCTGCAGCGCCGAGGTCTCGACGGCGCGCATGGTGTAGCGCAGCTGTGCCCGTGCCGGAATCACGTTGGGGACCAGGCCGGCTTCGGTGACGATGCCGTGCATCATCTGTCCCGGCAGCAGCTGCTGGCGCAGCAGGCCGATGGCCACCTGGGTCACGGTCACCGCGTCGGCGGCGTTGACCCCCAAGTAGGGCGCCACCGCGGCATGAGATTCACGGCCGCGGTAGGTCACCCACACCTCCGACAATGCCAACGAGCGGGCAGCGGCGATGTCGATGGGACCGGGGTGCAGCATCACGGTGGCGGTGATGTCGTCGAAGACCCCACGAGAGAGCATCAGCACTTTGCCGCCGCCGGCTTCCTCGGCGGGGGTGCCCACCAGGACCACCGTCAGGCCAAGGTCGTCGGCGACATCGGCCAGCGCCAGCGCGGTGCCCACCGCCGAGGCGGCGATGATGTTGTGCCCGCAGGCGTGCCCGATCTCCGGCAGTGCGTCGTATTCGGCACACACCCCGATGACCAGCGGCCCGCTGCCGAAGGACGCGCGGAACGCGGTGTCGATGCCGCCGACCTTCTCGGTGATCGCGAATCCCCGCTCGGCGACCAAGGATTGGACCTTGGCACAGCTACGGTACTCCTCGAAGGCCAGTTCTGGCTCGGCGTGGATGGCATGCGACAACGCCACCAGGTCGTCGCGGCGGCGACGGATGACGTCCTCGACGGTCGAGGACGCGGGGACATCGGGCATCCCAGCAGTATCCCACTGGCATGGGTGTGACCTGTCCCGGCCACCGAGGGCCGTTACGCTCACCGTTCGTGAACTCCCCCGCCGAAGCAGCCTTGACCGCAGCAACCGCCATCGTCGAGCGCACCGGCGTCGAACGCCACGATGTGGCCGTGGTGCTGGGGTCCGGGTGGGCGCCCGCGGTCGAGGTGCTGGGCGAGCCGACCGCGGTGATCCCCATGTCCGAGCTGCCCGGCTTCACGACACCGACGGCGGCCGGGCACGGCGGGCGGGTGCTGTCGATCCCGCTGGGACACCACCGCGTGCTGGCTCTGGTGGGCCGGATCCACGCCTACGAGGGCCACGACCTGGCCGACGTGGTGCATCCCGTGCGGGCGGCGTGCGCGGCCGGCGCGCAGACCGTGGTGCTGACCAACGCCGCAGGCGGACTGCGCAGCGATTTCAGTGTGGGCCAGCCCGTGCTGATCAGCGATCATCTCAACCTGACGGCACGCTCACCTCTGGTCGGCGCGGAGTTCGTGGACCTGGTGGACGCGTACTCCCCGGTGCTGCGCGAATTGGCCCGCGAGATCGATCCGACGTTGGCCGAGGGCGTGTACGCCGGGCTGCCCGGCCCGCACTACGAGACACCCGCGGAGATCCGGATGCTGCGCACCCTGGGTGCCGATCTGGTGGGGATGTCGACGGTGCACGAGACCATTGCCGCTCGAGCGGCGGGCGCACGGGTGCTGGGCATTTCGCTGGTGACCAACCTGGCCGCCGGGATGACCGGCGAGCCGCTGAGCCACGCCGAGGTGCTGGACGCCGGCCGTCAGTCCGCGACCGCGATGGGCTCTCTCTTGTCCTCGGTGATCTCTCGTCTCTGAGCGCCGAACCGCGCGGTCAGTTTGACCAGCCCGCGGGCCATCCACGGCGCGGCGAAGAGCATCACCAGGATGCGCAGCACCTGGGCGGCGACGATGAAGGTGACATCGGAGCCGGTCTCCACGGCCGTGGCCAGCACCGCGTACACACCGCCCGGGCTGGTGGCCAGGTATCCCTCCAGCGGTGTCACGCCGCTGACGT